>NZ_JBIICH010000009.1:0-32426 GCF_044239005.1 Sphingorhabdus sp. | reverse complement strand
GGGTAACCGGGACCCAGTCAAGTCTTGCAGGTGTAGGTACACGCGCCGGCGATGTCACTTTTGACGCTGGTCTGCGTTCGCACATGCTCAAGGTTTATAACTATATGGCGTCAGGCGTCTTGCTGACGGGCATCGTTGCGATGCTGTTTGCACAGACCGAACTGGCACGAAATCTGATGGTGAACCCAAGCCTGATGAGCTGGGTAATCATTTTATCGCCACTGGTCGTCGTAATGGCGATGAGCTTTGGCCAAGGTAAATTTTCTGCTGCCACGCTTCAGGCTATGTTCTGGGGTTTTGCGGTATTGATGGGCCTGTCACTGGCACGCATCTTCATGATGTTTACCGGTGAGTCCATCGCGCAGACTTTCTTTGCAACGTCAGCGGCTTTCGCTGGACTGAGCCTGTGGGCTTACACAACAAAGAAAGACATCAGTGGCTGGGGAAGCTTCCTTGTAATGGGTATGGTCGGCTTGATTGTTGCGTCGATCGTCAACATCTTCCTCGGCTCCGACACTTTGGGTTGGGTTATCAGCTGCGCAGGTGTGCTCATCTTCGCTGGTCTGACCGCTTATGATACGCAACGTATCAAAAGCGAATATTTCTACCTTCAGGGTACAGAAATGATCGGTAAGGCCGCGGTCATGGGCGCACTGACGCTGTATCTGGACTTCATCAACATGTTCCAGTTTTTGCTGAGCTTCCTCGGTAACCGCGAATAAGTCATCGGCTGTTCACCTTGAACGCCACAATATGGCCCGGTGGGAAACCACTGGGCCATTTTCTTTGGGATTTGGTCGAACAGGGCTTTTCATTCGAACGAAAATCCTGTTGGAATCAGGAATAGCAAATCGGAGAGAGCAAATGCGTCGGGGCATAAAGAATCTAGCTGCCATCATCATGGTGACTGCGGTTGCAGCTTGCGCCCCAGCTCCAGTAAAAGTCGTACCTACACCCATTCCACTTCCTGCGCCGCCGCCGCCCGCTATGCCTTTGCCACCGGGTGGCGCGGCGCTGTCGATGACGATCCCGCCGGTCGGGCTTGATGGCA
The DNA here is from genome assembly GCF_044239005.1 of Sphingorhabdus sp. GTDB lineage: Bacteria > Pseudomonadota > Alphaproteobacteria > Sphingomonadales > Sphingomonadaceae > Sphingorhabdus_B. The sequence continues at coordinate 31,375 of NZ_JBIICH010000009.1, read as the reverse complement.
TTCGCGTAACGCCCAACCGTGGTTTAAGCCGTGATGAACAAATCTGGCATTTTCGGTCCGCTTTGAACGTCGCGGCATTGAATTGCCAAGGGCCTATATGGGGTCAAATCGCGACCGAGTATAACAAGTTCATCGTCATTCATAAGGCGATCTTGTCGAAAACCAGCAAAGCGGTCGACCGGGAATATGTCGCCCGTTATCCTGGACAAAATGGTCTGCGGGTTCGCGATACGCGTATGACCGATTTGTATAACTATTTCGCTTTGCCGCCCGTTCGTGCCCAATATTGTGACATGGCGCTGCGCAAGCTGACCGAGGCCAATACCGTCCCCACAGGTGCATTGCCCGAATATGCAATTGGCGGCCTCGCCGATATTGATCGCGTGTTTGTCAATTTTTACGATGCATATGTGAAATATGAACGCGATCTTGCCGACTGGAATATGAAGTACGCGCCGAAGCCGGTTTATGCCCCAATTCCGGTAGGACCAACAACGTCGCCTGCCAATCCCGGATAATTATCGGATTAACCGGTGAGGGCAGCCTGGACCTTGCGCAAGTGATGGTCAGGCCATGCTGATATAATCGCGCATTGCGGCGGCCTCGGCCTCAATTTTGTCGATACGGTGCTTCACCAAATCGCCAATGGAGACAAAGCCGACAAGGTCATCGCCCTGGATTACCGGAAGGTGACGAATGCGCCGTTTCGTCATCAGCGATAAAGCCGACAGGATTGGCGTATCGGGCGAAACGGTGATGGCTGGTCCCGTCATTGTTTCCGCAACCGTCTTTGTCAGGAAAGCGGAGCCATGGCGCGCGACACCGTAGACAATATCGCGTTCGGAAAAAATGCCGACAACGGCTTTGCCATCGACAACGGGCAGGGCACCAATCCGGTTTTCGGCAAGTCGCGCGACCACATCACCGACACTTTCGTGCGGCGCAGCGGTGAACACATTGCCGGGATGGTTGGCCAATATCGCAGAAATCGTCATCGACTCTCTCCCTATGTCCTTGCCCCTGATGGAACTTATAGCATAAGGCGACCTTATCAAGCTATGACTCGCCCTTCCCGCCTCGATGATCCTGAATATGCCAACTTCGCATGGCGCCGCTATTGGCGGCTCATGCGGTGGATGTTTGGCGTGACATTGATTGTGACCGTGGGTGCCCTCGGGACATTCTGGTGGCAGAACGGGATGGTCTCCATTCACTTCTTCATCGCCACGGCCGGTGCAATAACCGGGGCAATCATGCTGACCGCCGCACTGATGGGTCTTGTTTTCCTGTCCAGCGGGTCGGGCCATGATGAATCCATCGATGACCCTTTTGAAGATGAAGCCGACCGGTGACCGAGGCTGTTCGCAACCTTCCAAAACGGAATGACCCGGTTTTGCGGGTTGTTCCGGGCCCCGCCGATATCAACGCCAATGGCCATATCTTTGGCGGTTGGGTATTGGGGATGATGGATCAGGCCGGCGGTATCTTGGCTGGACGGATTGCCCAAGGCGCGTGTGCAACAGTGGCTATTGAGAAGATGGAATTCATCGCGCCGATTTTATTGCGCGACATTATCTCCGTCTATGCAACGCTCGAGCGGCGCGGCCGCACATCCATGGGCATCCGTGTCGAAGTTATCGCGACCCGTGCGCGTGGCCAACAAGAGGTCAAAGTGACCGAAGGTCTGTTTACTTTTGTTGCCCTAGATGACGATCACAAGCCACGGGCACTGCCCGAAAGCTAGAGGTTATCGCGCCGTTTGTGCGCGATCAACAGCAGAACGACTGATTATTCCGCCGCTGCAGCTTCATCATCACCCGCTGGCTTAACGCGGCGGGCGCGTGGTTTGCGTGCTGGCCTCTCCATATCCGCGTCACTGTCGTCCGAAGAAATAGCGATGGACGGCGGCAATACGGCGAGATCAAGACCTGCGGGTGCATCGTCTTTTTCTTCGCTGTGGTGACGGCGTGGGCCGCGATTTGCGGACCGGTTATTGTCGGAACGATCATTACGGTCGTTGCGTTCCGGGCGACGTGGACGGCTTTCGCGCTGTTGCTCGCGTGGCGCGCGCTCTTCGGTATCGCCATCATCTTGCGAAACGGAATCGGCGTCCATTCCATCGGAAGAACCTTGTTCGTCATAACTCTGCGAGCGATCATCATTTTGCCAATCGTCGCGGTCTTCACGATTATCTTCGCGGGGACGACGTTCGCCTTGCTGTTCCTGACGCGTTTCTTGACGGCCGCGGAAATCGGCGAGTACGCGGAAATAATGGTCGGCAAATTGCAGGTGATATTCGGCGTTTACGCGGTCACCGTTAAACTGCGCATCTTGCGCTAGCTTTTTGTATTTTTCCAGCATCTGCGCTGCGTTGCCGCGCGCACGATTGTCGATCTGGTTCTGATAGTCGAAACCGCTGCGGTTGTTATTTTGCTGGCGATTATTGTTGTTGCGACCGCGGCGACGATTGTTGTTCTGCTGCTGCCTGTTGTTGATATTCATCAGGGCTGACCCGTCCTCTTTTAGCATTTTAACATTGCAGGAAGCCCCAAAACCCAGTCTTTGGGTTACGCCAAGGTCGACCGAGACCTTGAAAAAATTTCCAACTGCGCTGGGGGCGGCTTCGCGCTAATCTCCGCAATTTACGGGTTTTGCTGCGATGCTTTTTAGCGTTAGCGGTTCGGTTGCGCGATTCCAAGCGAAAAGCGCAAGACGCGTGGATTGCCGGAAAGGTCGTGGGTTAATTCGGAAGCGAACCCAGCTTCGGTGCCCAATTTTGCGACGGATTTTGACTGGTTGAATCCGATTTCAAAGACCGCGATTCCGGTGGTTTTTAGCAGTTTTTTGAGGGTTTTTAGAAGTATGCGATAGTCGCGCAGACCGTCGGGTCCGGCGAAGAGGGCGCTGTGGGGTTCGTGGCGGGCGACCATGGGCGCAAGCGGTGTTGCGTCCTCAATATACGGCGGGTTGCACATGATGAGGTCGAATTGCCCTAAACCGTCGGCCCACCCGTCCAAAGTCCAATCGCGCTGTTCAAAGTATGCGCGCCCGTCCAGTCCAAGCCGCGCCGCGTTGCCCGATGCGACCGCGAGAGCCGCCGCGCTGGCATCAATGCCCACAGCTTGCGCGTCCCCAAACACCGACAAAGCCGCCAGCAACAACGCGCCCGACCCCGTGCCAAGGTCCAAGATCCGCGCAGGCGCATCCCGCCCCGCAAAACCCGCAATCGCCACCTCAATCACCGTTTCGCTGTCCGCACGGGGGATCAGCACATCGGGCGTCACATGCAGGTCAAGGTCCCAAAACGCCTGCATTCCCGTGATATAGGCCACCGGCTCATCCGCCACCCGCCGCGCGAGCAACGCCGCAAAGGCAGGGGGCACAGCAAGATCATGCATCCGCAACAACATCGCCGACCGGTCTATGCCCAAGGCATGCGCCATCAACAGTTCGGCGTCCAGACGCGGGGTCGCGCTGACAGGCGTCAGGGCATAGGTCGCATCGCGCAGCGTTGAGGCCAGATTAGGGGCAGGTCCATCCATACCCCGCCCGTAAACCCAAGCCGCCCGAAAGCAAAGCGGTCCCGCGCGCGTACTTCGGCGCGCCGCTATTTTTTTCACCGCACACGCAACCATCTGGCGACTTTGCACGTTATTGCCAACTGAAGCGTTCATTTGGAAGGAATCGCAGTATGAAGATTTTGAAAAGCACGTTGATTTCGGGCCTGTCCGCACTGGCATTGGCCGCGTGCTCGGGCAGCGACACCAGCGATACCGTGGCGACCGATACCGAAGTGGTGCAGGACGACGCGATGATATCCGACGGAACCCAAGCGACCACCGACAAGAATATTGTCGCGCTTGCGCAAGGCAACCCACAGGCATCGACTTTGGTCACGGCCGTCACCGCCGCCGGACTTGCCGAAACATTGTCGGGCAGCGGCCCGTTCACCCTATTCGCGCCATCCAATGCCGCATTTGCCAAGGTCGACAAGGCAACGCTCGACGGCCTGTTAAAGCCGGAAAGCAAGGCGAAGCTTGCGGCGCTGCTGAAATATCATGTCGTCGCCGGCAATGTGAAGGCGGCTGATCTCGCGAAGTTGATCGCAGACGGCAACGGCACTGCAGCCGTCACGACGTTGAACGGCGGCACGTTGAAAGCCAGAATGAACGGCGACAAGATTGTCCTGACCGATGCCAAGGGCGGCAAATCGACCGTAACCAGCGCGGATATGGCTGCGTCAAACGGCACGGTCCACATGGTCGACACCGTCGTCATGCCATAAGATTTCGGGTCGCATACGCAACCTGAAAGCCAGTCCTCAAATTCCCCCTAGCAGGTGAAGAGGACAAAATTGACCCCGTCCGGATCCCTCCCCCGGGCGGGGTCTTTATATGCGCTTCATCCTGCGGCGGGATTGACCGTCACGGGCCCAAGCTCTTTCAAGCAGGCCTGCAATTTGGCCATGCCTTCGGACGGGCTGGGCGGATTGGCGGCAAGGTCGGACATGCTTTTGCCATCCATCACCTTGTCGGCGGCACAACCGCAGACCTGACTGACGTCGACCCCAATGCCTTCGGGAATTTGTTCGCTGGCGGCGGTGGTGCAGGTGGCGACGATGGATTCGCGCACGCTGACCTTAACCGTGTCGTTCAACGCGCTGCCTTCGCCGCACGCGGCCAGCGCGAGCGACAGAACAGCGACTGATAATATCCGTTTCATGGCTTTTCCTTTGTCCAGAAACCCCCGAACAGCAGATGTGGGCAGCGCGCGTTGCTTTACAAGCGCGCACCCATATAAAACCGCCTTATTTAAAACCGCCTTATTTGAAACCAAGGGCCGCGCGCATGATCTGGAATATCGTGTGCTGTTCAATCGTGCCCTTGAACAAATGCGCCTTTGGCCCGGCGGCGCGGGCGACGACATCTTCGCCGCTGTGCGTTTCGGAACCGGTGGGGATCAACGCCTGTTGCCGATAATTCAGCGCCTGCGTATCTTCTTTCAACGGGTCGGTGCGGGGCAATGTCGTGACCGCGCCGGGGCCGTTGATATAGCCCAAGGTTGTGTATCCCTTGCCATCAAAGGCTAGGGTCGATTTACCTTTCTGGTCGACCACGGGGCCAAGGATAGGGTTACCGCGTTCGGGATATCCCGCCATGGTAAATGTGTGGCTATGGTCCGATGTGACGACGATCAACGTGTCGCGCAGGTCGACAGTGTCCATCGCCGCTTTCAAGGCATCATTCAGCGCCACGGTGTCCTGCAACGCGCGATAGGCGTTGCCGCCATGATGGCCATGGTCAATCTTGCCCGCTTCGACCATCAGGACATAGCCCTTGCGGTTTTTGGACAGCATCGCGATCGCCTTCGTCGTCATTTCGGCGAGCGAGGGTTCTTTTGATCCGCTCGCGGTGCGGTCGGCGTCAAATTGCATATGCGATTGTTCGAACAGGCCAAGCAGCTTGTCGGTCTTTTTCGCGTCCACCGCGGCAAAGCCTTCGCTGTTCCAGACATAGGCACTTTTGGGGTTGGCGGCCTGCCAGCTGGCGATCAGGTCCTTGCCATCGGCGCGCTTGCCCTTTTTGGTCGGATATTCGGGGTCAGCCGCGGTGTTGGGCATGAAATGTTGGCGTCCACCGCCCAGCATGACTTCAAAACCATCGCCATGCGGCCATTCGACCATTTGGCGGGCAATGTCGGTGCAGCCTTCGGCCTTCGCCGCGGCGGGCATATTCGCATCCACTTCCCAATCGCGTTGCGCGACATGGGCGTAGGTCGATGCGGGCGTGGCGTGGGTGATGGTCGCGGTGGAGACAATGCCGGTGGCATATCCCTTGTCCTCGGCCATTTCGAACAATGATTTGACCTTATAGGGTTCGGTCGCCTTGCAATTGTCCTCCACCGCTTGCGGGCCAACGCCCAGAACGCCGTTCAGTGTTTTGACGCCGGAGATCATGGCAGTGGCGGTCGGCGCGCTGTCGGGCACTTGGCCATCATGCGAGTAAGTTTTGACCAAGGCGGTGTGCGGCAGGCGGTCCATTTGCGCGACATAGGATTCGCCGTCGACGCCCTTTTGCTGCCCTTCAAAAATGCGGGCGGCGGTCAGGGTGGTGATGCTCATGCCGTCGCCGATGAAGATGATAACATTGCGCGCCTTGCGGTTGTTGGGCGTATCCGCCTCCAACCGTGCCAGCTCGGCTGCGCCAGCCTTTAAATAAGCCTCGCTGGTGGTCAGCGGCGGCGTGCCAATGGGCCGCGCAGGGGGCAGGGGCGCCGCCGCCGTCGCAGCTGCCGGATCCGGCGTCGCCGCATATTGCGCGATAACCGGCGCGCCGATCAGACAGGACGCCAACGCCAAAGACACAGGCAGGCCAGCGGACACAAAGGGCGACACTTTACGCATTTTACTCTCCAAAAATGTTTCAGGCCCACACATCGCAGACGATGATGACCGGCGCAAGACAGTGGGGGTTTATGGGGGGCGATTTTGGCGAGGGGGGGGGCGGTATATTATCGTAATTTTGGGCGTAATTCGTTACGTGCCCCGCACAAAAAGGACTTCTGACTCAAAAAAGCGAATTCCATTAATCTCAGGTTCGAAAGTTCCTAATTGAATTTCGTCAACAGATTGCTTTTCAAGTATCTTCGCTAACGTCCGTAGCGACGTGGTTTCATCTTTTACAGCCAACAGCGAGAACACTTCGATGCCCAATCTTGTCAGCGGCATTGCTTTAACATTGAACTTCGTTCCCACTGGCCCTTTGCACACTATAGCATGCTTTCCGTTCTCCTGAAAAAAGCATCCCTCAGGTCCTATAGTGAATGATCTGTTTGGCGATTTACCTGCAGCGCCTTCGATCAGACCTAATCGGGCCAAATCGATAGCGATCATGAACGGCTTGTTTTCCATCCAGAAATTAGAATGAGGAATGAAGTCGGTCACAATGTATTCTGCTGCAAACTCGCAATTCTGCGCCGTTTCTTTATCGAGCTCTGCCATAAAGCGCAGTGTATGTCGGGAGAAACGGCCAGGTGAGTTTATTTCACCTGCCAGCACTCTGCCCCAAAGCTGTTGAAGATTCTCTGACGATGCATCCTCTGCATACCGCACAAATTGGTTAAACCAGTCTTCATCAACTGCCTCTTGCGGATCAGTTTGCTCCTTTTGTGTTTGCTCGCTGGGACTCGGAAACGCTTTCAGTTCTTCGACAGTATGAACTGCTACTCCAGCCGCGTTAATTTGCTTCCTTCCTGCTTCTTTCATCATGTCGAATAGCAGCGCGTCAGCAGCACTTGGTATCCCCATTAACTTTCTCTCCGCAAGTTCTGCTTTCGCGACCAGCAGGCGTTCCTCTATCTGAGTTTTCACTCGTATTTTGCTAGCCACGCCTTCTGCAAACGCGGTAGGAATGTCTGCTAGACTGCCTAAAAGCCGGTCCATCGCAGCAACTGCGCGGCTCTTGACTTGAACCGAGACACCGTTTTCCGCCAACTTTCCTGCAATGACGATTTCACGGCTGAGGATGTCATTATTATCGCTCATCGAGAATTCTTCCTTGAATTACGGTGACAGTGCACTTGATTTCCTAATTCATCCCAAGATTCTTCCGCTGACGCGGAGTGAGGGATGTGATTTCTTGAAAAGTTAAACCTGTATCTTTAAAAACGTCAACACCAGTAATTTCATAATATACAAACCCATTTTTCATTTTTTTTCCTAATGTACCTTCGAAAATATACGCTTTATTGCCAGCGTCAGGTAACGGGAGATGAGTAATAAAATTTGATGATAATGGCTTGTTTAGATAACCGTTCTTAGCAAGTTCACCGTTGTCTCCCGAAACACTTACTGCATTTAGATAGTTCAGAAAGGCCGTTCCCTTAGGGTATGCACTATCAACAACATCACATGTGCGAGAAATAAAGTAAGGAATATGACTTTCGTCTTGGTTCGTGAGAACCATGATAGCACTAAAGTTTCCACTCTCATTTTTCCAACATTTATCAACGCTAAAATATTCATCAGGCGAAACAGCCCGCAATTTATTCGATCCTGCCGAACAGCCAAATAGAAAAATGACTAATATGATTCTGAACATTAAAATGGGATTACGGTGACAGTGCACTTAATTGCTCCTCCGTCGTGGGCCCCGCTTTTGTGCACGAGGGTTACAGCGAAAAAATTAATTGTCAATTTTTGTTAACAAAAGCAACTGGTTCATGGATGTGAGGCCTTTTCCAACCACGATCTCTATCTTCGTCATGCTGAACTTGGTTCAGCATCTTACTTTTTGTCGGCGGTCGGAATTAAGATCCTGAAACAAGTTCAGGATGACGGGTAGTGGTGTCGGGATGACGGGTTGGTGTCAGGAGGACGGTGGGGTTAGAAATTCTCTGCGTTCTCTGCGCCTCTGCGTGAATCACTTAGCTCGCGCGGGGGCCACCCCTAACCCAATGGAGCCTCTCGGACCAGTCCGGGGGCCCACCCCTAGCCCCTCCCGCCTGCGGGAGGGGAAACTTAGCTTGCCTTTTCCAACATCGGTTTCAAATAATGCCCCGTGTAGCTCGCGGCGACCTTTACCACATCCTCCGGCGTGCCTTCGGCGACGATCTCGCCGCCTTTAACGCCGCCTTCGGGGCCGAGGTCGATGATCCAGTCCGCGGTCTTGATGACGTCGAGATTATGTTCGATGACCACCACGCTGTTGCCCTGTTCCACCAAACGGTGGAGCACTTCGAGGAGTTTGCGGACATCTTCAAAATGCAGGCCGGTGGTGGGCTCGTCCAGGATGTAGAGCGTCTGGCCGGTGGAACGGCGGCTGAGTTCCTTGGCGAGTTTGACGCGTTGCGCTTCGCCGCCGGATAATGTCGTCGCCTGTTGCCCGACCTTGACATAACCAAGCCCAACCTCCGCCAGCATGGCCATTTTGTCGCGGATCGGGGGGACGGCCTTGAACACCTCCACCGCGTCCTCCACCGTCATGTCGAGCACGTCGGCGATGGATAAGCCCTTCCATTTGACCTCCAGCGTTTCGCGGTTGTAGCGTTTGCCGTTGCATTCCTCGCACGTCACATAGACGTCGGGCAGGAAGTGCATTTCGATCTTGATCAGGCCATCGCCGCTGCACGTTTCGCAGCGCCCGCCCTTGACATTGAAGCTGAAACGCCCCGGCTTGTACCCGCGCGCGGCGCTTTCGGGCAATTGGGCGAACCAGTCGCGGATGTTGGTGAACGCGCCGGTATAGGTCGCGGGGTTCGAACGCGGGGTGCGGCCAATGGGGGATTGGTCGATGTCGATCACCTTGTCGCAATGTTCAAGGCCGGTGACCTTGTCATGCGCGCCCGCGATGACGCGCGCGCCATTCAGGCTGCGGGCTGCAGAGGCATACAGCGTGTCGATGGTGAAGCTTGACTTGCCGGAGCCCGATACGCCGGTGATGCAGGTGAATGTGCCCAGCGGGATGCTGGCGGTGACATTCTTTAGGTTGTTGGCGCGGGCATTGTGGACGGTCAGCTTCTTCTTATTGCCCTTGCGCCGGGTCTTGGGCACCGCAATCTCACGCGTGCCATTCAGATACGCGGCGGTCAGGCTGTCTTTCGACTTCAGGATTTGTTTCAACGTGCCTTCGGCCATGACGGTGCCGCCATGGACGCCCGCGCCGGGGCCAAGATCGACCACCCAGTCGGCGGTGCGGATCGCGTCTTCGTCATGCTCAACCACGATGACGGTGTTGCCCAAATCGCGCAGGCGGCGCAGCGTGGCGAGCAGGCGGTCATTGTCTTTCTGGTGCAAGCCGATGCTGGGCTCATCCAGCACATAGAGCACGCCCGACAGGCCGGAGCCGATTTGGCTGGCGAGGCGGATGCGCTGGCTCTCCCCGCCGGATAATGTCCCTGACGTCCGGTCGAGGTTGAGATAATCAAGCCCGACATTGTTGAGGAAGCCCAACCGTTCGTTGATTTCCTTCAGGATCGCTTTGGCAATTTGCTGCTGCTGGTTGGTTAGCGTTTGGTCGACGCTGCCGAACCATTCGAGCGCGTCGCCCACGCTCATCTTCGTCGGGGTGGCGATGTCGACGCCCGCGATTTTGACGCTGAGCGCTTCGGGCTTGAGGCGCGCGCCGTGGCAGGTTTCGCACGGTTGTGAGGTCTGGTACTTGGACAGCTCCTCGCGCATCCACGCGCTGTCGGTTTGCAACAAGCGGCGGTTGAGATTGCCGATGACGCCCTCAAACGCCTTGCGCACCGTATATTCCTTGCGCCCGTCCTTAAACGTCAGCTCCACCGCCATGCCGCCGGTGCCGTGCAGGATGATCAGCTTCTGTTCGGGGAGCAGATCCTCCCACGCGGTATCGAGGTTAAACCCATAAGCCTTCGCCAGGCTGGACAGCACTTGCATATAATAGGGGCTGGGCGGGTTTGATTTCGCCCAAGGCACAATCGCGCCTTTCTTCAACGACAGATGCTCGTTCGGCACCACCAGTTGCGGGTCAAACTCCTGCCGCTCGCCAAGGCCATCGCAATCGGGACACGCGCCTTGCGGGGCGTTGAACGAGAACAGACGCGGCGCGATTTCGGCGATGGTAAAGCCGCTGACGGGGCAGGCGAATTTCTCGGAAAAGACGATGCGGTTCGCGGGCAGGCCCGTGCCCTTCATCGCGCCGCCGGTGACGTTGGTGGCGGGTGTGAACGTCGCGCGCGCTTCGCCAAAGGCGCTAGGCACGCTGTCGGCATTGCCCGTCTGCAATTCCGCCACCGTGGTGTCGGCCAAGTCCACAAAGGCCAAGCCATCGGCCAGCTTCAATGCTGCTTCAAAGCTTTCGGCCAAACGCTGTTGGATGCCGTCCTTGACGACGATACGGTCAACGACGACCTCAATGTCATGCTTATATTTCTTGTCGAGCGCGGGCGCGTCTTCGATGGCGTACATTTCGCCGTCGATGCGCACGCGGGTGTAGCCCGAACGCTGCCACTCGGCGAGTTCCTTGCGATATTCGCCCTTGCGGCCTTGCACCACGGGGGCAAGCAGGAACGCGCGCGTGCCCTCTGGCAAGGCCATCACGCGGTCGACCATCTGGCTGACCGTTTGCGCGGTAATCGGCAGGCCCGTCGCGGGCGAATACGGCACGCCGACGCGCGCCCATAACAGCCGCATATAATCGTAAATCTCGGTCACCGTCGCGACGGTCGAGCGCGGGTTGCGCGACGTCGTCTTCTGCTCAATGGAGATCGCGGGCGACAGGCCCTCAATATGTTCGACATCGGGCTTTTGCATCATTTCCAGAAACTGGCGCGCATAAGCCGACAGCGATTCGACATAACGCCGCTGCCCTTCGGCATAGATGGTGTCGAACGCGAGGCTGGATTTGCCCGAACCGGAAAGCCCGGTGATGACGATCAGCTTATCGCGTGGAAGGTCGATATCGACGCCCTTGAGATTATGCTCGCGCGCACCGCGCACCTTAATATGGGTGAGTGACATGAATTAGCTTGTTCCAGATTTGTTCTAAAAGCGCAAGTGCGCGAGTCTCATTCTGGAATGGGCCGAAGATTAACCAAATTCAAGGCAGGTTTTTACCTCATCTTGCATGCGCATAACACGCGCGGGCGAAGAGGGCCCCGCAATGTTTTGATAGAGTTTAACCGCTGGATTAACTTTCCACTTCTAACGCCGGGCATTCCATGCTCATGTGGGGCATGACTTTAGAAACAGCACTCGAACCCATCGCCACCCCCGCCGCCACTATGGTGATTTTTCGCCAAAACCCCGATGGCGGTGCGCCATTGTTGTTGATGGTCGAACGCATCAAGGCAATGGCTTTTGCCGGCGGTGCGGCGGTTTTCCCGGGTGGGAAGGTCGATCCGGCGGATTTCGATTATGCCGAAATGCTGGGCGGCCCTTTGCCATTGGATGAGGCCGCGGCGCGGCTGGCGGCGATCCGCGAGACGATTGAGGAGGCTGGGCTTGCCCTTGGGCTAAAGGGTGTTGATGACCCCGCCGATTGCGATGCCCCGCGCGCGGCGTTGCATGATGGGGAAAGCCTGCAAGCCATATGCAACCGCTTTGGCTGGGAACCCGATTTTGAACAACTCGTGCCATGGTCACGCTGGCGGCCGCCAGCGTTTGAGCGGGCATCGCGGGTTTTCGATACGCGCTTCTATTTGGTGAACGCAGGCAACACGACGCCGCTGGCGACCGTCGACCACACCGAAAACCGCGCGCTGTTTTGGGCCAGCGCGGCAGAGGTTTTGGACAAAGCCGACAAGGGCGAGGTGAAGATCATCTTCCCGACGCGCCGCAATCTGGAACGGCTGGCGATGTTTGGTGACTTTGACGCTGCTGCCGCGCACGCGGCAGCGCATCCGGTTTCCACGGTCCTGACCTATATCGATAAGCGCGAAGACGGAAACTGGCTCTGCATCCCCGACGGCCATGGCTATCCCGTGCTTCAGGAATCGCTGGATCAGGCAATGCGCGGCTAATGGCGATGCTCGCGCAATTGCAGGGGTTGATCGGGATCGCGGTCATATTGTTGATGGCGTGGGGATTTTCCGAACAGCGCAGGGCATTTCCGGGCTGGCGCTGGGTCGGTGGCGCGTTGCTGCTGCAAATATTGATCGCATTGGTGATCGTGCGGGTCCCGTTTGTGTGGGACGTCATCATGCTCGCCAATTATGCGGTCATGGCGGTCGAAAAGGCGACCTTGGTCGGTTCAAGCTATATGTTCGGCTATACCGGCGGCGGGGATTTGCCGTTCGTGCTGAAGGAAGGCGCAAGCCCTCCTCTGATTATTGCCTTCCAAATATTGCCGCTGGTCATCGTTTTCTCGGCGCTTTCCGCATTATTGTGGCACTGGAAAATCCTGTCGATCATTGTGCGCGGGTTAAGTTGGGCGATGCAAAAGACGATGGGAGTGAGCGGCGTCGTTGGTTTAAGTGCAGGGGCAAATATCTTCTTGGGCGTCGTTGAGGCGCCTCTGGTCGTCCGCGCCTATTTTGAGAAAATGAGCCGCAGCGAATTGTTCATGGTCATGGTGCTGGCGATGTCGACAATTTCCGGTGCGATCCTGATCCTTTATGCACAGACGCTGTCCAAAACGGTTCCTGATGCTGTCGGCCATATGATTTCGGCATCTTTGATCGTGCTGCCCGCGTCGATCCTGATCGCCCGGCTGATGGTGCCGGGCGCGGGGGATACCCAGATGGATCCTGATGACACCAGCTTGAAATATGAAAGCAGCATCGACGCGGTCATTACCGGGACGATGGACGGGGTTCAGCTGTTCCTTGCGGTTATTGGCATCATCATTGTGGTGTTTGCGCTGGTTGCTTTGGTTGACCAGATGCTGACCGTCTTGCCCTTGGTCGACGGGACAGCGTTGACGCTGCGCCGGATGTTCGGCTGGCTGTTTGCGCCATTGATGTGGGCAATCGGCGTGCCATGGGACGAGGCAGGAACTGCAGGCGGGTTGATGGGAACCAAGGCGATATTGAACGAATATGTCGCCTATCTCGACATGGCGGCATTGGCCGATGGCACTTTGGGCCCGCGCAGCCAGCTGATTGTCACTTATGCCTTATGCGGATTTGCCAACTTGGCCAGCATCGGACTGCTCGTGTCGACGATCGGTACCTTATGCCCCGCACGCCGCACCGAAGCCGCGTCATTGGGAATGAAAAGCTGGGTCGCAGGCAATCTCGCCTCTGCGATGACAGGGGCGATGATTGGCCTTGTTACGGCGGTTTAGCGGGGTCGCCGTCCCCCCAACCCTCCCGCCTGCGGGAGGGGCGTTAACGTCGCTCTAAATCAATCCTCAGGCGCGATGGTGACGATTAGGCCGTCAAGCGCATCGGTCACAGGAACCTGACAGGACAGGCGTGAGGTTTCGTTGCGGTGGTCGGTGCTGTCGAGCAAGTCATTCTCGTCTTCGCTCATCTTGGGCAGGCGATCGGCAAAAGCGGGATCGACATGGATGTGGCAGGTCGCGCACGAGCAGCAACCGCCGCACAATGCCAACAATTCGTCAAAGCCATTGTCGCGGATGACTTCCATCAGGCTCAGGCCATTTTCAGCCTCAACTTCGCGGCCTTGGCCATCGCGTGAAATTACTGTGATTTTAGCCATGAAAATGCTCCCTAAACCCGTGTTTCGGCCCGCCTGATAAGTTGCCGACGTCATAATGTGAAGCGCTAATTTAATGGGGATAAGTCGGGCGGCGCACTTGGCCAAAGCGGTGGCGGCGCTTATGTCCGGACCGAACAGAATCAGAAAGACCGTCCATGACCGAAAATCGCCACGCCCCTGTTATCATTATAGGTTCCGGTCCCGCCGGATACACCGCGGCGGTCTATGCCGCGCGCGCCAACCTGACGCCCATGATGATTACCGGTGTTGAAATCGGCGGGCAGTTGATGACCACGACCGAAGTCGACAACTGGCCAGGTGATGACGCGGGTGTCATGGGCCCCGAGTTGATGGAACGGATGCGCAAGCACGCCGAACGTTTCGGCACGCGGATTGAAAATGACTATATTGAAAAGGTCGATTTTTCGAAGCGGCCCTTTGTCCTGACGGGCGGCGCGGGTGATTACACCGCCGACGCGGTCATCATCGCAACCGGCGCAAGCGCGCAATATCTTGGCCTGCCGAGCGAAACCGCGTTCATGGGCAAGGGCGTATCGGCCTGCGCAACCTGCGACGGCTTTTTCTATCGCAACAAGCCCGTCGCCGTCATCGGCGGCGGCAACACTGCGGTCGAAGAAGCTTTGTACCTCGCCAATATCGCCAGCCATGTGACCTTGGTCCACCGCCGCGACAAATTGAAGGCGGAGAAGATCTTGCAAGACCGCCTGTTCGCGCGCGAAGCCGAAGGCAAAATCACCATCAAATGGAACCACACATTGGATGAGGTTCTGGGCGATGCGATGGGTGTCACGGGCATGCGCATTGCCGCGACCGACGGCAGCGGCACCGAGGATATCGAATTGCACGGTGTCTTCATCGCCATCGGGCACAAGCCAAATACCGGCATTTTCGAAGGGCATCTGGATATGGCTGGCGGCTATATCAAGGTGCGTGGCGGTTCGGAGGGTCAGGCAACGGAAACCAGCGTCCCCGGCGTATTTGCCTGCGGCGATGTGATGGACCATATCTATCGCCAAGCATGCACCAGCGCGGGCACGGGCTGTATGGCTGCTCTCGATGCGGAGCGGTTTATCGACGCTGTCGCGTAAATTGGCGGGCGCATAAATCACGGCGGCCCCCACGCCATAAATCCCCATATACCGTCCATCCGCAAGATGCGGTTGCATGTCTATGCTGTGTGAGATAGCTAACACAGCATATCGGGGGGAATAGACATGGCATTTGATCCAGCGGCAGAGACCGCGCGTTATATTGACAGTCTGGGGCCAGAGGCGCTGCAAAAGGCCGAAAGCTATACCATCGCCACGCATTGGATGTTGTTGGCGGGGTTGGTTGTCACCGCCATTGTAACGTGGATTATTGTACGCTCGGGCCTGCTCGACCGCCTGTCGGCGAAATTGCAAAATCGCGGCTGGGCATTGCGGACATGGATAATCTGCGTCGCCTTTTTCGTCATTTCGGCCGTCATCAGCCTGCCCTGGAGCATTTATGAGCAATGGGGTTTTGAACGATCCTATGGCCGGACGGACCAGCCATTGTCTGATTTCCTTGCCCAAAATGCGATTGGCATCACGGTGTCGAGCATATTGGGCGGGCTGTTTTTCCTCGGCGTCTATGCGCTTATCCGCCGTGCGGGCAAAACATGGTGGATATGGTCCGGTGGCCTTGCGGCTTTTGCCGCGGCGGTGACGATATTGCTCGCGCCTGTGGTGATTGAGCCGATGTTCAACGAATATAAGCCAGTTCCAGCGGGGCCAGTGCGGACGGCGTTGCTTGAAATGGCGGACGAAGCCAATATTCCGCATGACCGTGTGTTGATGTTTGATGGCTCACGCCAATCGAACAACTTCACCGCCAATGTCTCTGGCGTTTTTGGTTCGGCGCGGATTGCGATTTCCGACGTTGCGCTCAAGCAGGCGTCATTGGACGAGGTGAAGGCCGTAACGGGGCATGAGATTGGGCATTATGTTCTTGGCCATGTCTGGCGGATGGTTTTTGCCATTGTGTTCATTGCGATGCTTGGCTTTTTTCTGGCCGACCGATTGTTCCATCGGGTCGCGGCCTTATTTGGCAGCAAAGCCACCATCGGCGACCCCGAAGGATTGCCGATATTGTTGCTGATCGTTTCGGTTCTGGGCCTGTTTGCGCAGCCGGTGGTCAACAGCGTGACGCGTGTCGGCGAGAGCGAGGCGGACGCTTATTCGCTTCGGACGGCGAATTTGCCCGATGCGCTTGCAGGCGCGTTGGTTAAAACCGCCGAATATCGCTACCCGCGGCCATCGGCGTTGCAAGAAGTGATATTCTACTCGCACCCGTCGGTCGAAAACCGCGTGCGCCGGGCGATGGACTGGAAAGCCGGACAGCTGAAAAAAGCGGCGCCGCGTTAGGCCGCCGCTTTCTTCTCCTGCCGGAATTTGTGCAGCAATGGTTCGGTGTAGCCATTGGGCTGCGCCACGCCTTCGAAGATGAGCGCACGGGCGGCCTGCATCGCGATGCTGCCCGATGTGAGCTTTTCGTAAAGCGGATCGCTGGCATTTTGCGCGTCGACCTTCGCCGCCATCTTGGTGAGCGCGGCGTCCACCTGCGCCTCGGTCGCAATGCCGTGCAGCAGCCAGTTGGCAATATGCTGCGACGAAATACGCAATGTGGCGCGGTCTTCCATCAGGCCGATGTCGTGAATGTCGGGGACCTTTGAACAGCCGACACCTTGGTCAATCCAGCGGACGACATAGCCAAGGATGCCCTGTGCGTTGTTCTCAAGCTCTTGCGAGACCTCTTCATCGGACCAATTGTGGCCGACGGGCGCAACGGGAATATTCAGCAAGGGATCAAGGCCCGGCGTGGGCTCTTGTGCCAGTTCCGCCTGCCGCGCAAAGACGTCAAACTGGTGATAATGCATCGCGTGCAGCGTTGCTGCGGTGGGTGAGGGGACCCATGCGGTATTCGCACCCGCCTTGGGATGCCCGATTTTCTGCACCATCATGTCGGCCATCATATCAGGCGCGGCCCACATGCCTTTGCCGATTTGCGCTTTGCCCGAAAGGCCGCAGGCAAGGCCGATTTGGACGTTGCGCGCTTCATAGGCTTGGATCCAGCTGCTCGCTTTCATCTCCGCCTTGCGGATCATGGGGCCAGCCTGCATCGCGGTGTGCATTTCGTCGCCGGTGCGATCAAGGAAGCCGGTGTTGATGAAGACGATGCGGTCTTTCACCGCGTGAATGCAAGCCGCGAGGTTCGCGCTGGTGCGGCGTTCTTCGTCCATCACGCCGACCTTGATGGTGTGACGCGGCAGGCCGAGCACATCTTCAACCGCATCGAACAATGCGTTGGTCAGCGCGGCTTCTTCGGGGCCGTGCATCTTTGGCTTCACGATGTAGATTGAACCGGCGCGGCTGTTGCGATGCGTGCCAAGACCTTTCAGGTCATGCAGCGCGCATAAAGAGGTGAACAACGCGTCGAGAATGCCTTCGGGCGCTTCGCTGCCATCGGGCAACAGTACCGCCGGGTTGGTCATCAGATGCCCGACATTGCGCACGAACATCAGGCTGCGGCCAGCAAGGGTGAGGCCGTCATAATTGCGGTCCGCCTCAAGCGCGCGGGTCATGGTCCGCCCGCCTTTGTCGAAGGACGCCACCAGATCACCACGCATCAGGCCAAGCCAGTTGGTGTAAGCCGCAACCTTGTCCTGCGCGTCGACGGCGGCGACCGAGTCTTCCAGATCGATGATCGTGGTCAGCGCGGCCTCAAGGATAACATCGGCGATATGCAGTTCGTCGGTCGCACCGATGGGGTGCGCGGGATCGACCAATATCTCGATATGCAGGCCATTTTGTTTGAACAGATAGCGTTTTATGTCACCCGATGCGGTTTGCGTAACGAAGAAATCGGACGCGCCGCCGGACAACACGGCTTCCCAACCCGGGATGCTGTGGTTCAGGAAATTGCGCGCATAAGCGATGACGGCCGCGCCGCGATCCGCGTCATAGCCGCCTGGGCGGGCAGGCGGGGCATCGAGCGCGTCAGTGCCATATAAGGCATCATATAGGCTGCCCCAACGGGCGTTGGCGGCGTTCAAAACGAAGCGGTCGTTAAGGCTGGGCACGACCAGCTGCGGCCCCGCCATCGTCGCGATTTCCGCGTCGACATTTTGCGTGCCAATGGCAAAGGGCGCTGGTTCGGCAACGAGATAGCCAATGTCGCGCAAAAATGCCTGATAGGCCGGCATATCGCTAATCGGTCCGGGGTTCGCCTTGTGCCAGGCATCGATTTGCGTTTGCAGCGCGTCGCGTTTGGCGAGCAGTGCGCGGTTCACCGGCACAAACCGTGCGAGAATATCGGATAGCCCGGACCATAAAGCGTCGGCGGCTATGCCCGTGCCCGATAGCGCGCGGCTTTCAACGAAAAGCGCGAGTTCATCAGCGACCTGCAGGTTTGCGCGGGTTACATATTCAGTCATGACTTTGGCTCCAGTGGGACGTGGTGCCTGGGGAGATATTGTTGTTATTGCCGCCTCTCTAGCGATAGTTTGGACGGTGCAAAAGCGTTTAATTGCGGGTAAGGGCTGGCCCATGAAACCGACCAAGCATCTTGTTGAAAAGCCATGGGGCCGCACAGATATGCCGGTGCAACATTGTTGATCGCCCGCTAAACATCATTATCACTCGGCCACGCGGGGTTGTGGGTGGCATTGCGTTTTTAACTGCCTTATCCGGAAAGCATTATGGAAATTTTCTTTGCATCTACCTTGCTTGTTGCCGTTGCCGAAATCGGCGACAAAACAATGCTGCTCGCCATATTGCTTGCGACACGGTTTAAAAAGCCGCTGCCGGTCATCGCCGGCATTTTTGCCGCCACAATGGCCAATCATGCGCTCGCGGCTTGGGCGGGCAGTGCGCTTGCCAGTATCTTCATGAGCGACGCATTTCGCATCGCGGTCGCAATTGGTTTCATCCTGATGGCGGCGTGGACGCTTATTCCCGATAAGGTCGATGACGATATGAAAGTCGCATCGCAGCGCGGGGCGTTTGTTGCCACGACAATCGCGTTTTTCTTGGTGGAGATGGGCGATAAGACGCAAGTCGCAACAATCGCACTTGGCGCACAATATCATGCCGTGCTGGTGGTTGCGGCGGGAACAACCTTGGGCATGATGATCGCCAATGTCCCTGCGGTCTATCTGGGTGAGAAGCTGGTGGAAAAGGTTTCGCTGCGCATTGTGCATAGGATTGCGGCGTCGATGTTCCTCTTTCTGGGGCTTTGGCAGTTGTGGGAGTTGTCGAACCCCGCCTAAACTGTTAGGCGCGCGGCGGATATTCAGCTTCGGAAAATGATATGACCAAAGACAGCGTTAAAAAAGTCGTCCTCGCATATTCGGGCGGGCTCGACACCAGCGTCATCCTGAAATGGCTACAGGTAGAATATGGCTGCGAAGTCGTGACCTTCACCGCCGATTTGGGGCAGGGCGAAGAGCTTGGGCCAGCACGCGAAAAGGCTGTGCTGATGGGCGTGCCGGACCACCATATCTACATTGATGATTTACGCGAAGAATTTGTGCGCGATTTCGTTTTCCCGATGATGCGCGCCAATGCGCGGTATGAAGGCGACTATTTGTTGGGCACATCGATTGCCCGTCCGCTCATTTCGAAGCGGTTGATCGAAATTGCCGCCGAAACCGGCGCGGACGCGATTGCGCATGGCGCAACGGGCAAGGGCAATGATCAGGTGCGGTTCGAACTTTCGGCTTATGCGCTGAACCCCGACATTAAGGTGATTGCGCCTTGGCGTGAGTGGGACCTGACAAGCCGGACACGGCTGATCGAATGGGCCGAACAGCACCAGATTCCAGTGCCCAAGGACAAGCGCGGCGAAAGCCCGTTTTCGACCGACGCCAATCTGTTGCACACATCATCCGAAGGCAAAGTGCTTGAGGACCCGTGGGATGAGACGCCCGATTATGTCTATTCGCGCACCGTCAATCCAGAAGATGCGCCCGACACGCCCGAATATATCACCATCGATTTTGAAAAGGGCGACGGCGTCGCACTGAACGGCGAAGCGATGTCGCCCGCGACCTTGCTCGCTGCGCTGAATGACCTTGGCCGCAAGCATGGCATTGGCCGCCTTGATCTGGTCGAAAACCGCTTTGTCGGCATGAAATCGCGCGGCATGTATGAAACACCCGGCGGCGAGATTTATGCCCGTGCCCATCGCGGCATTGAAAGCATCACGCTCGATCGCGGCGCAGCGCATCTTAAGGATGAGCTGATGCCGAAATATGCCGAGCTTATCTATAATGGCTTCTGGTTCTCGCCCGAGCGCGAGATGCTGCAAGCCGCGATTGACCATTCGCAGACCTTGGTGTCCGGCACCGTCCGGCTGAAGCTGTATAAGGGTCTGGCCAGTGTGGTTGGCCGCAAATCGCCCAACAGCCTGTACAGCGAAAAGGTTGTGACGTTCGAAGACGACGCCGGCGCCTATGACCAAAAGGATGCGGCGGGCTTCATCAAACTGAACGCACTTCGCCTGCGTTTGTTGGGACAGCGCAAAGCGTAATTTCACAGAGCAATCGTGATCAACGCGACCCCACTTTAACCGTCCGATTAAGTCTGATAGGCTCTCCTTTAGGAAGAGGAGAGTCGATATGCATGATTTGGTCATTCGCGGTGGAACGGTCGTTGATGGCACGGGCGCGCCGCGCTTTGTCGCCGATATTGCGGTCGATGGCGGTATCATTACTGCTATGGGCCAAATCAGCGCTTCAGGCCGCGAAGAGATTGATGCTTCGGGTAAAATCGTCGCGCCAGGTTTTGTTGACATCCATACCCATTATGACGGCCAGGCAACGTGGGACAGTGAGATGGGTCCGTCGAGCTGGCATGGCGTCACCACGGTCGTCATGGGCAATTGCGGCGTTGGCTTTGCGCCCGCGAAAAAGGACAAGCATGATTGGTTGATCGGCCTGATGGAGGGTGTTGAGGATATTCCCGGCACTGCGTTGGCCGAGGGGATGAAATGGGATTGGGAGAGCTTTCCCGATTATCTCGATGCGCTCGAACGCCTGCCGCGCACTATCGACATTGGCACGCAAGTTCCGCACGGCGCGTTGCGCGCCTTTGTCATGGGACAGCGCGGCGCGGATAATGAGGAGCCAACCGAAGCCGACATCGCCGAAATGGCGCGGCTGGTGGAGGAAGGCTTGCGCGCAGGGGCTTTGGGTTTTTCCACATCCCGCACGGTGCTGCACAAATCGATTGATGGCGAACTTGTCCCCGGGACCACGGCGACCGAACCCGAACTGGTTGGCATCGGCCGCGCCATGGGCAAAGTCGGGCATGGGGTGTTTGAGCTGACCACCGATTTCTTGGAAGAATGGGACGAGTTCGGCTGGATGGGTCGGTTAAGCCGCGAGACGGGGCTGCCGATTGCCTTCACCATGTTGCAATCGCCCATCAAGCAAATGCCTTGGACCGAGCAAATGGCAGGGATGTGCCATGCCAATGACAATGGCGCCAATCTGGTCGCGGCGATTGGCCTGCGCGGTATCGGCGTCATCATGAACTGGCGCGGCACGGTGCACCCATTCATGCGTAAACCGAGCTGGCAGAAAATCGCCGGACTGTCGTGGGACGAACAAAAGGCAAAGCTGTCCGACCCGGCGTTTAAGGCGGCGATGTTGGCGGAGGATAATTTGCCACCGCCGTCGGTTGATATGGCCCCATTCTTCATGCTGGTCACCGCCGCATGGGCCATGCAATTCCCGCTGGGCGATGGCTTTAGCTATGAACCCACCCGCGAAGAAAGCGTCTTTGGCTTTGCGCAAGCCGCGGGCAAAGAAAGCGCCGAATATGCCTATGACCAGTTGATGGCCGACGATGGCAACGGCATGATTTACCTGCCGATATTGAATTATATGGATGGCAATTTGGACTTCACCAAAGAGCTGCTCCAGCGTGACGATATCGTCGCATCGCTCTCCGACGGCGGCGCACATTGCGGGACGATTTGCGACGCGGCGTCACCGACATTTCTGCTCAGTTACTGGGCGCGTGACCGTAAGGCCGGAACAATACCGCTTGAACTGGCCGTCAAACGCCAATGCCACGACACGGCGCGGCTTTATGGGCTGAATGATCGCGGTGTGCTGAAGCCCGGTTATCTCGCCGATATCAACGTCATCGATTTTGACGCGTTGAAATTGTTGAAGCCATGGTTGGCGTTCGACTTGCCCGCCGGTGGCAAGCGCTTACTGCAAAAGGCGGATGGCTATGCCGCGACGATAAAATCGGGCGTGGTCACTTTCCGTGATGGCGCGATGACAGGCGCGTTGCCCGGTATCGTAGTGCGCGGTCCGCAGAGCATCGAAATAGCGGAAGCCGCGGAATAAGGGAGGGCTTCCAGCGCGGAAGCCACTCCATTTATTAGACGCGCATTGGCATCAAAACGTACAGCGCCGCTGACTTGTCATTCTCGCGAATGAGCGTTGGGGCGCTGGCGTCGGCCAAGTGAAGCTCGACGATGTCGCCTTCGATTTCGCCCAATATGTCCATCAAATAACGGGCGTTAAAGCCGATTTCGAAGCCGTCGCTGCTATATTGGCCGGACACTTCTTCTGCGGCTGTGCCGTTTTCAGGGCTGGTGACCGACAAAGTGATCTTGTCTTTATCGAGCGCCATTTTGACAGCGCGGGTTTTTTCGGTGGCGATGGTCGCCACGCGGTCAACGCCTTGGCTGAATGCCTTGGGGTCGATGCGCAGCAGCTTGTCATTCGCGGTTGGAATGACGCGGCTGTAATCGGGGAATGTGCCGTCAATCAGCTTTGATGTCAGGATGACGCTGTCAAAGGTGAAGCGGATTTTGCTCGCCGACAGGTCGATCTGGATGACATTGCCGCCGCTTTCGTCCAGCAGCTTGCGGATTTCGGCGACGCATTTGCGCGGCACGATTATGTCGGGCATATTTTCTGCGCCAGCAGGACGCGGCAGCGTGACGCGGGCGAGACGGTGGCCATCGGTGGCCGCTGCCTTCAACACAGGATCGGCATCGTCGGTGACGTGCAGGAAAATACCGTTGAGATAATAACGCGTTTCTTCGGTCGAGATCGCAAAACGCGTCTTGTCGATAATCTGGATCAGCGAGCTTGCGGGAATTTCGAACGAGGTGGGCAATTCGCCCTCTGCGATCGTTGGGAAATCTTCGCGCGGCAGCGTGGCGAGCGAGAAGCGGGCGCGGCCAGCGTTCACCGCCATGCGGCCGTCTGCGGCATGCAATTGGACTTGCGAGCCTTCTGGAAGCTTGCGCGCGATTTCGAACAGAGTGTGCGCCGAAACGGTCGTTGCACCGGGGGTTTCAACATCGGCAGCAAAGGTTTCAACGACCTGCAGATCAAGGTCCGTCGCGGTCAGCTTGATCTTGCCGCCTTCGCTGGCTTCGATCAGGACGTTGGACAAAATGGGAATAGTGTTGCGCCGTTCCACAACGGATTGGACGTGGCTCAGGCTTTTCAGCAGGGTCGCGCGTTCGATCGTGGCTCTCATTCAAATTCCCCTTATCGGGCATGGCGAGCATAAAGCAGCCAAAAATCCCTATTTCTATGGCGACTCTTCCATAACCGCTTTGGCCAGCAGGGCAAGCCGATAGGTTTTGCGTCGAAGAATATCCTGTGGAATAAGGCGATTATGACGATTTCAACGAACGGTAGACGGCTTTTCATCGCACGGCATGGGGAGACTGTGTTTAACAAAATTGCGCGGATGCAGGGGCAGGCAGAGCTGCATACCCCGCTGACGTGGGAAGGCTGTGTGCAGGCGCGTGCGATGGGCCGTGCATTGGCAAACTATCTGGGGGATGACCCCACGCCGCAGCTTTGGTCGTCCACCGCCGGGCGCGCGTTGCAGACACTTGCATTGATCGCAGAGGAAATCGACGCCGACTGGCACCAGACGATGCGCGACGACCGGCTGTTGGAGATTGACGTCGGCCTTTGGTCAAGCCGCACCTATGCCGACATATCCGCGGAAATCGGCCCAATCGTCGATATGGAGCACAAGCTGTTTTCCGTGCGTCCCGAGGGCGGCGAATTTTACGACGATGTCGCGCAGCGACTGCGTCACTGGATAGCGGACCAAAGCTTTGAACAGGACATGCTGATCATCTGCCATGGGATGACCGCACGCGTGCTGCGCGGGGTATTGCTGGGGTTGGAGCCCATGGAACGCTTCGGCGCGCCTATCGCCCACAGCCTTGCGCAGGGCAGCATGGTGATGATCCGCGATGGTATCGAAACGCTGGTGATTGACGGCGACGGCGCAGGGGAGCGTGCTTGAAGGTTCGCTTGCGATATCATGTGTTCTCCTGCGAAGGCAGGAGCCCAGAACAACCGGGCGCAGCGCGGCGCTGGGTTCCGGCCTCCGCCGGAAAGCACATGCTTTTGATGTTTGCGTTGACGCTTGCGGCCGCGGCGCCGCTCGCCGCCAAAGACCGGCTTGGCGTATATCAAGGGTGGGCGGCGTTTCGTGACCCGGAAACCCCCCGCTGCTATGCAATTTCGGAGCCTGACGAGACGATACGACCTCCAACGCGGGCGGCTTATGTCTCCATCGGTTTTTGGCCAAAGCGCAGGGTGACGCACCAGCTTTACGTGCGGCTGTCGCGCGATCGGTCGCCAAACAGCGGCGTGACATTGACCGCGGGCGGCCGGCGCTTTCGTTTAAAGGCCAATAGCAACGCGGCATGGGCGGCGGACCGGCGGATAGACTTGGCGATTATTGCTGCCATCCGCTCGGCAACGTCGCTCAGCATCGAAACGATCGGGCGCGATGGCCGGTCGATTGTCGATGCCTACGCATTGCGCGGTGCGCCCAGTGCAATCGATGCTGCGGCATTGGGATGCGCTGTGCGATAGCATAGCTGGCATTTCGGCGATTCATTGCGTATAGGCGCGGCCATCATGCAGATTCCCGGCCATATAGACCCCGTTGTCACCCCACGCGCGATTACGCAGCGTGCGGATGGCCGAATTGACCTCATGGGTCTCAGCCATCTCCAAATTCGTCAGCTGTTTGAAGAATCGCAGCTCGATGAAAAAGCGGCAAAGCTGCGGTCAAAGCAGGTGTTCCATTGGATCTACCATCGCGGCGTGACCGATTTTGAAGCGATGACCGACATCGCCAAAACGATGCGTCCATGGCTTGCCGACCGCTTTGTCATTGGCCGGCCAGAGGTTGTCGAGGCGCAGGTTTCGACCGATGGCACGCGCAAATGGCTTTTGCGCACCGATGACGCGCAAGATTATGAAATGGTGTTCATTCCCGATGCGGATCGCGGCACGCTTTGCATTTCTTCGCAAGTGGGCTGCACGCTCAACTGCCGTTTTTGTCATACGGGCACGATGCGGCTGGTGCGCAACCTGACACCGGGCGAAATTGTCGGGCAGGTCATGTTGGCGCGCGATGCGCTTGGCGAATGGCCAAAGGGCAATATGGCGTCGGTTGCGGACGATGATGAAGATGATGATGTCGGCCATTATACCGCCGATGGCCGCATGCTCACGAACATCGTGTTGATGGGCATGGGCGAGCCTTTGTATAATTTCGACAATGTCCGTGATGCGATGAAGATTGTTATGCATGGCGATGGCCTTGGCCTGTCGCGCCGCCGCATTACGCTTTCGACGTCGGGCGTTGTGCCGATGATGGCACGCGCGGGCGAAGAGATTAACGTGAACCTCGCGGTCTCGCTGCATGCGGTGACCAAGGAAATCCGTGACGAAATCGTCCCCATCAACCGCAAATATGGCATTGATGAACTTTTGCGTGCCTGCGCCGAATATCCCGGCGTCAGCAACGCACGGCGCATTACATTCGAATATGTGATGCTGAAGGACAAGAATGACAGCGACGAAGATGCGCGCGAGCTCGTGAGCCTCATCCGCCAGTATAAACTGCCGGCAAAGGTCAATCTGATACCGTTCAACCCATGGCCCGGCGCGATTTATGAATGTTCGGATCCAGAACGCATTAAGCGTTTTTCCAGCATCATTTTCGAAGCCGGCATCAGCGCGCCCGTGCGCACACCACGCGGCCGCGATATCATGGCGGCGTGCGGCCAGCTGAAATCCTCCAGCGAAAAGAAAAGCCGCGCCGAACTGGACCGCCTCGCTGAGGAAAAACAGGCGGCGTTAGGGTAAGGCATGGTCGCGCAAGAAGCAGACGTGAATGGCGGCGTATTTGCGCGCCACAACCGCCTGCCATTTGCCATTGATATCATCACGGGCCTGCTGTTCTACTTCGTTGCAAAGTTCACCGATTTGCAGACTGCGGCGATTGTAGGCGTGGTCGTCGGGTTCGGGCTTGTCCTGTTCCAGCGCATAACGAAAATTGATGTCACCGGCGGGCTTGCGCTCTTCGGTATCTTGATGCTGTGCATTTCGGCAGGCCTCGCAGTTTGGCTGAATGATGATGAATGGATCAAGCAGCGCGGCACAATCACTGGATTAATCGCCGCCAGTTTCTTCATTATCGATGGCGCGCGGGGCGGGCCGTATATCGGCAAAGGTTTAGCGCGGTATATGCCCTACTCGGACATCCATGCGGGCCGCTTTGCTATCGTCATGGGCGTTATCGGCCTGATCATGGCGG
The DNA here is from genome assembly GCF_044239005.1 of Sphingorhabdus sp. Taxonomy (GTDB): domain Bacteria; phylum Pseudomonadota; class Alphaproteobacteria; order Sphingomonadales; family Sphingomonadaceae; genus Sphingorhabdus_B. The sequence continues at coordinate 4,594 of NZ_JBIICH010000009.1, read as the reverse complement.
CGCTGAATTATGGCGCTGCAAAATTGCTGACGACGGACAATTGGCTGTTCTACAAAACCTTTGTCGATAATTTTATCGTTATTGGTCTTGTGATGCTTGCCATGCGCTTTGTCCGCGCAAAGCCAGCTGTTTAAGCGAAAATTGCCACCGACTGCATGCCGGTAAGCACCGCTTCGCCGCGGCTGTTCCATGCGGTCATATATTGGCTGCTCGCGCCATTGGCGGCGTGATGCGTTTCGCTGGAGAGATACCACCAGCCATCGTCGGTCGTTGGCGTATCCGTCAGCATGTTGATCTGCCAGTTCATCGAGCTGACCATGCCCTTTTCGGTCATCAAGCCCATCGCAGATGGCGGCAATGCATCACCAATGCAGATAAGTTCGGCAATATGGTCAATCCCGTCATGTTCGGTAAAGCGGTGCCAGCTGGCGAGCCGGTTGGTTGCTAATCCCAGTTCGAGCCGCTTGTCCGGATATTGCATATGGCCCGTGAAAAATTCAGGCGGGCCGCTGCGTACATTGTCCGCGGTCGGAAGTGGCGGAAATTCGGGCTGCGCGATGTTGATATAGTCCAAATGGCTCTGCCGCCGGTTCATGAAAATGAACGTGCAGGTCAGGCCAATGCCATCTGCGCCCATGATGTCGGCCTTGATAAATGCCGTGTTTTTACCACGACGCAGGATATTGGCCTGCACCTCGACATCGCCGGCCAAGGGGCCCACAAACGCGATTTGTGCCGACTGAAGCGGCGGCAAATCCTCCGCAGTCATCTTCGCCGCTTGATAGGCCAGTGCCGAGCTTAAGCCGCCATAAGAGGTGCGCCCCTGATGCCAGGTAGCGGGGATGGAAATCTTGTGCGACGCGGCGCCCGGCTCGAACTGGGCGAGAAGTGATGCAAGGTTCATTTTGATGATTTAGCGATGGAAAATCAATGTCGCAAGTCGCTGACGAAAACCGGCTTTCTTAAAAATGAGCCGCGTATTGACGGAAAAATGAACCCCAAAAGCGGGATTTCCAATTACAACTTCTGGATGTTGTGCTCAGGTTCACCGTTGCTGGGTTTACCGAACTGTCATGTCCCTACTGCACGACCTACTCTGGTGTTTTGTCAAATCGAATGTCTGGTACCTGCTATTCGATGCAAGTACAGAGCCTTAAGACGAAGATTTGCGGATAATCGACTGCACTAGGTTGCTGGTAAGGCTCCGCTTACATTAGACTACGCCTGCGATACTAAGACTTTACAGCGTAACTATCGATCCAAGGGTTCCGTAGACCGTGGAGTAGTTGACTTGGATATTTCGGCCGGTGTCAAGATGCCGTCTTTATCTGTATCTATCCGATCAAAATTGGCCAGCGTGGCTGTGCGGTATTCTACGAGTGATATAATCTGGTCACGGTTAATATCAAAGCGAGACATTTCTGCTGAGGCATCAATAAATTTAGGCGCAGGAACCAATGCAGCAAATTCGATTGGGGACAGCATACCATTTCGGTCGGTGTCGAGGTTTTTGAAAAGAACTCGATTTTGTTCTTGAGCCTTCGCGGTTGAATCGCGTCTAATAAACTCCTCTACTTCTATACGGGTAGCTTTGCCATTACCATCAAGATCGCGTTTTTTAAAATCAAGATCCATAAGCGTTATAAACTCAGAACGCATTAGATCAGGCGCTACCTGTTGCTTTTCTAGAGGCGGGGGCTGATTTTTACTCTGAGCTATCGACGGTTGTTTTACAGGCTCAGTCAACTTTTTATTCTGAGGCGTACTGCCTTTAGTAGGGGTGTTCTGAGCTGCATGACTGATTTGAGAACAGCCTAGCGCTATAATGGCGGGCGCTGCAACGCAGGCAATTAAGAAATTCCTGGTTAGCTTTTTGGAATTACGCTTTGTTGTTGACATTAGCATCGCCCATTTCGAACCTTCTTTACTTAAAATAAAAAGGGCTGCCAATCTCATTTGAGATTGGCAGCCCTTTTTTACTCAATTAGTGTCAACAGTTAGAAACCAAAGACCACTCCAACGCGTCCGCCAAGCTTTCCGCCCTTGTTCAGACCACCACCAACGGCAGCCGTTACATAGACCTTCTCGCTTACGCGGCCTGCAGCATTAAGAGCCACTGCAGATGCACCTTCATACATGCCGACATTGCCTGACAGTGTGAAGTTCGTATCTGGCAAGATCGTGCTTCCACCCATTGCGATTGCTGTTGCGGTTGAGCTAGCAATCTTGTCACGCAGTGTGTTGTCCAAATCGGTGATACGAGTACCAAGCGCATTATCAGCGGCTACACGCGCACTGTTTTCAGCCGTGATACGCGCACCAAGTGCTGTATCTGCGGCGGCACGTGCTGTTTCTTCAGTAGCGATACGGGTAGTAAGCACTGTATCTGCAGCGGCGCGTGCTGTTTCTTCAGTAGCGATACGGGTAGTAAGCACTGTATCTGCAGCGGCGCGTGCTGTTTCTTCAGTAGCGATACGGGTAGTAAGCGCTGTATCTGCAACGGCACGTGCTGTTTCTTCAGTAGCGATACGGGTAGTAAGCACTGTATCTGCGGCGGCACGTGCTGTTTCTTCAGTAGCGATACGGGTAGTAAGCACTGTATCTGCAGCGGCGCGTGCTGTTTCTTCAGTAGCGATACGGGTAGTAAGCACTGTATCTGCAGCGGCGCGTGCTGTTTCTTCAGCAGCGATACGGGTAGTAAGCACTGTATCTGCGGCTTCACGCGCTTCGGCTTCAGCTTCTACGGCAGACGTTGTGAACGCATTTGCGCTCACCAGCGTTGCTGCATCGCCAGCTTCACGCGCTTCGGCTTCAGCTTCTACGGCAGACGTTGTGAACGCATTTGCGCTCGTCAACGTTGCTGCATCGCCAGCTACACGCGCTGCAGCTTCCGCAGTTAAACCGGTTTCTAGGACTGCAATGTCGGCAGAGTTTTCTGCAATCCGGTCCTCATGGTCGGTCAATGCACCCAAAACTTCGGTTTCAAAGTTGGAATCTGCTGCTGCGTCGGCACCCGTGAGAGCGCCAGAGGCAAGTGCTATGTTCTCTTGATCGCTATCCGCTGCGGCGGTCAAGATATTATCCTGACGTTCCAACACGGCCAAAGCAGCGTTAGCGTCGGCAACCGAAGCCTGAGCTTCTACCGCAGCTTCAGCATCAGTCGCAGCAGTTTCATTCAAGCCTAGCAGTGCAGCAGCCGTGCCATTTGCTCCGGCAGGAGTGATTTCGAGCTCCTCAAAAATGTCCGCCAAATCATCATTCTCTACCAAGGCGTCATCAAGAGCAGCGAATGCGTCGGTTGCATCGTCGGATGCAATAATTGCAGCTGCGGCAAGAGTGGTTGCATCATCATCCGTTGAGAGAACTAGAGCATTGTTCGCAGCAAGCTGTGTGGACAGTGCGCTTACAGAAGCTTGAGCAGTAGCAACTTCCGCCGCTGCCTCTTCATCTAACGCCTGTGCATCAGCCAGGGCTTCCTGAGCTTCTAGTACATCTGCCGATGCTGCTGCTATTTGCTCCGCAGTTGCATCTTCATCCGCATTAACCAAGTTAAAAGCATTCTGAGCATCCGCCAAATCATCTGTAGCTTCTTCTACAGCTGCTTCGGTCAAAGCTTGAGCGTCTTCGGCTTCTCCTAGAACACCTTCCGCCTCAGCCAATTCCGCCAGTGTTTCGACACGCGCGGCCAGAGCTTCTTCAGCTGCATCTGCAGCTTCTTCTGCGTCTTCAGCAGCAGCAGCGGCGGCGTCACTCGCTTCTTGAGCAGCTTCAAGAAGCTCAACTTCTGCATCCGAGAGACTTGCAAAAGCATCAGCTGCCGCGTCAGCACTCGCCGCAGCTTCATCCGCAGCTGCATCTGCAGCTTCTGTTTCATCTGCCAATGTTCCTTCAGCATCTTCGATGTCGTCAGCTAAATCCGTGTAAGAGCCATCCAGCGCCCCAGGAGCAGCAGAAGCCACGCTGGACAAAGAAAGCGCTAAAACGCTTACGCATAGGCCAAGGCCTAATTTTCCTGTATTTTTCATTTTTCTGTCACCTTCAAATTCTGACATAACGTTAAATTAATTCTCTATAATCTCCGCAATTTTCGCGGATCAACGGAGATGCGGCGCGTTTGGATCGTTTTACGAACCGGAACCCTTTATGGATCTAGCCATCAAAGGAAATTTTCAAAACCAAATTCGAGCGTATAAAAATGCATGCATAATTAATATAATAACTTTTCTTTATCTATATGACGGATGGAAGCTAAAACTTAAGCTAATGTTCAGAAGTCAGAAAATGGTGGGCAGTTGGGGCAATGATCATGTTTCATGGTGTTCGTTCATAGCGAAAACGCTTCAAAGCATGTTTTAAGAGGGGGGATGGCAGTGTCTTCGCATGATGAAATTTACAACCCGCATATTAGTAATTATCTGCGATGTTTGAGATATTTAGCGACTTTTCAGGAAGAAATCGGCTTGCAAGTTATGCGTAAAGAGGGGGATGTGCTGCTCCTCATTAAGCAAGAACCCGGGCAACCGGTAAAATATTATATGAATAAGTCCGGCATGTCGTCACGCTGGTTCAACGAGATTTTGAAGCAGCTGCTGGC
>NZ_JBIICH010000008.1:0-33072 GCF_044239005.1 Sphingorhabdus sp. | reverse complement strand
CCGAGCAAATCTTTGCTTTTCTCGATGCAAATAAAGACGGCTTCATCGCTAAGGACGAAGCACAGGGACCATTGGTCCAGTATTTCGGGATGATCGATACCGATAAGGACGACAAGATTTCGATGGCAGAGCTAAAGACCGCCATGGAAGCAATGCGTCCGCCCGAGCCTACGCAAGGCTAGACCCAAGGCAAATAATTTATCCTAAGATAAAACGCGCGGGCGGCCATTGGGCTTCCCGCGCGTTTTTAATATCAGGCTACAGTCGCCTTGCGGATGACGCCTGGATTCGCAGGTGGCTCACCCTTTGGCAAAGCATCGATATGTTCCATGCCGCTGGTGACTTGACCCCAGACCGTATACTGGCGGTCAAGGAAGGTCGCATCATCAAAGCAGATGAAGAACTGGCTGTTGGCCGTGTTCGGGTCATTGGTACGCGCCATGGAGCATACGCCGCGCACATGCGGTTCAGCGTTGAATTCCTGCGCCAGATTTGGCTTGGACGAACCGCCCATGCCTGTGCCGTTCGGGCAACCGCCCTGCGCCATGAATCCGGGAATAACGCGGTGGAACTTCACACCGTCGTAAAAGCCTTCGCCAGCTAGTTCTTTGATACGGGCAACATGGTTTGGCGCCAGATCAGGGCGGAGTTTAATAACAACGTCGCCGCTGTCGAGCGAAAGGGTAAGCGTTTCATCGGCCATATATAATCCTTTAGGCTGGGGAAATGTTGACGGTGCCCTAGGGGATGCATTGCGCGCGTGCAAAGCCAAAATCATTGCAATTTGACGCTGCAAGCTTAGGAGGGGCGCAATTACAACGTCCAGGCACAAAATTACGAATGGGAGGCCCGCACATGACAAGCGATATCGCCGACCCATTGACCATCGATACCGAAATTTTGGAGACGCTGGACGAAGACAACCGTCTGACCCGCGAATATGTCGACCGCGTGCTGGACGCCATGGAAGCGGGCGACGCCCAAGAAGTCTACCGGCTTGTTGAACCGCTCCACGAAGCCGACATTGCCGATCTTCTCGAGCTAACACCATCTGAACGGCGCGGCGACCTTGCCATCAGCATGGGCGAGTTGATGAGCGCCGAAGTGCTGGCCGAGGTCAATGACTATGTCCGCGAGGATATCATTGACGCCTTGCCTGCAGCGCAGGTTGCCGGACTTGCTGGACAGTTGGATACCGATGACGCGGTTGCGATCATCGAGGATATGGAGGAAGAGGACCAGCAGGCCGTTCTTGCCGAGCTGGACCCCGAAGACCGCGCCGTCATCGAAGACGCGCTGTCCTACCCCGAAGAATCCGCTGGCCGTATCATGCAGCGCGAGCTTGTGGCGGTGCCAGAGCATATGACCGTAGGTCAGTTGATCGACTATCTGCGCGACCATCATGAGCTGACCACAGAGTTCTGGGAAATTTTTGTCGTCGACCCGCAGCATAAGCCAGTGGGTACGTGCAAGCTCAGCTGGATCATGCGCAGCCAGCGCAAGGTTCCTGTCAGCGACATCATGAAGCACGAACAGACGCTGATTCCCGTGGACATGGATCAGGAAGAAGTCGCGCTTCGGTTCCAGAAATACGCACTTATTTCTGCCGCTGTTGTCGATGGCGCGGGACGGCTTGTCGGCGTCATCACCGCCGATGACATCGTGCACATCATTCAGGAAGAAGCGGACGAGGATATCTTGCGGCTGTCTGGTGCCGGTGAAGGCGACATTAACGAGCCGATTTCCGACAGTTACAAGGCGCGTGTGCGCTGGTTGATTGCCAATTTGGGCACCGCGATGGTCGCCAGTTTCATCATCGCGCAATTTGGTGCAGCGATTGAAACCATGGTCGCCTTGGCTGTGCTTATGCCGATTGTTGCCTCCATTGGCGGTAACGCCGGCACGCAGACGCTCGCGGTCACGGTGCGTGCGTTGGCAACCAATCAACTTACGCAATCGAACACGATGCGGTCGATCTGGCGCGAGATTCGCGTCGCCTTGCTCATTGGCGCAACGATCGCGGTGATTGCCGGATTCGGCGCGGGCATCATATTTGGCGATCAACTGCTGGGCGGCGTTATTGCGGTGGCGATATTGTGCAATATCGCGCTGGCTGGTCTGTCGGGTGTTGCCATACCGGTTCTGCTTGATCGCTTGGATCAGGACCCTGCTGTATCAAGTTCGATATTCGTAACCATGATTACGGATTCCATGGGCTTCCTTATTTTCTTGGGGCTTGCGGTCTTCAGCGGGCTTGTCGGTTAACACTGCAGTTACCAAATAACCCCCATGCCTCTTAACATGACCAAAATCGCGTTCGGCGCGGAAAGCCCGAAACATTTGCGCGAGCGTCTCGCGGCCTATGCGCAGGATGGCGAAGTGCGCCTGACCACGCGTTATTTGCCCAAGCGCGTTGACGAAATGGCGGGTGGCTCGCTGTTTTGGATTCACACGCACACCATCATCGGCCGAAGCCCGATTTTGGGCTTTATGGAAAATGGCGCCGGTCGCCATTGGATCCGGCTTCAACCGCACCTCATCGCGGTCCGTTCAACGCCAAAAAGGGCGCATCAGGGCTGGCGCTATCTTGAGGAAGCGAACACGCCGCCGGATCTCGATTCTGTCGAAACCGATGGCCGTGACGAAATGTCCCCAAAGATGCTGGGCGAACTTATGAAGATGGGGCTGGTTTAAGCCGCTTCGCGTTTCGCCAACACCTTGTTGATCACATCGGCAAACGTCTCGGCGCTTTGTGCGCCCGGAACCATGAATTTTTGGTCAAAGATGATCGCGGGGACGCCGGTGATATTCTGATCTATCCAATGCGCCATTTCCGCACGCACGCTTTCTGTCAGCGCCGCGTCGGCGATCCATGCTGCCGCCACTGCGCGGTCCATCCCCTGCGCCTCGGCAATGTCACACAAGACTTCGGTGTCGCTCACATCGCGGCGGTCCTGAAAATAGGCCTTAAACAATGCAAACTTCAACGCTGTTTGCGCCTGCCAGCCACGTTCGCTCCCGAAAATCGTCAGCAGCTTATGCGCATTGAACGTATTGTAGATGCGCATGCCCTCGCCATAGTTGAAGGCAAAACCCAAGCTATCGCCAATGTCACTCAGCCGTTGCCGGTTAGCGCGGCTCTGTTCAGGTGTGCTGCCATATTTGCGGGCAATATGTTCGGCGGTGTCTTCGCCCTCAGGGGGCATATTCGGATTGAGTTGAAACGGGTGCCAATGCGTTTCGACGGCCAGATCGCGGCCCACCAGCGTCAGCGCTTTTTCCACCTGCTTTAAACCGATGATGCACCACGGGCACACGACATCGGAGACAATATCAATGCGCAGCGGAACAGCGGCCCCGGTCATTGCGAAACCCAATATTTCAATAGGCTATGCGCAATCGCAAAAGGCGGCGGCGCGTTGAAACGGCGGTCCGAAGCACCTTCCAGCGCAGCACGCGCTTCTTCCTTTGTGACCCACATGGCGTCTTCTATTTCGGTGGTGTCGAGGACCAGCGCGTCGCTTTGCGCATCGGCAATGCAAGCCATCATCAGTTGCGACCCACCAAATGGCCATGGTTGACTGGTGACATAACGTACGACGCTGCAGGTGACGCCGGCTTCTTCATGAATTTCACGACGCACCGCTTCCTCCATGCTTTCGCCGGGCTCCAGAAAGCCAGCGAGTGCCGAGTAATTTCCCGGCGGAAAGCGCGACTGCCGTCCGACGAGCGCTTTGCCTTCATATTCGGCAAGCATGATGACCACAGGGTCCGTGCGCGGGAAATGTTCCTTTGCGCAATTGCCGCATTTGCGGCCCCAGCCTGCACGAAACAGCACTGTAGCGTGCCCGCAACGTCCACAAAAACGATGGTTATTGTGCCATTCAATCAGGCTGCGTGCGGTACCGTAAATTGCGGCATCTTCGGCAGGCAGCATGGACAGGGCACGCCAGATAGCCGGCGAACGAAATGCGTCTCCTGTCGCCTCAACGACGGCGACAAAGTGCGGCTTATCATCGGACAGGCCAAGTAAGATGAGTTCTTCCGAACCATCCAATTCAGCCATGGAATGCCAATGCAAGCCGCCTGCGTCGCTGACGCGGGGATCAAGGCCATCGAGACCCAAAACCCGCGCACGCCAGTCAGCCAGCAAAACGCCATAGGCTTCTGCATCATTGCGTACGCGGTCAGCGCGATCGAGCGGTGAGCCCGTGAACCCTGGCGACATCATCGGATCAGGCTGGCAGGCCAAGGTCCTTCAGGACCCATTTTGCGAAATTCTCGTGGAACGGATAGGCGTTGCTTGGCATATATTGCGCCATGCAAATCGCGCGCAGCTTGCGCTTGGGATCGACGAACGCAACGGTGCCGGCGGCACCACCCCAGCCGTACACACCTTCGTTCGCGCCCTTGCCAACGCGTCCGCCCGCGCCAAAGCCTGCGCCTGCTGCAAAGGTGCCGTCGGTTGATACGGCAGGGGGCAACAGGTCGGACATTGCGAGCGCAGCCGTTTTGGGCGACATAATCCGCACGCCATCCAGTTCACCATAATTGGCAAGCATGTTGAGGAACCGGTCATAATCGCGCGCCGAGCAGACCATGCCTGCACCCCCAAAGGCAAAGGCAGGCTTGTCGAGATAGATGCTCGTCGCCGCGGGATCGATTGGGAACAGAATGCCGTTCACGGGCGCATAGTTGGAAACCAATCGCGGTGTTTCCGACTTTGGCACTTGGAAATAGCTGCTGTTCATTTTCAGCGGCTCAAAAATGCGCGTCTTGAGGAAGGCCTCAAAATCCATACCGCTGGCAACTTCAATCACGCGGCCCAACAAATCGAGCGAGATGGAATAGCTCCATTTGGTTCCGGGTTCTGCGACCAACGGCAACTTGGCAAGCCGTTCCGAAAATGTCTTCAGATCAGGGGTCGGCGTGCTGGTTGGCTGGCCTGGAATAGGAAAGCGGCTGACGATGCCCGGCGTAATGCCGTTGTCCAGATAGGCCTGCAGCAACGGACCCTTGGTGATGATGGAATATCCAAGACCAGCCGTATGCGTCAACAAGTGGCGAACCGTAATCTGGTTCTTGGCCGGAACCGCATCCATGCTTTTTTCAGGGTCGGTCAACACCTTCATATTGGCGAATTCAGGCAGAAATTCGGAGATCGGCTGGTCAAGCTTCATCTTGCCTTCGCCAACCAAAATCATCGCGGCCATGCCCGTAATGGGCTTTGTCATCGAATAGACGCGCCATAATGTGTCGATATTGACAGGCGTTTTTTCGCCCAGTCCTTGCGTGCCAACGGCAATGACGTCTGGCAAACCAGACGCCCGGCCAATCGTTGCCAAAACACCCGGAAGCTTGCCCGATGAAACATAGCTGTCGAATTCGGCTTTAATCGTCGGGTATTTTTCGGCAGCCTGCGCCCAAGCCATTCCGGGCAAGAACGCACCTACGGCGCCGGCGCCTGCCAGTCGTCCGCCCCATGCGAGTAATCCGCGCCGACCCAACATGATCTGGCCTGTTGCTTGTACGTCCATCATCTCTCTCCTGCGTTCAAAACCGCCTCAGTCACTTTTCTGAATAGGGTCGGCAGACCAGCATTGTCGAGCGATTTTAGCGGCCACCATTCGCCCTCACCCGGGCCGTCTGCGTCTGCTGGCCATGACGTAACGGCAATGTTCAGGGTCAGGGAAAAATGCGTGAATATATGCCCAACCTGCACCGACAATTTTTGCCAATTGGCTGCCGCAGGCGGAATTGCATCACCGTCGATGCGCGCTGTCCATCCGTCATCCGGCAATGCCCGCATGCCCGCAAGCAAACCGCGATCATCACGGCGCAGCAGCCAGACATGGCCATCACGTTCAATCCAATACACATGCCCCACCCGTTGCGGCTTTGCGCTTTTCGGCAATTTTGTGGGATAGGTTTCGGGGTTGCCTGCACGAAAGGCGGCACATGCGGATTGGATGGGGCAGATCAGGCACGACGGAGACCGTACCGAGCAAATACCCGCGCCCAGATCCATCATCGCCTGCGCGAAATCGCCTGCCCGCAGTTCTGGCGTGATGCTATCGGTAGCCACGCGAATGAGGGGCTTTGCCTGCGGCAGCGGCGTTGATATCGCAAATAGCCGCGACACCACCCGCTCGACATTGGCGTCGACCACCACCGCACGCCGTCCAAATGCGATCGCGGCAATCGCCGCGGCGGTGTAGGGGCCGATTCCGGGCAGCTTTAGCAAATCTGCTTCATAGGAAGGCAATTGCCCCTGATATTCGGAAACCACCACGCGCGCGCATTTTAACAGATTGCGGGCGCGGGCATAATAACCAAGCCCGGCCCATGCGGCCATAACATCAGCATCATCGGCCGCCGCTAGGGCCGCAAAATTGGGCCACGTCTGGGTGAATGTGCGGAAATAGGCACCGACGGCGGCAACCGTGGTCTGCTGCAACATGATTTCCGACAACCAGACATGATATGGGTCCGCGAAACCCTGCCCCGGCTGTTTCCGCCATGGCAAGGTTCGGGCATGAACATCATAATGCGCCAGCAGACGCTCGGCGATATCCCCAGAATTCTGGTCAGTCTGTTGGACGGCAGGCATGTAAAATGGCATGGATTAGGTGATGGATAAAGGCAAGCCACCAACAGCGCCAAAGGGCCCTAAAAAGCCGGTAACGCCCAAGACGTTTCAGCGTCCGCGCGGCGGCGAAGCCAAAGCGGTGTCCGCACTGATGCCCGAAATCGGCCGGGCCGCGTTCCGACGCTTTGGCTTTGTGCAAAGTTCGGTGGTTAGCCGCTGGGATGAAATTGTTGGCGCACGCTACGCCGCTGTGTCTGCGCCAGAGGCGATCCGTTTTCCCATTGGCAAAAAATCCGATGGCACGCTTGAGCTGACCGTTGAAGGCGCGCATGCCACGATGATCCAGCATGTGCTTCCCGAGATTATCGACCGGGTGAACCGCTTTTTCGGCTATGGCGCGGTCGCACGGGTGAAGGTCCGCCAAGGGCCCGTTGCAAAGCCACCCGCACGGCAACCAATAGCGCCGCCTTCGCTAAAGCCTATACCGATGGAACTGGGCGAATCTCTGCGCGAAATCGGTGATCCCGAACTGTTTGCCGTGCTCGAAAGCCTTGCAAAAAGCCTTGCCAAAGGCAGCGAGTGATTCCAGATGCAGGGGATGGTTTCAATGGCTAAGGCTATGTTGATGTTGCGTGCAAAAAAGTCCCTGTTTTTCGCCTTGTTGGGTGCTGCGTCGCTTTCCGCGACTCTGGCCGCTACCCCTGCGCCAAGCAAATGGCTTTCCACCGTTTCGGTGACCGATAAAGGCGCGCATGTTTTGGGCAATCCCGCAGCCCCCAATAAGGTTGTCGAATATCTCAGCTACACCTGCGGCCATTGTGCGGACTTCGAATTGAAAGAAGCCCCCGCATTCAAAGCGCAGTCGGTTGCAACGGGCAAAGCCAGCGTCGAAGTGCGAAATATGGTTTTGAACTCGGTTGACTTGACCGCCGCCATGCTTGCCCGTTGCGGTGGCAAGGGCAAATTCTTCGGCAATCAGCGGCATTTGTTCGCAACCCAGTCGATCTGGTTGGGTAAGACCAAAAATATAAGCCCTGAAATACAGGCAAAGCTTAAATCCGCAGATTATGCCGGTTTCATGATTGGCGCGTTCGACGCACTTGGGCTTGGGCCAATCATGCAACAGCGCGGCATCACGCCAGCGCAGGCGAAAGTTTGCCTGGCAGACAAGGCCGCACTAAAAGCGGTTATCGATATGACGGAGGCCGGAGCAGCACTTGGCGTGCGTGGCACGCCGTCATTCATGGTCAACGGCGTCTTGCAAGACCATGTCCATAATACGGCCGAACTGAACGCGGCATTGAAATAACTCGACATCCCAAATTGAAGGATATCCCATGCGTATCAAGACACTCATTTCGACAACACTAGCGGTTTTGGCGCTGGCAGCCTGTAGCGGCGGTGACACAGCGGGCGCGCCAAAAGGCGAACCGATCGCTAAGATAGCAGCGCCCGCCGGCACGGCATGGGTCGATGTTGTTAGCAAAACCGAATTCGGTGGCTATAAAATGGGCAATCCGGATGCGCCCTTGAAGCTGGTCGAATATGGCGCAATTACCTGCCCCGGCTGTGCGCAATTCGCTGTGCAGGCATCAGAAGAGCTGCACGAAATCGTCAACAGCGGCCGCGTGTCGATGGAGTTCCGGCCGTTTCTGGTTCATGGCATTCAGGACGTTCCCGGTTTCCTGCTGGCACAATGCAGCGGTCCTGAGGCATTTTTCCCGCTGACCGACCAGCTATATGCCGAACAGCCAAGCTGGCTGGGCAAAATCAGCACGGTGACCGAGGCAGATCAGCAAGCCATGCAGAAAATGTCGCCAGAGCAAATTGCAACCTTGCTGGGCACGAAAATGGGCCTGATCGAATTCGTAAAGTCGCGTGGCATTAGCGAAGACCAAGCCAAGGCATGTCTGTCGGACAAAGCCGCAATCGATGCCCTGATCAAGACCACGGAGCGCGGTACAAAAGATGACGGCGTAACGGGAACGCCATTCTTCATCCTCAACGGAGCGAAGCTTGACGCCAGTTCGTGGAACCAGGTGAAGACCAAGCTGATCGAGGCTGGCGCGCGCTAAGCATGACTCGGGGGGGCACTGACATAGCCTCATTCGCGAAAGGGGCAGCCCGGTGCGGATAAAGAAGCTGAAACTTGTCGGCTTCAAAAGCTTTGTCGAGCCCGCCGAACTGCGGATCGAAAACGGCCTGACGGGTATCGTCGGGCCGAATGGTTGCGGCAAATCCAACCTGCTGGAAGCGATCCGTTGGGTCATGGGCGAGAGCAGCGCGAAATCGATGCGCGGCGCGGGCATGGAAGATGTGATCTTTGCGGGTACGGCATCCCGCCCGCCGCGTGACTTTGCCGAAGTTACCATCTTGGCGGAACGTAGCGATGATGGTGACGCGGCAACGGACGGTGATCAGGAACTGGAAGTTACCCGGCGGATAGAACGCGGCGCTGGATCAGCCTATCGCTCAAATGGCAGGGACGTGCGCGCCAAAGATGTCGCGCTTATCTTCGCAGACGCCGCCACAGGCGCACATTCGCCTGCCCTCGTCAGTCAGGGCCGGATTGGCGCGATCATCTCTGCCAAGCCACAGGAGCGGCGGCAGATGCTGGAGGAAGCGGCCGGTATCTCCGGACTGCACGTGCGGCGCAAAGACGCCGAACAGAAACTGCGCGCGGCAGAAAGCAACCTTGCACGGCTGGCAACGATCCTTGCCGACATGGACGCCCGCGCGGGGCAATTGCGGCGGCAGGCCAAACAGGCCGAACGCTACCGCACCTTGTCAAAAGACATATTGCAGGCCGAAGCGCGGCTTATTTTCGTGCGTTGGCGCGAAGCCAAGGCTGCGGCTGATGCCGCGCGTGCCGAAGCCAATGCCGCGACGGCCGCCGTAGACAGCGCCGCCGCCACCCAGCGCGCGTTAACCGAGCGGCAACAGGACGCCGTGACCCAATTGGCAAACGCCCGCGCCGTTGCAATGGCCGCACGCGATGCCGCAAATGACGTTTCCAACAAACTCGTCCAACTAACGGGTGAGCAGGAACGGATATTGCAGCGGCAATCGGATTTGTCTGCGCAAGCGTCCCGCATGGCCGAAGATGGCGCGCGTGAGGGCAAGTTAACCCATGACGCGGCCGATGCACTCGCGCATCTTCAGAGCGAGAGCGTAGCGTTATCTGAACAGATCAGGGCGCAGGAAGAAGAGCGCCCTGCCCTGTTGCGCGCGGCCGAAAATGTCGAACGTCAGGCCCGCGAAAGCGAAATTGCCTTGGCAAAGGCCGCCGCCGAGCAAGCCAGAGCCGACGCGGAGTTGCGCGTGGCCGACGCCGCCGTTGCAGCGGCAGTCATGCGTGCGGAGCGGGCAGCAGGTGCCGTTGCGCGCATGGCGAGCGAGCGGGACGCCTTGGGCGATGAATCTGCATGTGAATCTGCCAAAAAATCCGCAGAAGCCAGCGTTGCCACCTTACAAAAGCATTTGCAGGCAAACACCGAAGCCAGCGACTCGGCGGAAACGCGCAGAACCGAATTGATCGCGGCACGCGACGGCGCACAGGCCAGCCTTGCAAGTGCCAAAGCAGAGCTCGCGGGTTTGCTGACCGAGCAAAATGCGCTCGAACGGTCACTTGCCAAAGGGGACGGCGACAAGGCGATTAACCGTATCACAGTTCGGCCGGGCTACGAACGCGCATTGGCCGCTGCGCTGGGTGATGATGCCGATGCCACCATTGGTGGGGATGCCGGACGCCGTTGGCTGGGCGGGACGCCCGCGATGGACGCTTTGGCCGACAATGCGCTGATCCATTATGTCGACGCACCTCAGGAACTGGCGGCACGCCTTTCCCATGTGCGGGTTGTCGAACAAGATAATGGCGCAGCACTGACACCGGGTGAGCGCGTGGTGACGCTTTCCGGGCAATTGCGCCGCTGGGATGGTTTCGCCACCGATGGCGACGGCGCAACGACCGCTGAACTGCTGGTCCGGGCGAACCGACTGGCCGAACTGAATGCATTGATACCGCCCGCTGAAACCGCGTTGGCTGAACAGGCCGAGGCGCTTGCGCAGATGACGGATGCAATCGGCACCGCGCAGGATGCCGTTCGCGCGGCAGCGGCGGCGCGCGCCGAAACCGAAGGGCAATTGCGCCAGGCTCTGCGCGCAGTGGATCAAGCCGAAGATGCTCTGGCCCGGCTTAAATCTGCAAAGGCCGCGTTGCTGGACCGTATGGCGGCCAGCGAACAAGAGCTTGCCGAAGCTAAGTCTGAACAAAGCACGGCAGAAGCCGCCCGTGCCGCGTTGCCAGATGGCACGCACCATTCGGACCTCGTGCAAAAGCTTGTCATCGCGAACGAAGCTGCGCGCGAACTGTTGGCGCGCAATCAGGCGGATTTGTCGTCACTTGAACAGCGCATTGCGCAAATTCGCGAACGACGTGCCGTCGCGCTTGCCGAAATCCGGGGATGGCAGGAACGCGCTGGCGAAGCGGAACGCCGGATCGCCGACATGAACAAGCGCAGCGCAGATATTGCGGCTGAGCAGGAGGCGATGGAGGGGCGGCCCGAAATTCTGGCACGCGAGATTGCGCGCCTGCGCGAAGATAAAGAACAGCTGGCCGAAAAGCTGAATGGCCTTCAAGTCACGGAAAGTGCCTGCGAAAAAACGCTTCGGGAACTGGAAAACGAACTCGCAACCGCGGCAGAGGCGCTCTCCGTTGCCCGCGAGGCCCGCGCTGGCGCAGAAGCACGCGCGGAAAATCAGGAACATCGCCGCGTCGAAATGGGGCGGATATCGGGCGAGCGCTTTGAATGCCCGCCGCCGGTGCTCCCCGAAAAGCTCGGTTTCGATGAACATGCAATGGAAGATGCGTCGGTGGAGTCCGCACGGCTTGACCGGCTGCAAAATGAGCGTGAGCGTATTGGGCCGGTAAATCTGATCGCTGCTGATGAACTCGCCGAGCTTGAGGCGCAACAAGGTACTGGCGCGGCAGAAAGTGAAGAACTTACCCTCGCGATTAACCGCCTGCGCGGGTCCATCGGCAGCTTAAATCGCGAAGGCAGAGCGCGCTTGCTGGCGGCGTTTGAGGCAGTCGATGGACATTTCCGCCGGCTCTTCGCAACGCTGTTCAACGGCGGCCAAGCGCATCTGGCATTGATCGACAGCGAAGACCCGCTTGAGGCAGGGCTTGAGATATTCGCGCAACCGCCGGGCAAAAAGCTCCAGTCGCTGACACTTTTGTCGGGCGGAGAGCAGGCGCTGACGGCGGTCGCGCTCATCTTTGGATTGTTCCTCACCAACCCGGCGCCGATATGTGTTCTTGACGAAGTTGACGCCCCGCTGGACGATGCGAATATCGAACGCTTCTGCGATTTGTTGGAAGCGATGACGCGCGAAACCGACACACGCTACCTGATTGTCACGCACAACGCCGTCACCATGAGCCGAATGCACCGTCTATTTGGCGTAACTATGGTCGAACAAGGCATCAGCCGGTTGGTATCGGTTGACCTTGGTGGTGCGGAACAATTACTGGCTGCGGAATGACTTTACATGGCCCGATCACAAACAGCTTTATTTCGCAACGCCTTCGGCTGAATTACGTCGATTGGGGCAACCCCGATGCGCCGCCGTTGCTTTTGGTCCATGGCGGTCGCGACCATGCGCGCAGCTGGGACTGGGTGGCCGAAGAGCTGCGCCACGATTGGCACATTATTGCGCCCGACCTGCGTGGCCATGGCGACAGCGCGTGGTCACCCGATGGCAATTACGAAATGTCTGCCTTTGTCTATGATCTGGCGCAGCTGATCCACCAGCTGAACCTTGCACCCGTCAGCATCATTGCGCATTCAATGGGCGGCAATATCGCCACGCGCTATGCTGGGCTCTACCCCGAAAATGTCCGCAAGATGGTGAATATTGAGGGGCTTGGCCTTTCCCCCAAAATGCAGGCGGAACGCGACGCGATTGGCATACAAAATCGTTTCCGGCAGTGGATTGACGATAAGCGCAATGCGGCTGGCCGCACCCCGAAACGCTATCCCAATATTGAAGCCGCCTATGAGCGGATGAAGGCTGAAAACAGCTATTTGACCGATGAACAGGCGCGCCATCTGACGGTGCACGGCATCAGCCGGAACGAGGATGGCAGCTGGAGCTGGAAGTTCGACAATTACCTCAACATCTGGGCAATATTCGACATGCCACGCGAAGATCTGCTCGCAATCTGGCAGTCGATCACCTGTCCGATGTTGATGATATATGGTGCCGACAGTTGGGCGTCAAACCCCGAAAAAGATGGCCGCATCGCGCATTTTCCAACGGCAAAAGTCGTCGAATATGAAAATGCTGGCCATTGGTTGCATCATGACCAATTTGACCGCTTCATGGCCGACGTAAAGGCGTTCCTTTAATCGAACATCGCGCGCAAGGCGGATATGGTGTCCGCCTCTTCAGCAGGCTTGTCCCTGCGCAAACGCGATATGCGCGGGAACCGCATAGCCACGCCTGATTTGTGGCGCTTGGATTCATGCACCGCGTCAAACGCAACCTCAAGCACCAGCGACTTTTCCACTTCGCGGACCGGACCGAAACGGGCGACAGTGTTGTTCCGGACGAAGCGGTCGAGCCATTTCAGTTCGTCATCGCTGAACCCTGAATAGGCCTTTCCAACCGGCAACAAATTGCCATCTTCGGTCCAGCAACCAAAGGTATAATCGGAATAATATGAGGAGCGTTTTCCGCTTCCCCGCTGCGCATACATCATCACGCAGTCGGCCACGAGCGGTTCGCGTTTCCATTTGTACCACAAACCGACTTTACGCCCCGCCCGATAGGGCGAATCGCGCCGCTTAAGCATCACGCCTTCAATCGCCGCCTCACGCGCAGCGGCACGGATTTCTGCCAGATGCTCAAAATCGCGCGCCTCGATGACCGCAGATACATCAAACCGCACGGGGTCAAGATTGGCCGTAAACAGTTCAAGCCGGTCGCGCCGCACGGTCCATGGCTGGCTGCGCAAATCTTCCGCACCGTCGAACAATATGTCGTACAGGCGGACAAACACCGGATATTCCGCCTGCATTGCTGCTGTGACATTCTTGCGGCCCAGCCGTTGCTGCAACGCATTGAAGCTGGCGGCCTCGCCGCCCTGCACGTCGCCGCGTACCAGCAATTCGCCGTCGACCACGCCGACGCCATTGAACGCCGCCGCTATTTCGGGAAACGACCCCGTCACTTCGTCACCGCCGCGGCTGAACAAGCGGGTTTCGCCGCCGGTCGACGCAATCTGGATACGGATGCCATCCCATTTCCACTCGGCGGCAAATTCATCAAGATGCACGCTGCCATCCTCAAGCGGATGCGCGAGCATGAAGGGCCGGAAAAACGCGCTGTCGGCGGGATCGGGTCGTGCGGTCCGCCCTTCGCCCCATGCAAAAAGCTCGGTGTATGGTGGGCGAAGCGCGTGCCACACCTCTTCAACATCGTCGACGGACACGCCAAAGGCTTGCCCGAAAGCGGTCTTGGCAAGACGCGCAGATATACCCACCCGCATGCCGCCCGTTGCAAGCTTCAGCAGCGCATAACGGCCATTGGCATCCAACCGGTCCATCAACTCCGCCAACACCGCCGGAGCGCGCGCGCGGCTGGTACTGTTCAGCAAGTCGATGACTTCGGACACGGTCGGTGCGACATCGCCGCCGCCCTTGTCTGGCCACATCAGCGCGACCGTTTCGGCAGTATCGCCAACATAATCGCGGCTCATGCGGAACAGCATCGGGTCGAAACGTTCCTCTGCCATCGCGCGAATGGCCGCAGGTTTGACGGTGGCAATGTTCAACGTTCCGGCAAGTGCCGCCAAAGCCCAACCGCGATCGGGGTCAGGCGTTATACGCAGATAATCGGCGATCAGGCGGATCTTCAAATCGCGCGACCGCGTGTAGATCAAACCATCGATGAGCGCGGCAAAGGCTTGCATCAGCCTTCATCCTCATCTTCGCGGCCAACCAGATCAAGCGCGCGCGCCTTTAACTGGTGCAATTCACACCAACGGCCAAGCGCATCGGTGCGGCCATGGGTAATCCAGGTTTCTGAAGGGCGCAGTTCAAGCAGCGTATCGGTCAATTCGTTCCAGTCGGCATGGTCTGAAATAACCAAAGGCAGTTCGACATTGCGCTGTCGTGCGCGTTGCCGCACGCGCATCCACCCCGATGCCATGGCGGTTATGGGTTCGGGCAGGCGCTGTGCCCATCGGTCATTCATCGCAGACGGCGGCGCAATAACAATCGCGCCTTTCAATTCCGATTTGGCAAGGCCAGTTGCCATGATGAGTTCGCCCAGCGGCACATTGTGCGCGGCATATAGCTCGCACATTTTCTGCATCGCGCCATGGATATAAATGGGGGCATCGTAACCCGCCCTACGCAGTTCAGCGATGACCCTCTGCGCCTTACCCAACGCATAAGCACCCACGATAATGCAGCCATCAACATTGGCTTCGCGGGCGGCGAGCAACTTGGCAATCTCGTCCTCAATCGGAGGATGCGTGAATACGGGAAGGCCAAAGGTTGCTTCGGTAATCAAAACATCGCAGGCAACGGGTTCAAACGGGGTGCATGTCGGGTCAAAGCGCCGCTTATAATCCCCGGTCACGACAACCCGTTCACCGGCATGTTCAAGCAATATCTGCGCCGACCCAAGCACATGCCCCGCGGGGTGAAAGCTTATCTTAACACCGCCATGTTCGAACCCCTCGCCATAAGGCACTGGCGTGCCCATTTCGGTTCCATATCGCAGCGCCATGATCGCCAGCGTCTCAGGTGTCGCCCACACCGCGCCATGACCGCTGCGTGCATGGTCCGCATGGCCATGGGTGACAAGTGCGCGTTCGGCAGGACGCGACGGATCAATCCACATGTCTGCAGGCTTCACATAGATGCCATGCGCGCGCGGCTCTATCCAATGTTGGGCGGCGGTTCGGGAGATATGGGCTGTCCTTTTCTGGAACAGAATATGGGCAGTGGCAGGCGCGATGTAAACAGCATGCGGCAGCGAAAGTTCACGGCCGCAGCCCGCGCACGCCGCAACTTCGTCGCGGACCTATCGAAAGCCCGCTAAACTATCGGTGCCCGTCAGATGGCCTCGACGTAAAACAGCAAACAGGTTTCGGGATGCGCGTGTGGCAGCTGCAACCCGCCATGCATCAACGCGGCACCGCTCAACGTCGCGCCGTCCTGATTTAGCCCAAGCTTCTCGATTGCCGATGGCCCCTTAATGGCTTGCCAGATTGTCGGCCAGATCAGCTTGACCAGATAATTTCGGTCTGGGTCCAAGCCCGCAAACCGCAAACGTTCAGGCAAAACCTGCGGATCGCTCAAGACATAAGCGACCGAATACAAAGCCTCGGAACGGTCACGCGCGACCACGCCGCTTGCAATGATCTGCGGTGCCGTATCGATCCGGACCAAGCCGCCATCATGCAGCATCGCACGGTGGCGCTTATGCAAGGCGATGGCAGACTTTAGCGTATCGAGGTCGCCCTGCCGCTCGGTCAACAGGTTGAGTTCAAGCCCCATATGCCCCGTGAATGCGGTGGCAGCGCGCATGTCCATCGACAGCCTGCGTCCACTCACATGGCATCGCGCAGGTCCCACATGACAGCCCATCACTTCGGGCGGCAGGAAAAAGCTAGCGCCGCGTTGGATATATTGCCGGTCAAGCGCATCATTGCTGTCGGACGTCCAGACGCGGTCACTATGCGCCAGCACACCCATATCGGCGCGCGCACCGCCCGATGAGCAGCTTTCAATTTCGACATCGGGATGCGCGGCGCGTACGCGATCCAGCAGCGCGTAGAGCGCCGCTACCTGTGCGAACGCCTTCGCAGTGCCGGATGCACCGCCTGGATGGCTTAGGTCGCGGTTCATGTCCCATTTGATGTAGCGTATATCGTGATCGCGCAGCACCGCATCGATGGCGTGGAATATATAGTCCGCGACTTCGGTCCGGCTGATGTCCAGCGCAAGTTGCGACCGGAACGGCACTTGATCTACGCCGTCGACACCCAGCACCCAATCGGGATGTGCGCGGTACAGTTCGCTGTCGGGGTTGACCATTTCGGGTTCAAACCAAAGTCCGAATTCCATGCCCAACGCCGTCACATGATCAACCAAGGGCTTTAGGCCGTCGGGGTACACATCGGCGGACACGGTCCAATCACCAAGCCCGGCGCGGTCATGCCGCCTGCCGCCGAACCATCCGTCATCCAGAACAAAGCGTTCGACGCCAATGTCCGCGGCGCGCGTGGCCAGTTCTTTCAGCTTTGCGACATCTTGGTCGAAATACACCGCTTCCCACGTGTTATAATGCACTGGCCGCGGCTTGGCGCGCATCGTTGGCCGCAGCAATTTCGTCCGAACATGTTCATGGAATTTGCGGCTAAGCGCGCTGAAACCATCGGTACTATATGCAGCAACAATTTCGGGGCTCGCGAAGGTTTCACCTGGTGCCAGCCGAACCTCCCCGGGCAGCAACAGCGCACCAAGGCTGGTCAACACGCGTCCATCGGTGAGCGTGTCCACACGCAGGCGATGGTTCCCGCTCCATGCCAGATGGAAGCCATATGCCTCACCCGCACTTTCGTTCGTGCCAGGCGTCGCCAAAAGCATGCCGGGATAGCTGAAATGCGAGGTACGGCCGCTACGGTTTTCCCGCAAATATGTGCCTGCGCTGCGCTTCACCCGATCTTGGGTAAATTCCTGAGTCCAGCGGCCGGTAAATCCGATAATCTCGGTCATATGCTCAGGCACAGGCAGGCAGGCCGTCATCACGTCAGTCACATCGATCGCCGTCGCGCCATAATTGGTCAAATGCGTGCGGATGCGTAGAACGCCCGTGGCCGGATCAAAATCAATGTCATATGCGAGGCCAAGCCGCGTGCGTTCATCACGGCATATGATTTTCGCGCCATGCGGCCTGCTTTCGACTTTGCCGACGTCGAAAAGACTGCACCAATCCTTGCCCTCGCGATGCGCAGCAAAGCCTTGCATCATCGGGTGGCCTAGGCCGGGTTCCATCGCCAAAGATAGCGGCAGCGCAACATCTGCGACGCCGTGCATAGCCTGCCGGAAAAACAGGCTTTCCATCTGCGCCGCATCGACAATTTCGGGCAACGCTGCGCCCCAATAGATCACCGACGGCGGCGCGCCCTTGGCGCAGGCCAAGATCAATGTCGCGTCCGGGGCATCAAATCGCAAATGGTCCAACTCATGCTCCCCAGAAATTCCGTTGGCCGTCGCGACCCATTTGTTACTTTGTGTTTTGTATATAGCCGTTTAACCGGCATATTATCAAAAAAGCAAAAGCACAGCTTTGCAACGAAAATCATCGGGGGGATGGATGTTCGAGACAACCAACAGCGCGGCGCAAATCGGCATATTCGTTTTTCTCACTATGCTCATCGCCATCCTCACATACTGGAAAGTGCACGGCAAGGGTGCCCAGCGGGCGCAGGACGCAGGTTCCACCAAAGAGGTGTTCCTTGCAGGCGGCGGCCTAACATGGCTGTTTGTCGCAGGCTCGATTACGCTCACCAACCTGTCGACCGAACAACTGGTCGGTATGAACGGCAATCAGATGCTGCTGCTCGCATGGTGGGAGATTTCGGGCTTCGTTGGCCTGTTAATCTTGGCCTATGTTTTTGTACCGATTTATTACCGCAACAATTGCACGACAGTGACAGAATTGCTGGAACGCCGGTACAAGGGCGGCAGCATACGCACCGTAATTTCGGCGCTGTTTCTGCTGGGCAATATCCTGATCTATCTTCCCGCTGCGCTCTATTCGGGCAGCCTGTTTTTGAAATCAATGTTCGGTGTCGATTGGTCGCTGATCTGGTTTGCCGCACCGATGGCGATTATCGCTGCCATCTACACCATCACCGGCGGCTTACGCGCAGTTGCGGTTATGGACACTTATTCCGGCATCGGCGTGCTGGCGATTGCGTTTTTGGTGGTCATATTGGCACTGGCTGCGGTCGGCTTTGACTTGTCCACTGTGCCGGCCGAACGCACCTCAATGATTGGCAGCATCGATTCCCCCATCCCGTTTCACACATTGTTCACGGGCATGATTTTCATCCAGATATTCTATTGGTCGACCAATCAGAATATCACCCAAAAAGCGATGACCGCGCCGACCGTCAAGGAAGCGCAAAAGGGTGTGCTCGCCGCCGCCGCCGTCCGTATCCTCATCATCCCCGCCATCGTCGTCATTCCGGGCGTGGTTGCCTATAAGCTGTTCGGTAGCTTGGGCGATGCGGCTTATGGAAAGCTTGTGGCGCATGTGTTGCCCGGTTGGATGTCCGGCGCATTTGCCGCCATGATGATGGCCGCCGTTATCGCGCATACCAGCGCTATATTGAACAGTTCGGTGGCGTTATACGCGGTCGATTTTCATGACAAATTCATCCGCCCGGTTGCCAACCACTGGCGGCTTGCGGCGATTGTATCGATTATCCTGACGGTCACGTCGGTCCTGCTCGTTCCGGTCTACGAAAATGCAAAAAGCATCATCAACCTGTTGCAGCAACTCAACGGCCTATCCTCAATGCCGATCCTATCGGCATTCATTACCGGGCTGCTTTTCCGGAATATGGATGCGCGGGCAGCGATTGCCGGGCTGGTTTGGGGCGTTGCGCTTTATGCGTTCCACAATTTCATTTTGTACGTGCCCGACACGCTTTATGCAGGCGAAACATTTTACCAGCATATGGGAATCGGCTGGCTGCATTATATTGACGTTATGGCGATTGTCCTTGTGACCTGTGTGTTGACCGCCTTGACGGTGAACCGCATCATCTTTGGCAATCGGGCCGTATTTATCTGGAGCAAGGAAGGACGCCGGCTTTCGGCGATTGAGGCATGAGCGAATATATCATTGTTATCGACGAAGGCACGACATCGACCCGCGCCGTTCTGTTTGCCGCCGACGGCACTGCCGTAGATAGCTGCCAGCGCCCGCTGACCCAGCATTATCCGGCGCCTGGCCTTGTGGAGCATGATGCCGAGGAAATCTGGAAGCTAACGCTGGAATGCGCGCAGACCATTATTGCAAAAGCAGGCGGTGCCGACCGCATTGCGAGCATTGGCATCACCAACCAGCGCGAGACCATTGTGTTCTGGGACAAGCGCACGGGCAAGCCGCTTGCCCCTGCGATTGTATGGCAGGACCGCCGCACCGCAGACATATGCGCGGCGTTGAAGGAACAGGGCGAAGAGCCCGTTGTTCAGGCCAAAACCGGCCTGTTGCTCGATCCCTATTTCTCTGGCTCCAAAATCGGCTGGGCCTTGGAAAACTGGCCGCAGCTAAAGGATGTCGGCGCGCATCTCGCGGTAGGTACGGTCGAAAGCTATCTTGTATTTCGCCTGACGGGCGGCGGCCATATCACCGATGCAACCAACGCATCACGCACAGCGTTGATGGCAATTGGCAGCGGCGGATGGGACGACGGACTTACCGACCTGTTCGGCGTACCGCGCGACATATTGCCCGAAATAACCGACTGTGCAGGCGATCTTGGCACGACATTGCCGGAACATTTTGGCGGCCCCATCCGCATTGCAGGGATGGCGGGGGACCAGCAAGCGGCCACCATCGGCCAAGGCTGCTTTGCCGTTGGCCAGACCAAGGCAACTTTTGGCACAGGCGCATTTGTGCTGACGCAAACGGGCACGACATTGCGCCAGTCGCGCAACCGTCTGCTGTCGACGATATTGTATCAATTGGGCGGTGAGCGGCATTACGCGCTGGAAGGATCGGTATTTGTCGCAGGAAGCCTCGTCCAATGGCTGCGCGATGATCTGGGGCTTATTGCGCATGCTGCGGACACCGAGACACTGGCGCGCAGCGTTTCCGACAATGGCGGCGTATATCTTGTACCCGCATTGTCGGGCCTTGGCGCGCCGCATTGGCGCCCCGATGCGCGGGCCAGCATCAGCGGTCTCAGTTTCTCGGCGACCAAGGCGCATGTCGCCCGCGCCGCGCTGGAGGCGATGGCCCACCAGACCCATGACCTGAAAACTGCATTTGCTGCGGACGGTGCCGATTGGGCGGAACTGCGCATCGACGGTGGCATGGTTGCCAATGACTGGATGGCACAAGACCTCGCCGACATGCTCGCCATAGATGTCGAACGTCCGGCCTTTGTCGAAACGACGGCACTTGGCGCGGCAATGCTCGCTGCTGTTGGATGCGGAATTTATAAGTCGCTGGAAGATGCAGCTGTCATGCGCGGCGGCGTGCAGCGCTTTATACCCAATATGGAAAAGGATGCACGCGACGCGCGGCTGGCCGGTTGGTCAAACGCCCTTGCGCGTGTCCTTCAATAGTCCAAGTCCAAGTCCAAGTCCAAGTCCAAGTCCCAGTTCACAACATCTTAACCATCTGACTGCAATGTAGAGCCGCCCATGTGGCGAACGGCATCGACAGGACCCGAAGATGGATAATTTGCGCGGATTTGAACCGTTTGGATCAGACCTTGATGCTGATTTACCCGCTTATACCCTTTTTGAGGACGAAGACGCAGCAATAGAGCCGCCACCATTCATATCTCGCGACGAACGCCGGATGCAGGTTCGCGCGTTAAATTTTTGGACGTCGCAGCTCCACGACAGAAATTTCCCAAGCATCGAAGAACTCGATCCATCGGCCATCGAAGATTTCCGCGACTACGGCGTTCTTCTCGATTTTACCTCGGGCATCGAAAATCCGTCCATTGAATATCTTGGCGATACATTGCGCGCCGAATGCGGCTTAAGCGCGGACGTCACTTATCTGGATGAAGTTCCCCGAAACTCGCTGCTGTCGCGCATTACCGACCATTATTTGCAAATCATTGCCAACCATGGGCCCATCGGCTTCGAAGCCGAGTTTGTGAACGATCGCGGCAATGTCCTCATGTACCGCGGCATTTTGCTGCCCTATTCGACGGACGATGACACGATCGATTTCATTTACGGCGTCATCAACTGGAAAGAAACTGCGCCTGCAGACATTAGCGAACCGTTGCAGATTGAAGTTGAACACGCGCGCGCAGCGTTGCCGCCGCGGCAGGAACATGTCCCTATCTGGGCCGATGCCCCGATGGCGGAGCAGCCAGATGATGCAGCGCCATGTGATGACGTACAAAGCGATGAACCCTATCCGCTGCAGACGATAGCAGCCGATGAAAATGCAAGCCTTGCCGACTGGCTGGATACCGCACGGCAATGTGCAGAACAGGCGCGCGATGCAGATCTTCGGACGCGCGATGCGTTGTATCAGGCGATTGGACAGGCGTACGACTTTGCCTTGATTGCCGCTAATCACCCTGCCGATTATGCAGAACTGCTCCATGATGCAGGCCTGAAAACACAGGAACGCGCGCCATTTACGCCAATCGTTAAGCTTGTTTTTGGTGCAGGCTATGACAAGACCCGCTTAACCGAATTTGCCACAGCGCTTCAATTTGCGCAGCGCAATGCCGTTCCGATGGGGACGTTCGCCACTATTCTCGCTGGCTTTGACGGCGGCTTGAAAGCCATTGTCGCCGCCGAACGTCGCGCCAAGAAAATCGCGGCAGGCGTCGATCCGACCACGGCGGCAACCGACGACCCACATGCGCGTTTGCGATCTGCGCGCAAGCGTGACCTCAGCGAATTTGCAGGCGCAGGCGACGAATTTGTTCTGCTCGTTGCCCGCCGCGATGCCGATGGCAGCGTTGCGATTGTCGGCTCAGTTCAAGGCGACGCCATGTTCACCGAAAAGGCATTGCGTAAAGCCGACGTCTGACTTGTTTCGAAGGGCATTAATGCTTAACGCGTTGGTCAGATGACTGACGCTCTTGCCCTTGATTATGCCCAACGCCTGATATCCTGCGAAAGCGTGACACCAGCGCAGGGCGCCGTATTTGACGCGCTGGAGGACATGCTGAAGCCTTTGGGCTTTCGCGTTGACCGTTTTGTATCGGGCAGTGGTGATGACAATCCAGCGCATGGCGCGCCTGTCGAAAATCTGTTTGCCATTCGCGAATCCGGTGGGCGTCACTTCGCCTTTGCCGGGCATCTTGATGTCGTACCGCCGGGCGCTGGCTGGGCGAGCGATCCTTTCGTTCCGCAGATAAAGGGCGATTTACTTCACGGTCGCGGCGCAGTCGATATGAAGGGCAGCATCGCCGCATTCGTCGCGGCATTGCACGAGATACCGGCTGACGCAGGGACAATCAGCCTGATCATTACGGGTGATGAAGAAGGGCCAGCGATTTACGGCACCCGTGCTTTAATCGATCATATGCACGCGCTTGGCACGATCCCCGATGCCTGCCTTGTCGGCGAACCCACCAGCGTGAACCGGCTTGGCGACATGATGAAAATCGGCCGCCGTGGGTCCGTGAATATGTGGATTTCGGTTGCAGGAACCCAGGGCCATGTCGCCTATCCGCATTTGGCCGATAACCCCATCCCAAAGCTCGTGGCGATCTTGTCGGAGATCGAAGCGATTACGCTGGATGCGGGCACGGATTGGT
This sequence comes from Sphingorhabdus sp., assembly GCF_044239005.1. Lineage (GTDB taxonomy): Bacteria > Pseudomonadota > Alphaproteobacteria > Sphingomonadales > Sphingomonadaceae > Sphingorhabdus_B. The sequence continues at coordinate 9,925 of NZ_JBIICH010000008.1, read as the reverse complement.
TCCAGCCAAGCAATATTGAAATCACGGACCTGGCTGTCGGCAATAAAGCAACCAACGTCATTCCGGCAAAGGCAGAAGCCAGATTGTCGATCCGGTTCAACGACCTGCAAAGCGGCGAGGCGCTTGTTGCGCGGATGCAAGAGCTTGTCGAAAAGGGCGGCGGCAAGCTGACCGCCATGATTTCGGGCGAAGCGTTCCTGACCCCGCCGGGTGAATTATCGGCGGCCATTTCGGAAGCTGTCGAGGGCGTTATGGGCATTACACCCGAACCATCGACCACGGGCGGAACTTCCGATGCGCGGTTCCTGACGAAAATCTGTCCGGTCGTTGAATTCGGGCTGTGCAACGCAACAATGCATAAGTTGGACGAGGCAGTGGCCATTGCGGACCTCACTGCGCTCACGGAAATCTACCGGCGCGTCGCGATCCGGATGCTTGGCAGCTAGCTTTTCAGCATAATATACAGCGCGCCTGCCCCGCCATGCCGGGGGTGCGCGTTGCGGACCGCAGAGATACTCCGCGCGTGGCGTGACGCCGCCAGCCAATCGCGCACAACGGCGGCAATCGCGCCCCTGCCCTGACCACTTGCGCGATCATGCGCGCGTTGCTTGCCCGTCACCAAAAGGACGACCTTCATCCTTTGCGCTATCGCCTGTTCAAGCGCGCCATCGAGCCGCGCATAGGCACCAGACAACGAAGCGTCATGCAAATCCACGCTGACATCGGGCATGATGCTGCCGCGCGTGATCCGTCGGTCCCAATGACCATCCAGATTGTGCGGAACAGGCGCAATCTTGCTTTGCGGTGCCGGAGCAATCTTCGCAGCTTCGCTACGTATCGGCTTGGGCTTGGTATTCAAATGCTTGGCCAAGAGCGCTTTGTCCGACGCGGCCGCAACCACGGGCGGTGCCTTTGCTTTGGTTACATGTATTGGGCTGACGGTGGCGACAACTTTCCCCCACAGTGCCTTTTCATTGCTGTCCAAATGCCGCGCCATGGCGAATTTATAGCCCGAGCCGGGTGACTACCGCCTTGGGTAAGAAAATCAGCGCCGCGCCGCGTGCCGCCATACCGCCAGCGATGGCACGTGCACGGTCTCCTGCCCCCCAAAATGTATCAATCCGGTTTGCGCCCTTGATCGCGCCGCCGGTGTCTTGCGCCACCCAAATGCCGTTGGGTTCGGCCCGGTCCATCGACAGCCACAATGGCGCACCCAGCGGGATAAACTTGACGTCCACGGCGACGCTTGCTTCGCCCACGACAGGATAGCCCATTGCGCCAAGCGGCCCAGCGCCCGTTAGTTCGCGGAAAAACACAAAGCTTTTATTTTCCTGCATGACTTTGCGGCCCTCTTCAGGATTGGCGCGCAAATAGGCGACAATGCCCTGCATCGAACCATCGGTGATGAGACCGCGATCCTTCATCAACCGGCCAATGCCGGTGTAGCCACGCCCGTTTTGGCTTTCATAGCCAATACGCATCACGCCGCCATCGGGCAGCCTTAGCCGCCCTGACCCCTGAATTTGCAGGAAGAAGAATTCGATGGGATCATTGGCATATGCGATTTCAAGGCCGCGGCCTGCCAAAGAGCCATTTTCAATCGCGGCGCGATCGTCATATTGCACCAGCTTGGTGCCACTGACTTTACCCCGGATGTTCTTGCCCTTTAAATCATCGGAAAACAGCCCAAGGTCGACATCAATCAGGTCCGATGGCCGTTTGTAGATCGGCACTTCACAACCCGCCTGCCGCGTGCGGCACCCTGCGATCTCAGGTTCATAATAGCCTGTGGCGAACGCCTTGCCGTTACCAACTTGCACCGCGTCCATATGCGCCGCGAAGAAGGATATCGCGTCACCCGTCCATGTTTTTACAGCGTCGCATGCGGGAACCCAGTCGGCACCTTGCGTAAGGCCGCTGCTGTCAGTGCGCCGAACAAGGCCCGGGCAGCTGGTGCGGAAACTATCCATGGCAAGCTGTGCCTTGCGGGCATCGACCTGCAGTGATCCAATTTCTGGCCCACGCACCACGCCCAAGCTCGCCGCCGTCGAACCGTCGCCTGTCGGGACGGGCGCAGTCAGCGTTGCCGCAGGCGTAGATGGAATGGGTTTGGCTGCCTTTTCCAGCAAACCGGCGTCAGGCGATCGACGCGATGCACCTGTCGATGCGGTCGGCACCCCATTTGAGATGATGCCGCCCGAACAAGCGGACAGGGTAAGAGCAGATAAGCCTAAAGCAAAAAGGGCGCGTTTCATCGCCCGGGTGAATCAGACCGAGTCGGTTTCGTCAAGCTTCCAGTTGCGGCTGGTTGACTTAACATCGCGCATGAACGTCCAGATATCATGCGTTTCAACAGCGTCGGTCATCGAACCACCGATGATATTTCCATCGGCGTCCTTCACCATCGCGGCGATGTCGGCATCAAACCTAACGGTAACACGTGCCATTGGATGGTCGTAGCTTGCATCCACAACACGTACTTCGTCGATCCGCACCAATCGGTTCGCCAATGTCTCGCCGCGCGCTTCGCGACCGTCAATGGCCTCGGCAAAGCTATCAAATACATCATCGTCGCACAGGAAACGGAGCGCTTCCTTGTCACCACGCCAATAAGCCTCCAGCACCATTTTATAGGCGGATTTCGATCCTTCTATGAACAGCGCAAGATCAAAGCTCCGGTCCGCATTGGCAATTGCCTTGATGCCGCTTTGCGCAGCCATATCGACATTTGAGATGTCATTCGCCAGAATGGCGGCTGCGGCATCAGTGCTTGCCGAAGGTTGGCGCAGCATAGGCTGGGCAGTCGTTTCAATCGGACGGCGCGCAACGGGTTCCTGTTCGTGACCCGTGCGTTTACCAAGCACCGAATATAGCCGAAGGCCGAGGAACGCTGCAACAAGAGCAAGCAATACAATAGTGAACGTCACAACGCCTCCATGCGCCAAATAAGTCCGGCATATAATTTCGATGGTATGGAATATCTCCCATCCAGCTCCGCCTCAATACCATATAAGCACTAATGCCGAGGGTTCAAAGGGCTTTACCCAAAGAAAAGTGCGGCTTGCCGCATGTGCAACAATGATTGCCCTTTGCCGGTCACCCTGCTAGGCGCGACGGCCATAAGGGGGCGCGATTTGGCGTCCATGTCAATCAATAGGAAAGCACGACATCACATGGCTGACGAAGCAGGCACCATCGTTTCCGAAAATGTAAAAGCCAATGGCGCAGATACCGCACCTGCGGTGGGTATGTTGAACCAATATATCAAGGACTTGTCGGTAGAAAACCCGCATGCGCCGCATAGCTTTAACTGGGAAGTGACCCCGCAAATCGACGTCCAGGTGAACATTCTGGCCAATGCCATCACGGATGAAGTGCACGAAATCACCTTGAAGCTCGCGGTCAAAGCCGAAAGCGACAATGGCGTCCATTTCTCGGTCGAGCTCGAGTACGGCACGCTATTTGGTCTGCGCAATGTCAGCGACGAGCAAGCGCACCCGTTCCTTTTCGGTGAAGCACCGCGTTTGATGTTCCCATTTGCACGCCGGATTGTTGCCGATGCCGTTCGCGACGCAGGCTATCCACCGCTCGTTCTCGAACCGATCGATTTCAACGCATTGTATATCCAGCAGATCACGCAAGCACAGCAGATGGCAGAAACGCAGCCTGCAGGCGAAGCCTGAATCCGTAGGCACCAGGTGAACATATGAGCCTGGTTCGAAACAGCATTACCATTGGGGGGCTGACTCTGGTCAGCCGCGTGCTTGGCCTTGTGCGCGATATGTTGATGGCGCGCTATGTCGGTGCAGGCCTTGCGTCCGACGCGTTTCTGATAGCGTGGCGACTGCCCAATCTGTTTCGTGCATTGTTCGCTGAAGGCGCATTCGCGGCGGTTTTTGTACCTCTGTTCAACAAGAAAATGACCGAGGCTGAACGCGAAAAGGCGCAAATGGGCCTCACCGCCGCGCGCACATTCGCGAGCCAAGTGCTGTCGGTGCTATTCCCATTTCTGGTGCTGTTCACAGGCGTCATGATGCTGGCTGCTGGTCCCGTTGTATGGGCCATGACCGGCGGGTTTCCCGATGGCGGGCCGGAGAAATTTGCGCTCGCTCGGCATCTTACCATAATCACCTTTCCTTATCTTGCGCTGATCTCATTGGTGTCGCTGCTGGGCGGCATATTGAATTCGCTGAACCGTTTCTGGGTTAATGCCGCCGCGCCGATATTGCTGAATATCTGCATGATTATCGCGCTGATTTTCTTCCGTGGTGACAGCGAAGTTGAAACGGCGGTCACGCAGGCGATAGCGGTCACCGTATCCGGCGCGCTCCAATTGCTTTGGCTCATGTGGGCATGCCACCGCGCGGGGGCCAGCCTGAAGCTTGCGTTGCCGCGTCTAACGCCCGACGTAAAATTGATGCTCGCCTTGATTGCGCCAGCGGCGATTGGCCAAGGCGCCATTCAATTCAACCTTCTGATCTCCACGTCGCTCGCGGCGCGGTTCTTGCCAGAAGGGTCGGTATCATGGCTCTATTATGCAGACCGTTTGAACCAGCTGCCATTGGGATTGATTGGCATCGCGATTGGTACAGCTATACTGCCTGCGCTTTCGCGGCAAATCGCCGGAGCCGATAGCAAGGCAGCGTCCGACACGCAAAATCGCGCCGTCGAACTGGCGTTGTTCTTTGCGATGCCTGCAACGGCGGCTCTGATCGTTTCGGCGATACCAATCGTCCATGGCATATTTGAACATGGCGCGTTCACCGCCGCCGACACGCGGGGGACCGCCGCCGTCCTGATGGCGTTTTCAGCTGGCGTGCCGGCTTATGTCCTCATCAAGGTGCTGACGCCGGGATTTTACGCGCGCAGCGACACCAAAACGCCGCTGCGGTTGGCTTTGTGGTCGATGTTGGTGAACCTCATCGGTAACCTCATTCTCATTTGGCCGCTGGCACATATTGGCGTTGGCGTTGCGACTGCGATATCGGCCTGGGTCAATGTCGCTTTGCTATGGTTCACCTTGCGCAAACGCGGGCATATCGCGGTCGATGCGCGGCTCAAGCAAAAGGCGTGGCGCATTGTTCTGGCTGCAGCATTGATGGGTGTCGCCCTGTTTTTCGGCAATGAAATCATTGAGGACCAATTGGGCACGGGATTGTGGCGGCGCATCGCTGTGCTGTCGGTTCTCGTCACTGCTGGTGGCGGCGTCTATGCTCTAGCCATATTGCTTTTCGGCGCTTACCGCATTCAAGAATTGAAATCCCTTTTCCGCAGGCGTGCAGCATCGCCCGCGGCCAATATAAGCGAGTAATCATCATGCGCGTCGTTTCTGGCATTCAACCCACCGGCAATCTGCATTTGGGCAATTATCTGGGTGCGATCCGCAACTGGGTAAAGATGCAGAATGAAATGGAATGCCTGTATTTCCTTGCCGATTTACACGCGATTTCCATGCCGCATGTTCCGGCCGAATTGACGGCAAACACGCGCGAGATGGCCGCGGCCTTGCTTGCGTGCGGACTGGACACCGACAAAGCGATATTGTTCAACCAAGCGCAGGTCCCTGCCCATGCGGAGCTACAGTGGCTGCTCACCGGCACTGCGCGCATGGGTTGGCTGAACCGCATGACGCAGTTCAAGGACAAGTCGGGCAAGAACCGCGAAGGCGCGAGCATCGCGCTGTTCACCTACCCCGTGCTTCAGGCTGCCGACGTCTTATTGTATCAGGCGACGCATGTTCCGGTCGGCGAAGACCAAAAGCAGCATTTGGAACTTGCGCGCGACATTGCCCAGAAGTTCAACACCGATTTCGGAAACGGCACCGATATCTTCTCCTTGCCTGATCCCATCATTCCCAAGGAAACTGCGCGCATCATGTCGCTACGCGATGGCAGTTCGAAAATGTCGAAGTCTGATCCGAGCGATATGAGCCGGATTAACCTGATCGACGATGCCGACACCATCCTGAGCAAAATCAAGAAGGCCAAGACCGATCCTGAGCCGCTTCCGTCTGAGCCTGCGGGCCTTGAAGGCCGCCCCGAGGCGAAAAATCTCGTCGGCATTTATGCCGCCTTTGCCGAAGAGACCGTCGAGGCAACCCTATCGCGTTTTGGTGGTCAGGGCTTTGGCGCATTCAAACCGGCCTTGGCAGAAATCGTCATTGAACATCTGCGTCCCATTTCCGAACGCTTCGCGGTTCTGAAGGATGATCATGAGCAAATAGACGCGGCGCTTGCCAAGGGGGCCGCGAAAGCGCGTGAACTTGGCGGACCGACGTTGAAGGCAGCGTATGCCGCGCTTGGTCTGCTGCGCTAAATTGTGCGCTAGTGCCGTTCAACCACAGTTCAGCGAAACTATCCTAAACAAACCGCGTTATGCTATAGACGGCGTTCAGTCGCTGCTTTGAGGATTTGAAATGATAAAAAAGGTCGCAACTTTTCTTGCTCCGATAGCAATGCTGGCACTTGGTGCCTGTGCAACGCCGTTTAACGCTGATGTCTCACGGTTTCAGCAATTGCCTGCACCGCAAGGCCAGACCTTTGTTATCCGCGCGGCCAACCCGGACAATGCAGGCGGCATTGAATTCGGCCAATATGCGGCTTTGGTTGCAAGCGAGCTTCAGGAAATTGGTTATGTACCCGCGTCGGGCGCAAATGCCGATATGACCGTCTCGCTCGATTATGCGGTCGATCAGGGCAAGGAACGCAATGTCGTTCGCCAAGATCCATTTTATGACCCTTATTGGGGCTTTGGCAGCTTTTACCGGCCCTATGTCGTGCGTACCCGTCGCGGCGCGCGTTACGTCGTCGGCTATTATGATCCATTCCTGTATAGCGGCTTCAACCGCCCCTATGAAATCGACAGCTTCACGGTATTCACGGCCAATCTCGATATGAAGATTGACCGTAATGGTGACGGCAAGCGCTTGTTTGAAGGCAAGGCCGAGGCCAAGTCACGGTCAAACAAGTTGCCATATCTGGTACCAAATCTGGTTGAGGCCATGTTTACAGGATTTCCCGGCAATGGCGGTGAAACGGTCCGTATCTCGGTTGCGCCAGAGGAAAAGCGCTAACGCTTTCAACTAAGCACGCGGCAAAATCGGCTAAGCTTGCGGATCAGACCCCGCAACTCAGCTCGGTTTGGCCATAGGCCGTGCCCTCACCGCGCGTACCAGATATGCCGGCGTAAAGTTCCGTTGCCTTGAATATGCCATCGGGCCCAATGTTAAACCCATTGTCGCGAAAAACGGCGATGACCTTGGCGGGCTGGTCGGCGAAATATAGCGACTGCGATTCATAATGCTGGCCAAGCGCCGTAAGCGATAATCCATCAAATGAACGGCGCAGGCGCGCATAGCTGCTTTTGCCCTCGACCTTGGCATAGGCTTTTTCGCGCGCAGCCTCATTAGCATATTCCTTGGCTTCCAATGCTTGCCATTGCGCCCGAAGCCGCGCGCTAATTTTGTTGAATTCCGCGCCAATTTCGCCGCTGAAGGCACATGTTTGCGGATTAAATCCAATGGCAATCGGCTTTCCGCCCAAGCGCGCCAATATGGATTTTCCATCGGCCAAATAGCCATAGCGATTGTCCGGAAGCTTCACCTCAATGAAGTTGTCGGCGGTAAGGCCAACCAGTTTTAGCGGGGTGTCTGCGCGCACACGATCAATCAACGCGCTATCCGGCGCCGTCGTCGCCCACACATCAACGGGCATATCCACAACCCATGATTGATCGTTCAGAAAAGTGACGAGCTCTGGTGGTTTCGACGGTGAAAGATTTACCATAGCGATGAAGCCATTGCCGTCGCTCAATGCAATCCAGCCATCGCCGGGTGGTGAGCCCGGCTGAACAACGCCTGTCACTTGCGAACCGCGCGGTAATTTACCCAATATGACGCTTTCAGACGTGCTCGGCTTGTCGCGAATATTCGCTTCAGTCATTGTGAAGAAAATTTCGGCCGCGGCCGTCGCGCTTTCGCTCTGCTCGGCCGTTGGCTTTGCCGAACCGTTCTGCATGTCATCAAGGACGAACAGCCAAAAATATAAACCCACGAAAACGAGCAGAATAATAAGCGCCGCGACAGGCATCGCCCGTGAACGTTTAGGGGCGGCCCGGGACACAGGTCGCGCTTTCAGCGCAGCGCCGCAATGGCCACAAAATCGCGCGCGAACCGCATTTGCCGACCCGCATGACGCACAAGATTGTCCCATCGCATCCCTTCCGATTCCCCATCCGTGGATAGGCTCTGGAAAGGATGTTGAAAAGGGTGGATTACGCTTCGAGCTGACGGAGCAGCGCGCGGACATCATTGTCCATGTCGCTGTCCTGCTGACGCAAGCCTTCAACCAAGCGCACGGCGTGAATTACCGTCGAATGATCACGTCCGCCAAATTTGCGTCCGATTTCCGGATAGCTGCGCGGTGTCATGACCTTTGCGAGATACATGGCGACCTGGCGCGGACGGACAACGGCGCGCGCTCGGCGCTTCGATGACATTTCGCTCCGATCGATGCGATAATATTCGCATACCGCACGCTGGATTTCGTCGATGGTGATACGGCGGCGGCAAGCGCTCAAAATATCTTTCAACTGCTCTTCAGCCAAGGTCCGGGTGACTGGCTTGCCAGTCAACTGGGCATATGCGAGCAGCTTGTTCAGGCCGCCTTCGAGTTCGCGTACGTTACGGCTGATGGTGCGGGCCAGAAATTCGATTACATCTTCACCAACTTGTGCTTCGGGCATGTTGGCAAGGCGCTGTTCAAGAATGAGGCGGCGCAGTTCAAGGTCCGCTGGCTGAATGTCCGCGACCAGACCCATCGACAGACGCGACAGGATACGCTGATCAACACCGTCCAGCGCTTGCGGCGCGCGGTCGGCAGCAACGACGAGGCGTTTGCCGGCACCGATGATGGCGTCGATGGTGTGGAGGAACTCTTCCTGCGTCGATACCTTGCCGATGATGAACTGAATATCGTCGATCAACAGCACATCGACGGCACGCAAGCGCGCCTTGAATTCCATGACTTCCTTGCGCCGCATCGCGGTCACAAATTCCATCATGAACTTTTCCGCAGACATATAAATGATCTGCGCGTCGGGGTTCACTTCGGCATAAGCATGACCGATGGCATGCATCAGGTGAGTTTTACCCTGACCCGTTGCCGCTTGAAGATAAAGGGGATTGAAAAGCGGCTTGTCTTTCGACGCGACGCGTTCTGCAGCGCTGAGCGCGAGAACATTGGTTTGGCCTTTAACGAAATTCGCAAATGTCATCCGCGGATCAAGAGCGGAACGTGGCGGCAGAGCATCATTCGCTTCTTGCGCGACGATGCGTTCAGCGTTTGTCGACGCACGGAGCAATTCAACGCGCGGTGCACCGGGGCGTGTGCGGATCTTCAGCTGCTTCACGCTTTTATTGGTGCTCGACCAAGCCAAACGCAGGCGATCGGCATAATGATCCGACACCCAACTTGCAGAAAAATCGGAGGGTAAAAGAAGTTCGAGCGTACCCGTCAGGTCACAAAAGTCGCCAAGGGTGATGGAGCGAATCCATTGGCCATATATTTGCGCGCCCAAATCGCGACGCAAGCCAGATGAGATTGTCTGCCAATCGCCATCAAAACGGGATTTCAAAGTCAGGCCGGCATTTTCGCCATGTGATTGATCTAATGTCATATGCGATACTGATTTATCTTCGGCCAACGTGCCTGCCCCCAATTTTCCACCCCATCCAGACCAACACAACCGCGCGCTATCTGCCCACATGCGAAGCACACAGACAGTCACTGTGCATTTGTTGCCAAATGCAGCAGTCGCGATGTCTGATTCTCCATGTGAGGCACTGCCCGACTGTCGTCATGCATTGCTGGAAACAGTTTCTTAGACCGCTCGAAACGAGTCGATCAAGTGCAGCGCTGCAAAAAAA
>NZ_JBIICH010000089.1:0-8743 GCF_044239005.1 Sphingorhabdus sp. | reverse complement strand
CCACAAAGGCTCCATCGACATTTAGGAAATAGCGCATGAACCTCGAGAAATTCACCGACCGGGCCAAGGGTTTTCTGCAAAGCGCGCAGACCGTGGCCATTCGTATGAGCCATCAGCGTATTGGGCCCGAGCATCTCCTCAAAGCCTTGCTGGAAGACGAACAGGGCATGGCGTCTGGCCTTATCAAGGCGGCTGGTGGCGACGCCGCGACAGCCTTGCGCGAAACCGACGCGGCGTTGGCGAAGGTACCTGCGGTGTCCGGCGGCGGCGCGCAACAGACGCCCGGGCTTGATAATGATGCCGTGCGTGTTCTCGATTCCGCCGAACAGGTCGCGCAAAAGGCTGGCGACAGCTATGTGACCGTTGAACGGCTGTTGCTCGCGCTTGCGCTGGCCTCAACCACCACTGCAGGTAAGGCCTTGGCCAATGCTGCCGTCACAGCCGAGGGTCTGAACGCCGCGATTAATGCGCTGCGTGGTGGACGCTCCGCCGACACCGCTGGCGCGGAGGACCGTTATGATGCGCTGAAGAAATTCGCGCGCGACCTGACGGAAGTGGCCCGGGCGGGCAAGCTTGATCCTGTCATCGGTCGTGATGAAGAAATACGCCGCACCATTCAAATTCTTGCGCGACGCACAAAGAACAACCCTGTCCTCATCGGCGAGCCCGGCGTCGGCAAAACCGCCATTGCCGAAGGCCTGGCGCTGCGCATTGCCAATGGCGACGTCCCAGACAGCCTGAAAGGCCGCAAGCTCTTGTCACTCGACATGGGCGCCCTGATTGCCGGCGCGAAATATCGCGGCGAGTTTGAAGAGCGGCTGAAGGGTGTGCTGGATGAGGTGAAGCAGGCCGAAGGTGACATCATCCTGTTCATTGACGAGATGCACACGCTCGTCGGTGCGGGCAAAGGCGAAGGCGCGATGGACGCGGCGAACCTGATTAAGCCCGCTTTGTCACGCGGCGAATTGCACTGCATCGGCGCAACGACGCTCGATGAATATCAAAAGCATGTCGAAAAAGACCCCGCACTGCAACGCAGGTTTCAGCCCGTGTTCGTCGGTGAACCCACGGTCGAAGATACGATTTCGATCCTGCGCGGGTTGAAAGAGAAATATGAACTGCACCATGGCGTGCGGATTACCGATGGCGCATTGGTCAGCGCGGCAACATTATCGCACCGTTACATTGCCGACCGTTTCCTGCCCGATAAAGCCATCGACCTGATGGACGAAGCCGCGTCGCGACTCCGCATGGAAGTGGAATCCAAGCCAGAGGAAATCGAGACGCTCGACCGGCGTATCATTCAGCTCAAAATCGAGCGTGAGGCGCTTGGTAAGGAGAGCGATGCCGCGTCGAAAGACCGGCTCGCCACGCTGGAGAATGAACTTGCCAATCTGGAGCAGCAATCATCCGAACTGACCCAGCGCTGGCAGGCGGAAAAAGACAAGATTTCGGCAGAGGCGAAGATCAAGGAACAACTCGACACCGCCCGTATCGAGCTTGAACAGGCGCAGCGTTCGGGCGACCTCGCCAAGGCGGGCGAGCTGCAATATGGCGCAATCCCGGGCCTTGAGCGGCAACTGTCCGAAGCAGAATCAGCGGCAGGTAACGCCATGCTGCGTGAGGAAGTGACCGCGCAGGATATCGCCAGCGTCGTAAGCCGCTGGACAGGCATTCCTGTCGACAAGATGCTTGAGGGCGAGCGCGACAAGTTGCTCAATATGGAGCAACTGATTGGCGCGCGGGTGATCGGGCAGCAAGATGCCGTGGCCGCTGTATCCAAGGCCGTCCGCCGCAGCCGCGCAGGGCTTCAGGACCCCAACAGGCCGCTTGGTTCCTTCCTGTTCCTGGGCCCCACGGGCGTTGGTAAAACCGAACTGACCAAGGCGCTGGCCTCATTTCTGTTCGACGATGACAATGCGATGGTCCGCATCGACATGTCCGAATTTATGGAAAAGCACAGCGTATCGCGGCTGGTCGGTGCACCTCCGGGCTATGTCGGATATGAAGAAGGCGGTGTCCTGACCGAGGCTGTCCGGCGTCGGCCCTATCAAGTGGTGTTGTTCGACGAAGTCGAAAAAGCGCACTCCGACGTCTTCAACATCCTGCTTCAGGTACTCGACGATGGCCGCCTCACCGATGGTCAGGGCCGCACGGTGGACTTTTCAAACACGCTCATCATCCTCACGTCCAATCTGGGCAGCCAGCATCTCGCCGCGTTGGAAGATGGTCAGGACGTGAAAGAGGTCGAACCGCAAGTGATGGAAATCGTGCGGGGCCATTTCCGGCCCGAATTCCTCAACCGCCTCGACGAGGTCATCCTGTTCCACCGGCTTGGCGCCAATCACATGGCACCGATTGTCGAGATTCAGGTGCAACGCGTGCAAAAGCTGCTGAAGGATCGCAAGATCACGCTCGCTTTATCCGAAGAGGCAAAGGCGTGGCTTGGCCGCGTGGGTTACGACCCCGTATATGGCGCACGCCCGCTCAAGCGCGCTATTCAGCGATATTTGCAGGACCCGCTAGCGGATCTGCTACTGCGCGGCGAAGTGCCCGATGGCTCCACGGTTAAGGTCGAGGAAGGCGATGGGGCGTTGAAGTTGGCGGTGTAGGAGCCACGGAACAGCCTTTGGAGCTTCCTCGATTCACATCCGCCATTTCATCCGCGAAGGAAGAATCACTGACCGCTGGGGCGTGAAGTTCCATCCTCCACCAAACGGCGGGCGAGTTCATTTCCGGACTCTGTCATCTGGCGCCACTGCGCAAGCGTTTTGCAAACCTTGCCCTTTTTCACCAGTGAACCGGTCACACGAACAGTGCGGCACCGAACGGCTTGGTCTGCATCGGAAGCGGTTTTGTCAGAGGCTTTGGCCAATTTACCGTCCTGCGATGTCGTTGCAGATGCTGGAGCCGCTACAGGCGCAGACACCGGCGCCTGTGCCAAAGCCGAGGTCATGATGCCAATGGTTAAGGCTGTGAATAGAATTGGTCGCATGTGCATGTTTCTCCGTTGAGAGGCGCGGTGCAAGTAACACAGGCGCTTATCAGTGCAAGTAAAGAGGAAAAAATCAATTAACTTAATGCGTGATTTTAAAGCCTGTTGCGTCAGCCGCGGCATAATAGCGGGCGATAACATTTTGTTCTGTAACGGTTAAATGGGGGTTCCACACATCAAAGATAAGAACCGCACGATTGTGGTCGCTATCGTTCCACGCTTCATGTTCGATGGTATCATCAAAGGCAAAAGCCGTTCCCACTTTCCATTCGCGGGTTTCGCCCCCAACGCGGAAGCCGCATTTCTCTGGCACGATCAGCGGCAAATGCACAATCGCACGGGTATTGGTCACCCCTGTATGCGGCGGAATTCGGGTATGCGGCTTCAATATTGAGAAAAACGCGCTGGGTGCACGATCCGGAAGCGTTGTCGTCGGTAAGCTGGCCAAGGCCGCGGCTGTACGCGGGCAGCGGTCTAAGACGGCCTTATTGGGTTGCCCATATTCCCACAAAAAGCATGCGCCCCAGGCAAGCGACTGATCAAGCGCTGACCATTTATTTTCGGGGACGCCTGAATCCATCCGAACATAAGGCCGCAAGGCATCGCCGGGATCGGCAAGCAGCGCCTCCAATTCTTGGCGTATTTCCTCTGTCGCAGCCTCAATAGCCGGCATCCATGGGAAATGATGCCTGTCGAAAAATTCGTCCGCCGGAAGGAAGGGGTAATATAAGCCGTCGCATGTGTTCACATAGGTCCGTCGGCGGCCCAGCGCCACATCGACAAATGCCTTGCTGCGGCGCAGCTCTGTTTCATCCATGGCAGCAGTTAATGGCGCCATTTCCGTGCTGACCGCGTCCGCGATCTGAAGCGTCGCTTGCGAAACAAACGCCTGCCCCCTCTGCAGTGCGGCGGCAATATCGGGAGATAGGTCTGATGCATGCGCCGCCATTTGGAGCACGCCGCTCCAAGCGACCAGCGCCTCGGCCTTTTCACCCGTACGTTCATGCAATTCGGCCTTGCGGAGCCAGCCCATGAAATCGCGGCGGTCGATGCTGATTGCCGCGTCCAGCGCCTGCATTTCGCCTGTGTCATCGCCCTGCGCGCGCCGTGCAGTGGCAACATTTCGCCAAAGCGCGCTCGACATCGTGTCATGCGTCGTTGCCGCCACGAACAGGCGCTCCGCTTCAGCATAGCTTCCGGCCCGCAGTGCAAGCATGCCTTCGCTGTTCAGTCTGGCCGCTTCGGCCGGTGGTGCGGTCTCGTTCATATGGCGAATGCTTGCCATTTACCGTTAGAAACGGCAAGGTCCATGAAGTTATGACGCATAAAAACAGCGAAATGTGGAACGACGGCGCATGGCTTGCGCATCGCTATGATGCGTCTGCAGACGCATTTCATCTGCGGCATGTCAGCCGTTCAGCGCACAATGAAGCCACTTTCCTCACCGATGAATATCTTGGTGTGGAGCCAAGCCCGATGGTCCTATCGCGCCGCGAAGCGACAACGGGCCGCACGGACGACGCCAGCCTGCATTTTATTTTGCATTCCGCCTTTTGTGCATCGACCATGCTCGCCAACGGGTTTGATCTTCCGGGCCTATCTATGGGTCTGAAGGAACCCGTGTTGTTGAACGACATTGTCGGCTTTCGCCGTCGCGGCGCGCCACCCACTGCGGTCGGCGAACGGTTGCGCGATGCACTGGGCATGCTCGCACGTCCATTTGGCGACGATTTGGCGGTTGTTGTGAAGCCGTCCAATGTGTTTAATGCCCTTGCCCCGGCATCGCTTGCCATGCGGCCGACAAGCAAAGCCATCATTCTGTATGCGCCACTTTCGGTGTTTCTTTTATCGGTGGCCCGCAAGGGCCTTTGGTGCCGGCTATGGTGCCGCGAATTATTGGAAGGGCAAATTGCCGACGGCATCGTTGATCTCGGTTTTGATCCGGGTGATTTTTTCCGGCAGACCGATTTGCAAGTCGCCGCGGTGGGTTGGCTGGCACAGCAAAAGTTGTTTCATAGCATGACGCTAAAGTTCGGCGCTGAACGCATCGCAACGCTGGACAGCGAACGGCTGACTGCCAATCCCGGTAAAGCTCTTTCCGCTGCATCGTCCCACTTTGGGTTGGGCGATCATGCCGCTGCGAATGATGCGCATCCTGCGTTTGGCACGCATAGCAAGTTCGGCGGCAGTTTCCGGACAGAAGACCGGCGCGCGGAATATGCGTTGGCGCAAACGGCGCATGGCGACGAAATTGAAAAGGTCCTGATTTGGGCCAAAGCCGTTGCCCAATCTGCCAACATCCCACTGACGTTGGAACATGCGCTTCGTTTTTGAAGCGCGCTGCCTAGCCCAATAGGGCGGGACATTACCTAAACCAACATAACGCAGTCTTGCAGGTCTTGGTCCGGCCGCATGGCTTAGCGTGCCGTCACAATACAAAAGGGGCGGGCATTGCTGCCCGCCCCCTTGTTTCATTATATGCTCTTCAAATTAGAAGCGCAGCTTTGCCGTTACAGCATAGCGACGACCCAACGCGTCATATGTCGACGGGAAGGTGTTACCGCTGTTGTACGATGTCGAACCAGCGTTGTTACCGGTCAATGGTGGATCCTTGTCCAGCAAGTTCTGCACCGTAGCGGTGATCGTCAGATTTTCGGTGGCATTGAGACGCGCCGACAGATCAAAGTAATCATATGCCTTGATCTTGCCGAAGTTAGCCGTCCGGCCGCCAACGCCCAAGACCGACGAACCGATCGTTCCGTTGAAGAACGCACCACCGTCAATCACGTCAAGTGGCTCTTGCTCCATCGCCGACAGGTGACGCCACAACAACGACACATCGATCTTGTCGTACGACAATGTTGTACGCTGCGACCATGAGAAGTCTGGCTGCAGTGAACCACAGTTCGAGCTGAAATAGCCGGTGCAATCACGATTGACCGATTCAGGGTTGAGCACGAACGCGTTGAACGTCGATTTGAACGTGTAGTTACCGTTGAACGACAAAGCCAAAGCGATTTTGTCGGTCAGATCAGTCTTGTAGTTCATGATCAAGTCGATGCCGTCAGTTTCAATGGAACCCGCGTTCGACAGAACCGAAGGCAGACCAGTGAAAGTGCTCGGATCGCCGCTCAAGCTGCCATCGGCTGGGCTACGACGAATGCTGGTACAAGCAGCAGATGTCGATGCGCCTGCTGCTGGGCTGAATACGTTCGTACCAAAGCAAGCCGCAATTACGTCACCAGGGGTCGGGGACGAAATCGCACCCGTTACCTTGATGTTGTAATAATCGATCGACGCAGTGAAACCAGGGATTCTGGCTGGCTGGAAGATCGCACCAATGGTGAAGCTGTTCGACTTTTCAGGCTTAATGTTGACGTTACCGCCACCAGTCGAGTTCACCTGACCTGCGTTAGGCTGTGGAATCGAGTTGATGTTGCCCAAGTTGGCACCTTGCGCCAAGCAGACGGCACGAAGTTCACCGGTTGGGCCAGATGCAGGACGTCCTGGCAACACAGCGCCAGCCGTCGTCAACGTCGCACATGGATCGGTACCAAGGTTGGTCAATCCAGTGTTCACTGGCGAGAACAGTTCGCCAATGTTTGGTGCGCGAACGGCACGTGCAAAGTTACCACGAATTGCGAGACCGTCGGTTGGCTCCCAAGTACCACCAGCCTTAAAGGTTGTGGTGTTGTACGATGGGTTACCTGGTGCGTCGACTGTGTACGACGAATAGCGAAGGCCGCCTTCAACAGTCAGGCTGTTCACGAATGGCTTGTCGCTAACCAGTGGCACAACAAGTTCGCCAAAGCCTTCATACACGTCGAAGCCACCAGAAATATCTGGCGTCGCTCCGCCGGCACCGCCGAGATCGCCGCCCTTGGCAAGCGCGTCAGCGCCCTGACGGGCAGTATATTTACGATACTCACCGCCGACTGCAAATGCCACGGAATCTTCAGCAAATGGGCTGGTAAAGCCGGCATCGCCGTTGATGGTTCCCTTGACTTGTGCAAGCGAGGTTTTCGTAAAGCTGGTGCTTTCCTGGACCAAGAACGGAATTGCTTCCGGCTGAATGGTGCCAAAGACGTTTGCTGCAACGCACCCATTTGATGTGTCAAAGCAAACTGGAGCTGCAGCCGTTCCGCCCGCACGAAGCGACTGACGGAAACGCGAGTTCAAGGTATAACCCTTAATCGTCTGGATATTCTCGCTTTGGCCATAGGCACCTGAGATATCCCAGTCGATTGAGTCAGTGATCGAACCACGGGCACCCAAACGGTAATCGAATACGGTTGTGACATATTCCGAGATACGTGGGCCAGCTTCCGTTGCACGACGGGCAAAAAGTGACTGCGGGTTAGGGTTGTAACCTTCACCAGCTTCGATCACGCCGTTGCCGTTAACGTCGAATGGCTGCCATGCTTGCAATACAGCAAGACCGTTGCCCGACGTCGTTGCAGTTGCAGACGCGCCACCTGTACCGATTTCAAGATAACCGGGCTGTCCAGGACGCAAGCTTGGGTTAGCCGCGGCATCGCACTGAGCTTGCGAAAAGCGCGGGGTATAAACCGAAGCGCTTGGGTTAACGTCGAATGCGCAGAACTGGTTACGCATAGCAGCAGGCAAGAACGGGTTGTTCAAAGGAATGTTCACGCCGATGCTGAACGCGCCTGATGGTGCGATGATCGTGTTTACAGTGTTCTTTGAGAACAGACCGCGCGAATATACTTCAATCGCATCGCTGACTTCGTAACGCGCTTGACCGAACATGTTGAAACGTTCGAACGGTGTCTGGAAGACGTTATATGGGTTGAAGTTAAACGTCGAGAAGGTCGGAACGAGCTGACCCGCTTCGTTGATCTGGTTTGTACCGCCATTGCCCGTACCGCTAACCAGACGACCGCCCGAGAAACGCGAGGGATATGCTGTGCCTGAACCCAGCGCTGTACCAGCATAGGTTTCAATGGTGGTTAGCGAAACATCGCGCGCACCTTGATATACTGGATCAGCTTGCTGGTAACCAACGCCAAATACGGCGTTACCGCGACCATCGTCGAAGTTCGCACCGATTGTTACGTCAGCGCGGAAAACATCACCGTCACCTTTTTCGGTGATCTGGTAAGAAGATTGGGCTTCCATGCCGGAGAAATCATTCTTCAGAATGAAGTTAACAACACCACCAACGGCGTCAGCGCCATAAGTGGTCGATGCGCCACCGGTAAGAACGTCAACGCGCTCAACCAAAGCGAGCGGAATGTTGTTCAAATCGACCTGACCACCAAAACCGGCGGGCACGATACGATCGCCGTCAAGCAATACGACGTTACGGTTTGAACCAATGCCGCGCAAGTTAACGTACGATGCACCACCGTTGCCGTTATTGACCGCGGAACCGATCGAAGCGACAACGCCTGGGATTTCACGAAGAACTTCTTCGGCCAGGTTGGACTGAAGCAGTTCCATTTCTTCGGCGGAAGTTACGTTGACCGGAGCCGAACGCTCAAGGTTCGGGTTGGTGATGAGCGAACCCGTGACGACGATTGCTTCAACGGTTTCTTCTTCGGCTGCCGCATCCTGAGCGAATGACGGCGTTGAGATCAACGCCAGACCCAGTGCGAGCGGTGCCGCTGCATATTTCAAATTGCTGATACGTGTGTTTTTCACGATATAGCCCCTATAATAGCGCCCCATTCCAACGACTTATCGCGTCCTGGTGGCTGTTAAACTCCCCAGCTTTTTCACTCAAAT
>NZ_JBIICH010000088.1:0-8831 GCF_044239005.1 Sphingorhabdus sp. | reverse complement strand
GCGCGCCTTGGTCGCAAACCGAAATGCGGCCAGTGCCTGACCTTTGCCCGAAATATTATCAGCGCCGGACCTGCGACCGCGTAGCATTAGCTATCCGATAATTGGCGGTTTCACGGCACTTTTCGCCTTCAACTGGGGCATATTTCACGCTATCTTGATTCGATAAACAATAAAGGATTGTGCCATGAAGGGTGATGCAAAGGTCATTGAGTATCTAAATGAGGCGCTCAAAAATGAATTGACCGCCGTGAACCAATATTGGCTGCATTATCGTATGCTCGACAATTGGGGCGTTTCCAAACTGGCACATTTTGAACGGCATGAGTCGATTGACGAGATGAAGCATGCCGACAAGCTGGCGGAGCGCATCCTGTTCTTGGACGGGTTGCCCAATTTTCAGCTTCTCGGGCGCTTGCGCATTGGTGAAACGGTCGAAGAAATCCTGAAAGCCGATTTAGAGCTTGAGTATGAAGCTCTGTCGCAACTGAAAGATGCCATCGCGCACTGCGAAGCTGTTCGGGATTATGTCAGCCGCGATCTGTTTGCCGAAATTCTTGAGAACGAAGAAGAGCATGTTGACGTGCTGGAAAAGCAGTTCGACATGATCGCACGCATGGGCATGGAAAACTACGTTCAGTTGCAGTCGCAACCGTCCGAAGATTAATCAGCCCAAGCGCATTCCGCCAAGGGCGTTGCGTTGGGCGGCCGCGACCGGACGGCGCTCGACCAAGGGACTGGTTTCGGCTTCGAGTGCCGACACTGTCGCTTCGAACAGCGGACGCAGGTGAACGACCTTTTCAACAAGTTCAGACGGGTCGATCTGGATTTCGACATAATGCCGGGCGGCGACTTCAATTTCTTCGGCCAACAATGCCAAGCGATTCGCGCCAAATTGCCATGCCTCGCCTTTTAACGTGTGCGCAGGCATCACCAGCTTTGCCGAATCCTTCAGGCGCATGGCCTCTTCGATTGCGGCCACCGATTTCGTGCCGTCTTCAAGGAAATAGCCCAATATGCGCACAAAGCCTGCACCCAATAGGCTGCGGGTTTCGCCAAAGGCTTTCCAGTCAATCAGTCCATCCGGATCGTTGGTCAACTATTCGCTCCCGGGACACGGAAATACGGTCCGGCACGATAATACATCGGCAGAAGTAAACAGAGCGTTGACATAGTCTGTTTGCCAGACCGCGCTGCGTGCGTGCTTAATCCGCGAACGGGTTCTTTGATGAACGGAAATTGATGCGCACGGGCACCGCACCGAAATCCAAATCGCGGCGAATACCGTTGAGCAAATAGCGCGCATAGCTGGCGGGCAATTCGTCGGTCCGGTTGCCGAAAATCACGAACGTCGGCGGGCGGTTGCGCGCCTGCGTCATGTACCGCAATTTGATCCGCTTGCCGCCGGGGGCAGGTGGCGGGTTTGCCGAAATCGCGGCTTCGAACCAGCGGTTGAGTATGCCGGTGGGCACGCGCTTGTTCCATGCCTCTCGCGCGTCAAACGCCGCCGAAATCATCTGGTCCAGCCCCTTGCCGGTCAGCGCAGATACGGCGATCATCGGAACGCCCTTTAACTGCGACAGGCCTTCATCCAGCGCGCCGCGGATCCCTTTGAACAGGCTGCCACCATCGACGGCCACGTCCCATTTGTTAATGGCGACAATCAGCGCGCGGCCTTCTTGAATGACATGGTCGGCAATTTTCAGGTCTTGGACTTCCAAACCTTTGGTTGCGTCCAAAAGCAGCACGACGACCTCAGCAAAATCGATGGCATGGCGGGCGTCGGCCACCGACAGCTTTTCAAGCTTGTCCTGCACCTTGGCGCGCTTGCGCATCCCTGCCGTATCGATCAGGCGCACGCGCCGTTCGGTCAGCATCGGCGGAATATTGCCTTCTTCATCGGGCTCGCGCTCTTTCGGGCTTGGGTCGTTCCAGACCCAGTCCACCGAAATACTGTCGCGGGTAATCCCTGCCTCAGGGCCGGTAATCAAGCGGTTCTCGCCCAAAATCTTGTTGATGAGCGTTGATTTGCCTGCGTTCGGGCGGCCAACAATGGCCAGTTTCAATATCGCGTCAGGGGCTTCGGGGTCGGGCACTTCAAAGGCACCGCCGTCAATATGCGGCAACAGCGATTGGAACAGGTCGGCCATGCCTTCGCCATGTTCGCCGCTGATCGCAATTGGCTCGCCAAAGCCAAGTGCGTAGCTTTCCAATATGCCGTTATCGCCCTGCTTGCCTTCGGCCTTGTTCACGGCCAGCACGACGGGTGTCGCGCTGCTGCGCAGCCAACGGGCGATTTCTTCATCGAGCGGGGTGACGCCGACACGACCGTCGATCAGGAACAACGCAACCTGCGCGCCGGCAATCGCGGCCTCGGTTTGCATGCGCATCCGGCCGGGCAGGGTATCGGGATCTTCATCCTCATAACCTGCGGTATCGACAATGGTGAATTCAAGATCGAACAAGCGACCTTGGCCCTCACGCCGGTCGCGCGTGACGCCAGGCGTATCGTCGACAAGCGCCAGCTTCTTGCCAACCAAACGGTTGAACAAAGTGGACTTGCCGACATTGGGCCGACCGATAATGGCTACCGTCGGCAACATGCCGGCATTACTCCTTTAAAGACTTAACCCCGGAACGCGGAAATGCGGCCGGAATCGTCCAAGATATACAATGTGTTGTTCGCCACGATCGGGGCGAGCGACACGTCATTCTTTACGTCGAATACTTCGGTGGCGGCGCCTTCTTCGGGGGAAATCGACCAGATCGCGCCATGCGAATTGGCAACGATCAGGCGGCCACCGGCGAGGACCGGGCCATACCAGCTGATCGGGCCCTTTTTCTTCTTTTCATTTTTGAAACGCTGAAGCTTTGAAATCCACCGGACCTTGCCGCTTGAACGCGCAACGCACAGAAGCTTTGCCTCATCCGTCATCACAAATACCCATTCGCCCACGGCGACAGGTGTTGAAATGCCGGCAATGTTGATTTCCCAAATGCGCTGGCCGCTGACCAGTTCATAAGATGCCATGCGGCCGCCCTTGCCAAGCGCAAAGACGCGGCCACGGTCAATGACAGGATCGGCGTCAATGTCGGTCAATGTCGATACCGATGTCGACATGGCCGTGCGCGACAAAGTGTCGCTCCACAGGCTGCGGCCATTTTCATAACGATAGGCGGCAAGCTCTCCGCTGGAATAGCCAGCGATGACCGTGCCTTGTGCCGCCGCTGGTGCGCCAACGCCAAAGATGCCCGATGCGGCAACGGGGCCAGCTTCGTTCCATTGGGGTTCACCGTCGCTTTGACGCAAGGCGTAAATCTGGTTGTCCTGAGTCATGACATATAGATTGCCATTGGACAGTGTCGGCGCACCGCGCAGCGGCCCGGCAGGACGTTTTTTCCACACAAGCGCACCGGTATCGGCGGCAAGCGAGGCAACATCGCCAACGCCGTTGGTCGCAAATACGTTGGTGGCAGTGGCGCTTACGCCGCCGCCATAGCGTGATGACTTGCCATCATTTTTGACTTCAAGCGCATTGCTCCAGATTTGCGCGCCGGTGTTGGCGTCAAAGGCCGTAACCCGCGCCGTGGTGTCGACAACATATAGCCGTCCGTCGCTCATCACCGGACTCGCGGCGAGGCGCGCGCGCGGGTTTGCACCCTTTACGCTTGCGGTCCAGACGCGCTTCAGACCTTGGCTCAGTTCAATATGGCCAGGTGATTTTGATGCGTTGCCGCCGGGCTGCGCCCATGCTTCGTTGAGGGTTGCAGGTGGCAAGGTCACCGCAACATTGGCCAGCGCGGCATCAATGTCCGTATCGCGCTCGGTACCCAATATGGCGACGCGACTGCCGACGGTCGGGGTGTTATTTTTCTTTCCGGCATCGCCGCGCATGCCGTCCAAAACGGCACAGCCGCCAAGGGTGGTGGATGCAGCGAGGACCAATAAAAGCTTCGTGACAGTCTTCAATTTCACTCTCCCTTGGAGGCGGTTTCATCCGCCTTCGATGCCGCATTGCGCTTTGCGTCAACCTGAACAGTATCTACGCCAAGCGCGCCAGCCATTTGTTGCGAACGGCTACGCAGCGACTCCGGCAGGTCCTCCTGCTTGGAAATCTGGGCAAAAATCGGGCCAGCCAAATTGTCCTTACCCATTTTTATATAGGCCAATGCCGTCAGTTCGCCCGCGCTGCCGAACCATGCATGGCCGGGGGTCGCAAGTGGCTTCAACCTGTCAATAACCTGTTGCGGCGGGGTCGAATCAAATTCGGCACTGACCTGACGAATGAGCGCGAGATCGCGGAATGTCTGCGGCAGGCTGCTGTCTGCTGCGACCTTTGCATAAATTGCGACCGCTTTCTTGGTCTCGCCGTCTTCGCCAAGCAAATTGGCTTCGACCAGTTGCGCCATCGCGCGATATCCGGGTTGGTCCGCCTTGGCGAGTGTCGCGAGCTGCGCGCGCGCTTCTTTTTCCTGACCGGCGCGCAATTTGTCCATCGCATCCACGAACAGTTCGCTTTGCAAATCGGCCGCAGCCTGCTTTTGATTGTGATATACAATCCAGCCACCAAAAGCGAGCAAACCCGCCACAATAGCGGCCAATAACCAGCGTCCGTAACGTGTCCAGAAATTGGTGAGATCGCTTGCGCGGACGGCATCATCCACTTCGCGCAAAAACGCTTCGTCGCTTCCGCTCCGGTCTTTTTCAGGGCGCTGTTCTGTCGGTGTCAAAGCCAAGAGGGCCTCCGATTATAAATAGTCGTAATGTGTTGGAGCCGTCCTTAGCCCGACTTGGCTGGATAGGCCAGCCTGCTTTACGCAGGTTGATACAGCTGTTCGGGTCCGGGGAAGCTGCGGTCACGCACGCCAGCGGCATATTCGCGCACAGCATCTTCCACGCTGACGCCCATATTGCCGAATTTTTTGACGAACTTCGGCACGCGGTCGAAAAGGCCCAGCATGTCTTCGGCGACCAAAACTTGCCCGTCGCATTGCGCAGACGCACCAATGCCAATCGTCGGGCAGGCAACTTTCTGCGTAATTTCAATGGCGATATGTTCCAGCACGCCTTCGATCACCATGGCAAAGGCACCGGCATCGGACATGGCGATTGCGTCTTCGACAATCGATTTGGCTTCTTCGGGGCTCTTGCCGCGTACGCCATAGCCGCCAAGGATGTTCACCGCTTGCGGCGTCAGGCCGACATGCGCCATCACCGGAATGCCGCGTGACGTCAGGAATTCGACCGTTGGGGCCAAAACCTTGCCGCCTTCCAACTTGACCGCGGCAGCGCCGGTTTCCTTCAACAGCCGCGATGCGTTCACAAATGCCTGCTCGGCTGAGGCTTCGTAAGACCCAAAGGGCATGTCGACGATGACGGCGGCGTGATAGCTGCCACGCACAACCGCTGCGCCATGCGCGGCCATCATTTCCATCGTCACCGCCACCGTATGCGGCAGGCCGTAAATCACCTGACCCAGCGAGTCGCCGACGAGCAGCATATCGCAATGCGGATCCATCAATTGCGCCATGCGCACGGTGTACGCTGTCAGCATGACGAGTGGTTCTTGGCCCTTTTGCTGACGGATGCGCGGCACGGTCAGCCGCTTCATCGGCGAAGGCGTCGGGTTCGCACGGCTGGTGGATGTGTCGAACGTGAGCGTTTTTGAATTGGTAGACATAAGCGCAGGACTTAGCCGCTAAACGCACCGCACGAAAGGAAGAACGGGCGGTGTGTATGTTATATTTGACTCTATGTTAAAAATAACTAACATTAAGTGCGAATCATGTAACATTGGAGATTGTCGATGTCCTTCCGAGAGAAAATTCACTGGATTGCGTTAGTCGGGTTGCTGTCCGCTTTCGGCTGGTATTTCCTGAACTATCCTTGGGAAATCGCGAATTCACCCAAGGGAATGTACACGGCGGTGTGGATGTTACTGCCGGTGACGATCATTTTTTTGGTGCCAATGGTCGCGGGGGCCGCTTTTTTTGCGATACGCTCACCGAAGGACGCTGATCTGAAAGAAGACGAACGCGAAAAGGGCATCCATCTGAGGGGAACCCATCTGGCCTATTACCCATTGGCCATAGGCGTTCAGCTGAATATCTTCGTACTCATCAACGGATTCAATTATGGGTACGCCGTGACCATCCTTATCGCGACATTGGTTATTGCCGAACTCATTCGCGTGGGGTCGCAGTTATATTATTATCGCCGTGGCTACTGACCCGATGGCGCAAACACCCTTCACCAACGACATAAGAACGCTGCGCTTCCTCGCCGGGGAGATGACGCAGGGCGATTTGGGCGACAAGGTGGGCGTCACGCGCCAAACCATTGCCGCCATCGAACAGGGCAAATATTCACCCTCGCTTGAGGTCGCGTTTCGCATCGCCCATGTCTTTGGAAAGCCGCTTGAAGAGGTTTTTCAGTGGACTGCAAAAGCCGGATAAACGGTGTCGGCTTGTTCGTCACCGTTTCTTCGAAAACGCCGCGCACTGCGCAACCAGCGACGTCATATCATCCACCGGAATGATGTGCTTCGGGCCGAAATTGAAACAGGATTTGCCCTGCATGCGCTTGCGCAAGGCGTCTGAAATTTCGTCCAGTAACGAAGGTTCGAGATACACCGGAAACAGGTGAAACGAGACGTAGCTTTTCTTGATTTGAACCGCTGCAAACATCTCGGGCGTGCCATCGGCCTTCACGGTTTCGAGATAATAATTGTCCGCCGCATCCCGCTTTACCTGAAAGTCTGGTTCATAGGGTTTCAGCACATTTTTCAGCGTCGAAAACATGTCGTCCACCTCATTCTCCCATTATGTTCGCCCGTGCCGACACGGCCTCTGCAACATTATCACTGAATATGCCGTCAATGCCCGTGGCCAAAAACGCCTTCATCTCGGCCTGAACATCGCCAATGCCGCGCGGGTCGACGCCTGATTTTTGCGCCAGCGGCAGGAAGTAATTTTCGCGGCGGAATGTCCATGGGTGCACCGCAAGGCCGACCTTATGCGCATCAGCGACAAGCGTCGTGGGCGTGCCCAGATTGCCGATGAGTGTACGCGGGATGACCATGGCCTTGTTCGGGCCAACGCCATCGGCATAGGTCGCAACAATTTTCAGGCCCTCGGCAGTGGCCATTTGTGGGTAGGTCAAATCGCTGCGGTCGGCGGGGCTGCCCTTTTCTTCCATCAGCTGGATGAGCCGCAATTTGGTCTTGGGCCGCAACGCTTTCAGATTTTCGACCTCAAATGATTGGATGAAAATCGGCGCGTCTTTTGTGACATGGCCAAATGTGGTCAGCATCGCCAGCAACGGCGCCTCATGCGGCAGGCCGATCGACGCGAAATAGCTTGGGTGCTTGGTTTCGGGATAGACGCCGACATTATGCGCCTTGGCGAGGGTCAGTATCTCTTCAAAGGTCGGGATTTCAAACTGCCCGTCAAACGCCATATTGTCCTTGCGCAATTGCGGCAGGCGTTCCTTGGCACGCAGGGTCTTGAGCTCTGCCAGCGTGAAATCTTCGGTGAACCAGCCGGTCATTTTCTTACCATCGATGGTCTTGCTTGTCTTGCGGTCGGCAAATTCGGGCTTGTCGGCCACGTCGGTGGTTTCCGAAATCTCATTCTCATGCCGCGCGACCAATACGCCGTCTTTCGTCAGGACAAGGTCAGGCTCGATGAAATCCGCGCCCTGTTCAATCGCGCGGGTGTAGCTGGCGATGGTGTGTTCGGGCCGCTCACCTGATGCGCCGCGGTGCGCGATGATGATGGCTTGGCCGTTTAAGGGTTTTTCCATGGCGTGGCTCTCCGGTGTCGCGCAGGCGGGCAATAAGAATAAGGCGATGAAGAGGGCGTGCAGGTTTTTCATACCGCCTTCATGGCCGCGCAGCATTTCATTTGTGCGACAAGACCGGTTCCCATTCGGATTCCTTGAACCCCACCAGCAAAGTCGTACCGCCTTCGACGACGGGCCGTTTGATCATCGACGGGTTGGCGACCATCAAGGCAATGGCTTTGGCCTCATCAATATCGGCCTTGTCGGCATCGGGCAATTTCTTGAACGTCGTGCCTGCCTTGTTCAGCAGCTTTTCCCAGCCAACTTGGCCGACCCAGCGCGCCAGATGCGCTTCGGTCACCCCTGCCTTTTTATAATCATGAAAGGCAAAGACGACGCCGCGCGCATCAAGATAATTCCGCGCCTTTTTGACGGTGTCGCAATTGGGAATGCCGTAGAGGGTGATGTGTGACATGGGTTTCTTTCTGGTGCGCCTTTTGTGGGGTGGTGACGCGTCCTTTAGTTTTTCTGTGGGGCTTTCGCCTCAGGAAACAATGGCCATGCCAATTGTTGGCCCAAAGTCGCGTCTGGCAGATTTTCCACCCCATAGCTTTGCGGATAGGTGCGGGTGATTTTCGCGGTGCCGAACAGAATGTCCCAAAAGAACAGCAGATTTCCGAAATTGCCTTTATAGTTCACGGCAGGGTCGCTGTAATGACGCCCATGATGGGCATGGTGGGTAGCAGGCGTCGATATCGTGCGTTCAACCACCCACATGACGGGCGAAAGCCATTTGATTTTGAGCAGCTTCGCATCCCAAGCCACATCGCTATGCGCCCCGATGATCACAAGTTGTTTGACCACAACATAGCCAGCAAACACCCAACCCAAGCCCATGTAGATCAACACGGCCGAGAACCAGATGCTTGGCATCAGCGCGTAATAAAAAATATTGTTCCGGTAGACCAACCGGATGCTCATATAGCGGGCGTTGTGGTGCGCACGGTGCATATTGTAGAGCCACGCGAAGCTATGCGATGCACGGTGCTGC
>NZ_JBIICH010000183.1:0-8832 GCF_044239005.1 Sphingorhabdus sp. | reverse complement strand
GCCAGCAGCTGCTTCAAAATCTCGTTGAACCAGCGTGACGACATGCCGGACTTATTCATATAATATTTTACCGGTTGCCCGGGTTCTTGCTTAATGAGGAGCAGCACATCCCCCTCTTTACGCATAAATGGCACGCCAATTTCCTGCTGAAAAGTCGCCAAATACCTCAAACAATGCAGATAATCGTTAATATGCGCATTGTACATTTCATCCTGCGAAGACATTGAAACTCCCCCCCCCCCTTAAAACATGTGTTGAAGCGTTTTCGCTATAAACGAACACCATCACACATGATCA
Source organism: Sphingorhabdus sp. (assembly GCF_044239005.1). Taxonomy (GTDB): domain Bacteria; phylum Pseudomonadota; class Alphaproteobacteria; order Sphingomonadales; family Sphingomonadaceae; genus Sphingorhabdus_B. The sequence goes on along the minus strand of NZ_JBIICH010000183.1, from coordinate 8,535 downwards.
TTGCCCCAACTGCCCGCCATTTTCCGACTTCTGAACGCTAGCTTAAGGCGTAGCTGCCCTCCGTCATAATAGGTAAAGAAAAGTTATCATATTTATTATGCCTGCATTTTTATGCTCTCGAATTTGGTTTTTTAAACATCCCAGAAAAGCTAACTCTCGCGATGGTTCGGGGGCAGCTCACTTTTGCAGTTGGCAATACACGAGCTCTAGGGTCAACGCATGAAGGCCCTCGACACATTGATAGCTATCTAGATGGCGTAATTGAGGAATTGTAAAATGTTGAACAAAAAAATTGTTCTTTTAACTGGCGTTGCTGCAGCAGCAACAACTGCCTTTGTTGATAACGCCCAGGCACAGGTTGCTACAACGGGCGGTGAAGGCCAGTACACCACCACAAAGGTAAGCACGCAGGCGTCGACGAACGTTTCTGCTGTAACGGCAACTTCGACTGCAGCGTCAACTGCAGCGTCGGTTCTTGCTCGTAACACGGCAGCAAACACTGCCTTGCTTGCGACATTGTCGACTGCAGAGGCAACTGCCTTGGCAAACCAATCGGTATTGGCAACTGCTGTAACGACAGCAGCAAGCACAGTTACTTCGACATCGAGCCTTTTGGTCGTAGCATCAACAACACAATCGACTGCTTTGGTGTCTGCGAACTCCGCGACTGCGCTCACTGCGGGCCTTTCGGCCACTGCCTCAACGGCGACAGCGAACGTAATTTCGGCTCAGTCCGCATTGGTCGCTGCTCAGGCAACGAACACTGGCGTTTCTGCAGCGACATCGACGTTGGCGGCAGCGCAATCTGCTTTGACAGTCGCGACTACTGCGGTGGCATCGAACGCGGCGGTTGTTTCGACTACTGCGGCAGCGCTCTCAACAGCGAACACTAACGTTGCGCTTCGCAACAGCAATTATACGAATGCTCTTTTGGCTTCGTCTTCTGCTACCACAGCAGCAACCTCCGCGTCTGCTTCGCTTGCGACATCGTTGGCTGCTAACACTGCCGCGCAAAGCGCTTTGGCTTCGACCCTGACAGTGACTGGCGTTGCTTCGACGACTAACGCAGTGAATGACCTTGTTGCTGTTCAATCGACAGTAACTGCAAATGCTTCGACAGCGACTGCAGCAACGACGACAGCAACAGCGGCCGTTACAACCGAAGCAAACTTCACCGCAACTCGCGCAATCTTGGCGACTGCGGCTGCAAGCTCGAACACAGGCATCGCTTCTGCAGCAGGAACGCTGACATCGGCGGCTGACAACGGCAAGAACTTCGACACCGAAGTGCTTGGAGTATTGGTTGGTCATGACTCGCGCATTACAACGCTCGAAGGAACAATTGCTACTGGTGACGCGGCAACGCTGACCAGCGCGAACTCGTTCACAACGGCCGCTGTAGCAGCTGGTAATGCCGCAACGTTGACGAGCGCGAACACGTTCACAACGACTGCAGTAGCAGCTGAAGCGACGATCCGTGCCGCTGCAGATACAGCACTTACGACACGTATCGCTGCTGAAGAAACAGCACGTGCCGCTGCGGATACAGCACTTGGTGCGCGTATCACGGCTGAAAACAGTGCACGTGTAGCCGCTGATAACGCACTTGGTGCTCGTATCACTGATTTGGACAACACACTGCGTGACAAGATTGCAAGCTCAACAGCAACAGCAATCGCCATGGGCGGAAGCACGATCTTGCCAGATACGAACTTCACACTCTCCGGCAATGTCGGCATGTATGAAGGCGCATCGGCAGTAGCTCTTAACGCTGCAGGCCGCGTAAGCGAGAAGGTCTATGTCACTGCTGCCGTTGGTGGTGGTTTGAACAAGGGCGGAAAGCTTGGCGGACGCGTTGGAGTAGTCTTTGGTTTCTAATTAAGACACCAAACTAATCAAAAAGAGGCCGGCAATTTTTATAGATTGCCGGCCTTTTTTATTTACACTTTGATGAATTATGCCGCTACAACCGCGAGATATGAAAGCTCAAAACTCTTACATTCGCCAGCCATCGCTCAAGCAAATGCTGTTCGTCGGTTATGCAACATGCATAGGCATAGTCGCTTTCGCACAATCCACGAGTGGATATGCCGCGCAGAGTGCATCTACAAAAACGACTGCCCCACAAAGCGTAAACTCAACTGTTCCGGCTAAACCGGCTTTAGCTGTGCCCGACTTACCGCGCGCCGACTTCATCACGCTGATGGACGCCGATTTTAAAAAGCGCGACTTAGATGGAAACGGCAAGGCGACCCGCGCCGAAGTGGAAGAGTTCACGAAGCGCGCGGCCGCCGCTGTTGCCCAGGAGCAGAACCGGGAGCTATTCCAACGCCTGGATATCGACAAAAACGGGGTCATTACGCCTGCGGAATTTGCGGCCTTGATTCCTGCGCCCAAATTTGTCGATGTGTCTGCCGAAATGACCCGCTTTGATAGCAACCGTGATCAAATTATTACGCTTGTCGAATATCGCACGGCAACGCTGGCGAATTTCGATCGGCTGGATGCCGACAAGGATGGCATTTTAACCGCAACCGAAACATCAAAGTTAACTACCCCTGCAACAAAACCGGAGCAAACGCGCTAGCGGCCTATTAGCAAAGCGCGCACATAGGCCCGAGCCTGTTATTGCCATAAAGTGAAGTCGGAAAACTAAGATATGCGTATTGGCATTTCAATCATAACCGTTCCAGATCATAATATTTGGAACAACGGAATTGGGCAAAATGTGTATCATTTGGCCAATACCTTGGCCCAGATACCATTTGTAGAGCGCGTATTTCTGATAAATGCGGGCAATCAAGATTACCACCCACATGGTGCGGGCGACATAGCAAATGAATACCCCCTCCTTTCATTAACCGAAGCAAAAGAATGTATCGATGTTGCTATCGAGCTTTCGGGTGCGCTGGAGGTGCCATGGCTCAAGAGGCTGCGGGCAGCTGGTGGCAAAGTCGTGTATCACAATTGCGGTCAACCGCATGCATCATTGGTAGAGCCTACCATATTTGATAAGCCATCATTCTTTGGTGAAACGGACAGATGTGATGTCGTCTGGCAACTTCCCAAAGATGCGATCTTCAATAACATGATGTCGGTCATTCACAGATGCCCTGTGGTGACAGTGCCCTATCTTTGGGACCCGATCTTTATTGATCAGTCTATTAAAGAGATCCAAAACGACGAATTAACGTTTGGCTACAAAAAAAATTCACTCGCAACGGGCGCCACAGTCAGCATATTTGAACCCAATATATCCGCGATTAAGATGGGCGTTATTCCATTCATGATCTGCGAAAACACCTATTCCAATAGCCCGGATCTCATTCAGCAGGTCAATTTTCTGAATGGCATAGCGATGGCTTCGCATCAGACATTTTTTCATCTCGTCAACACATCGAAATTATATCAGAATCAGAAGATGACTATCACGCAACGTGAGGTATTTTCGCACACCATGTCCAAGGGTTCAAATCTAGTTGTTGCACATCAACTGGAATGTACGGACAATTATGCATATCTGGACGCCCTGTACGGACATTATCCGCTGGTACACAACTCCCCCAGCTTTTCTGAAGCGGGCTATTATTATGATGGATGTGACATAGACAGTGGATCTGCGGCGCTGACAGAAGCCATTCAGACGCATGACGCTAATCTTGAAAGTTACGCTGCCAAAAGCGACAAGTTTATTAGCCAATTTAGTCCAAAAAATAGAAAAAATATTGATGATTATGCCAGGGCGCTACTGTCCCTAATATGATTTCTGCTGTGGTCGGGAAATTCTGAAAATGAACATTGGAAAAAAAGATGCCTTAAAAGTTGGTATCACGATTCATGCCAGAGATGAGCATCAATCGGTTTGGGAAAATAGCGTCCATCAAACAGCCATATTTCTATCAATGACGCTGCGGAATATTCCGTTTGTAAAGAAGGTCGTGTTTGTGAACTGCGGAGATTTCCAGTCTCCGAATTCAAATATTTTAAAGTTCGCTAAGGGAGAGGTCATTGATCTCAACAAAGCGCATGAGACTCTTGATCTGGTCATTGAAGTGGGCGCCCAGTTGCCCGTCGACTGGATCGAAAACTTTGGCGCCCGCGGCGGTAAGGTCGTAGCGAACAGACTTACAAACGATCTTGTGATCGATTTTGAAAGAATGGCGTTCGCGCTTCCAGCAGCATTGACGTTTTTAGGTGCCAAATATCACGCCATATGGGCCCCCCCATCTTATGAGGATGTTTGCAAAACTTATTACGCACACGGCTTTAAAGCCAATTTTGCGAGCGCGCCTTCCATCTGGAGCCCTCTGCTCATTGATAAATATTCGGAAGAAGCATCAACAAAATTTGAGTATAAGCCTGGTACGAAACGCTGGAGCGTCGGAATACTGGAACCAAATCTGTGTTCTACAAAAACATGTCACTTGCCGCTCTTGATTACGGACCATGCGCACAGAAAAGATGGCAGCATGATAGAAAGCGTTTTGGTTTTCAACACCATGGCGGTCAAAGATCATGACAGCTTTATAAGTTTTGCAAAAAGCTTAGACGTTGTGGACCAAGGCATTGCGACCTTTGAAGGACGGTTGCCTATATATATGATCCTCGGCCAGATTGTTGACGCAGTGGTCACGCACCAATGGTTGAACGACGAAAATAATTTATATTATGAGGCGTTATACGGTGGCTTTCCGCTCATCCACAATTCAGATTTCTTAGGCGATTGTGGCTATCGCTATAATACATTCGATTGCGTTGATGGCGGATTGTCATTTCTTCAAGCGTTTAGGCAGCATGATAAAAACTTGGTTGAATATAGAAAACAAGCAAATATGTTTTTAGCCAATATGAAGCCGGATGCACCCGAAATTATTGATGCATATACCAAAAATATTTCTGACCTATATGAGTAATAGATATCTTATTTATCATGTTATCTAAATTGTGAAATTTAGCTGAGATTTTAAAAATTATGTCAAAAATTCGCTTAACAACATGTGGAAGTTACAAATTTTTAACTAATCCATTAGATGTTTATGTTGGTAAATCTTTGGAAATTTATGGCGAATGGTCGCACGGAGAACTAATCGGCATATCATCTCTCGTCCCAAAAAACGCCAATATTCTTGAAGTTGGATCAAATATTGGTTCCCATACTGTTTTCATTGCAAAAGAAATTTGTCCGGAAGGGAATGTTTACGCATTTGAACCTCGGCGCATCCTTTTCCAAAATTTATGCGCTAATTTATGTATAAATGAGATAAGCAATGTTTATGCATTCCAAAAAGCACTCGGATTAGATTTTGACATAATATTTGAAGGCCCAATTCCACAAGATGGACTGGCAAACCACGGCGCATTTGATTTAGGCAGCATAAGTGGGGTTGGTGAACACATTAATGTCGATCCGCTTGACGCTTATTTAGAACAATTCCAAAAAATTGCATTGATCAAAGCCGACGTAGAAGGCTTTGAAGAAGATGTTTTACGTGGTGGATCACAAATTATTTCTAGAGATAATCCAATTTTATATTTAGAAAATGATAGAGTTGATAGATCTCAATCTTTAATCGAATATGCATGGTCCTTAGGGTATGATTTATACTGGCACATTGTTCCACTTTTTCGAAATGATAATAATGCAGGAACGCCCTACAATATTTTTGGTAACACGCACTCTTTCAACATGTTAGGGATACATAAAGAATCAGGAATCACAATTGATGTATTAAATAAAATTACGGATTCAAGTACACATCCTTTGAAAAAATAATTTCATCAAAATTTTATTTAAAGAATCTAGATTTTACAAATATTATATTAATACACGTACTTCAAAATCCGATTGGTTGATGTCCTTTAGATTTTTATGCCGCGGGTTGCAGCTTGGATTTTCCCTCGCTAAATCATCAAAATGAACCTTGCATCCCTTCTCGCCCAATTCGAACCGGGCGCCGCATCGCACAAGATATCCATCCCCGCTACCTGGCATCAGGGGCGCACCTCTTATGGTGGCTTAAGTTCGGCACTGGCCTATCAAGCGGCCAAGCTGACTGCGGAGGATTTGCCGCCGCTTCAGTCCGCACAAATCGCGTTTGTCGGTCCCTTGGCGGGCGATGTTGAGGTGCAGGCCAACATCCTGCGTCGTGGTAAAAACACGGCATTTATCAAGGCTGACATCATGGGCGCAGACGGCATTGGCCTGACCTGCACGTTCATTTTCATGAACCGGCGGCAAAGCGATTTGGACTATATCAACATCGCGCAGCCCGAATTTCCGCCGCTTCCGACCGCGGACAATGTACGCAGCGGCCCGCCTGAATTTTTCACGGGCCATATGCAATATCCGGACAAGCGGCTCGAACTGGGATTGGCCACCAATCGGCTCGCATCATGGCACCGCTTCACCGAACATGACGGGCTTGACCATATTGCCGAACTTATCTGCATTGGTGACGCATTGCCGCCGTCCGCGATGGGCTTGATGACCGAAAAGGGCATGGTGAGCTCAATGAACTGGCAGATCAACATGCTGACGGATACGCCGACGACCGAAGATGGATGGTGGTATCTGTCCAGCGAAACGCATCACGCCGCCAACGGCGCCAGCAGCCAATATATGACCACATGGAACAGCCGCGGCGAAGCGGTGCTTACCGGCATGCAGTCGGTGGCAATTTTTGCTTAAACAGCCGGTTTTGCGCGGACAAAGCGCATGGCAAGCATCACAAGACCAATAACGATAAAATTATCGACAAAGGTTTTGTAGAACAGCCAGTTGTCCGTCGTCAGCAATTTTGCGGCGCCATAATTCAAAGCCGCCATGATCAGGCCGATAACGCCCATGACGATAGCAAAGCGGCCCGCATGGATATCCGAATAAGGCATATACCGCGCTAAACCTTTGCCGATATATGGCCCGCCGCGCGCGCCATCGATAATGAAGAAACTTGCGGCGATTAATCCAGTGATTGTGCCGCGTAATTTGATCCATTCATCATCGTTCAGCCAAACTGCTAGGCCGGCCGAAATGCACAGCATCAATATGCCGAAGAGCGCAAGCCCGCCGGTGACATCAATTTTCGTTATGCGCTGGAACAGGACAAGGCCGAACCCGACGACCACGCCTACAATCGCCGCAGTCTGCAGATCGGTGAACTTTGCAACACAATAGAACAGCAGGCCCGTGATGATATCAATGGCAAATGGCAAGCGGTTGTGGCGCGCAAATACGCCGCCATTCACGTCTGTTCCTTGCGCGGCCATATCTTAACCCAATGCCGCCTGTTTTTCCTCGGCGAGGCGGTCCAGCTCGGCGCGGCTTTTCTTTTCGCTGGAGGATTTCAGCTGGCCGCATGCCGCCATGATATCGCGGCCGCGCGGTGTGCGTACAGGCGCGCTGATGCCGGCTTCGAAAATGATGCTGGAAAAACGCTTGATGCGCTCTGGATCCGAACATTCATAAATCGCGCCGGGCCATGGGTTGAACGGTATCAGATTGACCTTTGCCGGCAATTTATACTGGCGGATGAGGTTCACAAGCTCGTGCGCGTCTTCGTCGCTGTCATTCTTGTCCTTCAACATCACATATTCAAATGTAATGCGCCGCGCGTTGCTGACGCCGGGATATTCGGCGCAGGCCCGCAAAAGTTCATCAATGCCATATTTGCGGTTGATGGGGACGATTTCGTCGCGGATTTCCTTGGTCACCGCGTGTAGCGAGACCGCGAGGTTTACGTTAATTTCCTCGCCCGCACGCGCCATCATCGGCACAACGCCCGACGTCGACAGCGTAATGCGGCGGCGCGACAGGCCAAGGCCATCGCCATGCATAACGATCTTCATCGCATCACGGACATTGTCGAAATTATACAAAGGTTCACCCATGCCCATCAACACGATGTTTGTGAGCATGCGGCCGTCGGCGGTGTAATGGCCGACATCATCATCTTCATCATCGTCCGCCACCGACGCCATATTGCCCTTTGGCCATTCGCCAAGCGCATCGCGCGCCAGCATAACCTGACCGACAATCTCGCCCGGTGTCAGGTTGCGCACCAGCCGCATCGTGCCCGTATGGCAGAAGCGGCAGTTGAGCGTGCAGCCAACTTGCGAGGAAATGCACAAGGTGCCGCGATCCGCATCGGGAATGAACACCATTTCATAATCTTGGGCATCATCGGTGCGCAAAAGCCATTTGCGCGTGCCATCGTTCGAAACCTGCGCCTCGACAACTTCTGGCCGGCCAATGACAAAGCGGTCGGCAAGCCATGGGCGCATGGTTTTGGCGATGTCGGTCATCGCTTCAAAATCGGTCACGCCGCGATGGTAGATCCAGTGGAACACCTGCTTTGACCGCAGCTTTGCAGCCTTTTCATCGAGCTGCGATTCTTCAAACAGCTGACGAATTTGGAGATGGTTCAAGCCCAAAAGGTCAATTCGGCCATCCGCACGCTGCGTAATCGCGCGTGGGGTGACAACGGGGTCTATATGGCCGGGAATCTGCATGATGGCCGCGCCTATACGCAATGAATC
>NZ_JBIICH010000087.1:0-8889 GCF_044239005.1 Sphingorhabdus sp. | reverse complement strand
TTGTCCGCGCTCGAAATGGCCTGTTGGGACATCATTGGCAAGGAAGCCAATAAGCCGGTGTATAAGCTGCTCGGCGGTCAGGTGCACGAACGGTTGCGCGCCTACACCTATATCTACCCGCGGCCCGGCGACACAAAGGATGTTTATCACGACCCTGACCTCGCGGCAGAACGGTCGGCTGAATATCTGAGCCAAGGTTTTACCGCGCTGAAGTTTGATCCTGCTGGACCATATTCGGCGTTTGACGGACGCCAGCTGTCGTTGGAGGCGCTGGACCTGTGCGAGCGGTTTGCCAAGTCCCTGCGTGAAGCGGTTGGCATGAAGGCAGACCTATTGTTCGGGACACATGGTCAAATGACGGCTGCAGGCGCGATCCGGCTTGCCAAACGGCTTGAGCCATATGATCCGCTCTGGTTGGAAGAACCCGTACCACCCGATGCGCCGGAGGAGATGGCCAAGGTTGCACGGGCAACGTCCATACCGGTTGCAACCGGTGAACGGCTGACAACCAAATATGATTTCGCACGGCTGTTACGCGCAGGCGCGGCGGCAATTTTGCAAATGAACCTCGGGCGCGTGGGCGGCATATTGGAAGCCAAGAAAATCGCCGCAATGGCCGAGGTTTATCATGTGCAGATCGCGCCGCATCTATATTGTGGCCCGGTGGTGGGCGCAGCCAATATCCAAATTGCGACCTGTTCGCCAAACTTCCTCATACTGGAAAGCATTGAGACGTGGGGCGGTTTCCATACGGAGATTTTGAAATCGCCCATCCGGTTTGAAGACGGGCATGTCATCCCATCGACTGCGCCCGGCTTGGGGGTCGAACTGAACGAAGATGTCGCCCGCGCCAATCCCTATACCGGCGATATGTTGCACCTCGAAATGACGCAGCACCCCGTTCAGTGACCGAGGAATTTGACTATATCATCGTCGGCGCAGGCACGGCGGGTTGTGTGCTGGCCAACCGGTTGACCGAAGATGGCAAGTACAGCGTCTTGTTGTTGGAGGCCGGAGGAAGCGATCGTTCGATCTGGATCCAAATGCCCATTGGCTATGGACGCACCTTTTTCGATAAGCGGATTAACTGGATGTACGACACCGCGCCCGTTGAGGCGCTGGGCGGTCGGCAGAGCTATTGGCCGCGCGGCAAGGTCGTCGGAGGATCAGGGTCCATCAACGCGATGGTCTATGTGCGCGGGCAGCCACGTGATTTCGATGATTGGAAAGCCTTGGGCAATGCAGGCTGGGGTTGGGATGATGTCCTGCCCTATTTCAAAAAGTCAGAGGATTTTGACTGGCACAGCGCGCACCATGGTCAGGGTGGGCCGCAACATGTCACCGACATCTCGCCCTTTGCCCACCCCATTTGCCGCAGCTTTATTGAAGCTGCGCAGACATTAGGCTTTGCTGCGAGCAACGATCTCAACGGCGGCAAGCCTGAAGGGGTCGGCTATTATCAAATCAACACACGCGGTGGTTGGCGCGCGTCGACGGCGAACGCGTTTCTGCATCCGGCGCGCAAGCGAAAGACGCTGAAGCTTAAGACCATGGCGCACGCGACGCGCATTTTGTTTGAGGGACGGCGCGCGGTTGGCGTTGCGTACACATGCAAAGGCGCGCACTTGGAGGCGAAGGCGCGACGCGAAGTCATCTTGTCCGGCGGCGCGATTAACTCTCCGCAATTGCTGATGCTGTCGGGTATCGGAGATGCCGGCCATCTGAAAAATGTAGGTATCGAACCGATTGTCGATGCAAAGGCCGTCGGCCGTAATTTGCAGGACCATATTGCGGTGTCCTATTTCTACAAAGTCCGCACGGCGACGCTGAATGATGTGCTGCACCCGTTCGTGGGCAAAATCCGCGCCGGGTTGCGCTATATGGCCGACCGGGCGGGGCCGCTGTCGTTAAGCGTCAATCAAAGCGGGGGTTTTGTGCGCAGCGACGCAACGAAAAAGCACCCGAATTTGCAGCTATATTTCAGTCCGGTGAGCTACACCAAAACACCATTGTCGGAACGAAAGCTGCTCAACCCGGATCCATTTTCGGCGTTTCTGTTATCGCATAATCCCTGCCGTCCGACCAGTCGGGGGCATATTGAGCTCGCGTGCGCCGATCCTGCGAAATATCCGGTCATCCACCCGAATTATCTCGCAACGCAAGCTGATATTGACGACGTTCTGGCCGGTAACCGATTGCTGAAGCAAATTGCGCGCACGAAGCCGCTTGCGGATATTATCACCGAAGAGCTCATTCCCGGCGCGCATGTCGATGGCGATGAAGCACTGCTCGCAGATTTTCGGGCACGCGCCGATACCGTCTATCATCCAACAAGCACCTGCATGATGGGCCCGGATGCAGCGACCTCCGTGGTCGATGGCCGCTTACGTGTCCATGGTGTGGATGGCTTGCGTGTTGTCGACGCCTCCGTGTTTCCGACAATCACATCGGGCAACACCAACGCCCCTACGGTGATGGTCGCTGAAAAGGGTGCGGCCATGATCTTGGAAGATGCAAAAAGCATGCGTTAATTTTATTTACCAGTCCTTTTCGGCTGTGCTACCTCAACATGAGTGCGCGAATCCGGGGAGGGAGTGGCGATGCATCCGAAGATCGATTTAAAGCAGTTGCCGCCGTTAAAGGCGCTAAAGGGTTTTGAGGCGGCGACCCGTCACCAAAGCATCCGCGATGCAGCCGACGAGCTTTGCCTTACCCATCCTGCGGTCAGCCATCAGGTCCAGCTGATTGAAGATGCGCTTGGTGTGACGTTGTTCGTCCAGGAAGGGCGGCATATCGTGTCGACCGAAGAAGGTAAGGTTCTCTATCCTTATGTCCGCGCTGCTTTTGAATCGTTGCTGGAGGGGGTTGAAGAAGTCCACCGCCATGCGTTGGATAAGCCACTTCGCGTGCAGACTTATGTCACGGCGTCGATACGTTGGCTTGCAAAACGTGTTCCGCAGTTTCTGGCGGATCACCCCGAGGTAAAGCTGACGCTCAACACATGTGCTGTTGAATGGGAATTTGACGATGTGCACGCGGATGTCGGGCTCGTTTATTGCGCATCAGAACCCGACGCGAGCAAATTTCATTGGGTTCCGCTGTATGAATATGCGCTGTTTCCCGTCTGTAGCCCCGCTGTTGCAGAGGCGATGGGTCCAAATCCCAGCCCGCAGACATTGATGACCAAGCCGCTTGTGGCCATCTATACCGAAGTGCAAAATTGGGAGACGTGGTTTGCTTCGGCCGGGTCGGCGTTTGAACCCTCCGTGCCCTATCTCATGGTCGACACCTTGGCCGTTGCGCTTGAAATGGCGCTGAACGGTGAAGGCATTGCGCTGGTCAACGGCCCGTTTGTTGATCAGGATTTGGCCGCCGGTCGGCTCGTTCAGCCCGTTGGGCATAAAGCAGTTTGCCCCGGCGCATGGGGCCTTATCTGCCGCAAGGATATGAAAGAAAATCTCCGCATTCGGACATTCATGGATTGGGTGGCCAAGAATGTCGAAGACAGCCGTTCAGGCGTCGCAGCTTAGCGTTTCGGCACGACCTCATAGCCCGGCTCTTCGGGTTCATCGTCGACCATATCGGCCGGAAATCCAGTGCCCAAAACCTTAATGCCCAATGGCTCTTCATAACGACGGATGATGTTGGGTGAAAATTCGCGAGGGCCGAAAGCTTCCTCGCCTTCCTTAAAGATTTTCACGATCAGCGGCGACAGTTCAACGGGGACATGTGCCGATTGGGCAATTTTGTCGAACAGGCCCACGTCCTTGCTGACGAGGTCCATCGTGAAATTGATGTCGCGGCTGCCGTTGAGGATGACCTGGCTTTCGGTTTCGTGGACGAAGCTGTTGCCCGACGAGATCCGGATCGCTTCATATGTGGTGTTCATGTCAAGCCCGATGGCTTTGCATGTCGTCAACGCCTCAGCCAGTGCAACGAGATGTACCGTGCAGAGATAGTTGGTCATCACCTTCAATTGTGAAGCGGTTCCAAGGTCGCCGGTGTGCAATATGCGCCGTCCCATTGTCGTCAAAACCGGCAGAACAAATTCGAACGCGGCGCGTGGGCCGCCTGCAAAAATCGCAATATTGCCGGTGTCCGCACGATGGCAGCCCCCCGAAACGGGGCATTCCATGAACATCGCGCCACGCGCCTCAACCAATGCGCCAAGCCGGATGACTTCGCTATAATCGGTTGTGCTCATTTCGAGCCAAACTTGGCCCGGACGCATGATTTGAAGAAAACCGTCCGCGCCTTCGGCCACGGCAGCGCTGGCCGCTGGGGACGGCAAGCAGGTGATGATCAGGTCGACGGCTTCACCCAATTCTTTTGGAGATGCTGCGGAGGCTGCACCGCGATTGACATATTCGGCAACAAGTGCGGCATCAAGGTCGCGTACAGTGACGTCATGACCATTGCGGATCAGGCTGCCTGCCAGTTTTCCGCCAACATTGCCAAGACCGATAAATCCGATTTTCATGATTGCATCCAGTTAGTTCACAACAGGCAATACGCGCCCTTTGGAAAAGTTAGAGCGCCGTCGATGCGCGGCCACAATTGAAAAATTTGGCCAATTGGATGAATTATTTTACACCGCGCTGGAGAACCCCACGCGGCTGGGTGCTATTTATGTGACGCTATAGCCAAGCGTGGCGGACAGAGCTTCGGCCAGCCTCGTGCGGGCAAGGGCGCAGACGACTTTTCGATCCGCAAGCGCGCCCGGATCAAAGGGTTCGAGAAAGTGGACGTCCACGGCGTAAGTGCCGGGCCGTGTAAATGCCCGCCATGCGCTCTCCCAGCCGGTTTCTACACCCACCCAAGCGATGTCCGCGGCGTTGGCACCGAAGTCTAAAAGAACCGGCTGAATCATCATTGGCTTAGGCGGCGGTGCCAATGTCGCAAACAAGGACTGTTTGAACGGCAATAGCCCACTGCCGTCCGAGGTTGTGCCTTCCGGGAAAAGTGTCACCGACCAGTTTTCGGCGATAGCCTCGCGTAACTCGGCCACTTGTTGCCCGATATTCTGCTTTTCCGTGCGGTTGACGAAAATGGTGTGGTTCAGCTTTGCAAGCCAGCCAATGATGGGCCAGTCGCGCACGCCATCCTGTGCGACAAAGGAGGTGCCCGTTATGCCGGCCAATATCGGAATATCGTGCCATGAAAGATGGTTGGCGACAAAGAACACATCCCGGCGGAGCGGACTGCCGTGAACGCGGACACGCGCGCCCAAGGCGCGGGCAGCAATGCGTAAGAATAACATCGCCCATGGTGACGGCAACCGCAACAGATGCCAGACAAGGTGAAGCGGCAATAACAGCGTGAGCGGCACGGCAATCCACATAACGCGCATGGCGCACAGGAAATATGCCTGCAGCTGAACCTTTGGTTTCGCAATGCTAATAGTTGCCATCGGGTTCCGCTTTAAAATTGGGACAATAATGAAATCTTAACGTGCCTAGCCACCAACTGTGACTTTCCGATGACGGTCACACATTACGCGCGTTCGCGCAACGTTTGCATATCATGGCTCATCGCTTTTTCAAACGCAGCGCATCCCAGCTTGCGTCGGCCAGCCATCCACCGTCGACAGGCAAGCTTGCGCCGTTGATAAAGCTGTCTTCATGCGCAAGAAAAGCAATGGCCCGGGCGACATCTTCGGGCTTGGCAAAACGGCCCATTGGAACGCGGTCGATGATATCATTATCGGAATAAGCGCCCGATCCTTGATCAGCCTCATCCATTTCCGTTTTAATCCAGCCCGGACAAACGGCGTTCACACGCACACCGCGGCCGCCCCATTCTGCCGCAAGCGTTCGGGTCAATCCGACCAATCCGTGCTTTGACGCGTTGTAGGCGGATCGATCAATAACACCGTGAAGGCCGGCAATTGAAGCAACGTTGATAATGTTGCCTCGGTTACGCCCCAGCATCTGCTTTCCGATTTCGCGGCACAGCAAAAACGGTCCGGTGAGGTTGATGTTCATGACGCGCTGCCACTGTTCGATACTGGTATCTTCGGCGCGGCAAATCAAACTGATGCCGGCGTTGTTGACCAACACGTCTGCGGCGCCATGGTCGCGGGCAATTTTCTCGGCCAATTCGACAACAAATTCTTCAGAGGAAATGTCACCGGAAAGCGCGGATACGCTCCCGCCAAGAGCAACCAATGCTTCGACTTGCGCATCCAAGGGCTGCACGTCGGTCATGACAACATGATAGCCTTTTTCGGCAAAAAGCCGTGCCGTTGCAAAGCCAACGCCTTGTGCAGCACCCGTAACCAACGCAACCTTCATAGCCCCACCTTTATATTCTCAATCAACCCCGCGCGCCTTACAGGCACCGGCGATCCTAATCCAAAAATTTTTTTAACCGGTCCCGTCATATTCCCCATTTGTGCCTGATGGCAAACCGGCCCTAAGGTTCTGTTATAAGGAGCAAGGCGTTTATGCAAACATCGGCACGAGTTGTGATAATCGGCGGCGGCATAATGGGGGCTTCGTTGCTTTACCATCTCGCCGAACTCGGGTGGACGGACTGTCTGCTGATCGAAAAAGATGAGCTGACCTCCGGCTCGACATGGCACGCGGCTGGCCAGTGCCCCAACATCACGGGCAGCTTCAACCTTGCCAAGATGCATGCGTATAGCAATGATCTCTATCCGCGGCTGGAAGGTTTGACCGGGCAATATGTCAGTTGGCATAAATCCGGCGGTATCCGTCTTGCAACCAACGAGCGCGAGCTGGCGTGGATGCGCTACATTCAGGGCTTTTCGAAAATCATCGGGTTTGAGATGGAGATTATCCCGCCTGAGGAAATTCTCCGCCACAACCCATTCATGACGCTTGACGGTGTCATCGCCGGTGCGCGGACGACCGAAGACGGACATGCTGATCCGTCGGGTATCTGCAACGCGCTTGCCATTGGTGCCAAGAATATGGGCGCCAAAATTGTGCGCAAAAACCGCGTGACGGGCCTGACGCAATTGCCATCTGGCGAATGGGATGTGGAAACGGAAAAGGGCACGATTCGAGCCGAAATCGTCGTCAATGCGGCGGGCTGCTATGCCCGGCAAATCGCGCAAATGGCGGGCATAGATATTCCGGTGACGAACATGGAGCATCATTATGTTGTCACCGATCCGATCCCCGCATTCAAAGATCGCGATGAAGAAATACCGGTCATGCGTTGCCCCCATGTGTCGGGATATTTCCGGCAGGAGCAGAAAAGCGGACTGATTGGCGTTTACGAAAATACGGGCCTCGCCGAAGCATGGGCACCACGCGGTGGAAACCCTGAATGGGATTCGACGAGCGAGTTGTTCCCTGAAGATCTGGAGCGCATCGCCCCATGGCTGGAACGCGCGATTGAACGGATGCCGATTTTTGGTGAAGTCGGTTTGCGGCGCTTCGTCAACGGCGCGATTCCGCATACGCCCGACGGCGGACCTCTGTTGGGACCAGCGGTTGGCCTGAAGAATTTTTGGCACTGTTGCGGCACAAGCTTTGGCATCGCGCAAGGCGGCGGCGCTGGAAAATATCTGGCGCAGTGGATGGTGTTCGGTGATGCCGATATCAACATGACCGAATTCGATCCGCGCCGTTACGGCCCTTATGCGGACGAAGATTACAGCCGCGCTAAGGTTTTCCTTGATTACCGTATGACGTTCACGACGCGGCTTCCCGGCGAGGAAGAGCCCGACGGCCGCCCGCAAAAGATGAGCGCGCTATATGGCCGTTTGCTGTCCGCTGGCGCGGTATATGGCGAAACTTACGGTTGGGAGCGGCCCAAATATTTTGCCCTCGACGGTGCAGAAGAAGAAGGCGGCTATCACCGCACCAACAGCTTTGACGCGGTCGCGGCAGAGGTAAAGGCGGTTGCTGAGCGGGTTGGCGTGCTCGATCTGTCCGGCTTTGCGAAATATGACGTAAGCGGTCCAGATGCGGAGGCCTTCCTCAACCGTATTTGCGCCAACCGCATGCCCAAGAAATTGGGCGGTATCGGCTTGGTGCATCCGCTTTCGGTGCAGGGCCGCATTTATGGCGAAATGACCGTGACGCGTTTCGCGGATGACCATTTCTACTGCCTCTCGGCAGCAGCGGCTGAACAGCGCGATTGGGATTTGCTGATCCAAAGCAAATTGCCAGACGAAGATGTGACCATTCGCAATCTGACGATGGACCTTGGCGTTTTGGTGATGAACGGCCCGCGTTCGCGCGACGTGCTGGAAAAGCTAACCGACGCCGATCTTAGCAATGAAGGTTTCCGCTGGCTCAGTGGTCAGGAAATCGTGATTGCGGGCATTACCATGCGTGCGCTTCGTGTGTCTTATGCCGGGGAATTGGGCTGGGAATTGCATCCTGCGATGAAGGATCTCGCGGCGCTCTATGAGGCGGTGTGGGAAGCCGGGCAGGAGTTCGGCATCGTCAATTACGGACTGTACGCAGCGAACAGCATGCGGGTTGAAAAGGGTTATAAGGCCTGGGGTTCCGAGCTCACCAACGAATTGACGATGATTGAGGCGGACATGCCGCGCTTCATCAATTTCAATAAGGATGATTTCGTCGGCAAGCAGGCTACGCTGGATGCGCCTGAGCGTTTCCGCATTGTGTATGGCGCCGTTGATGCAGATAATGTCGATGTGCGCGGCGGCGAACCAATTTTGGTGGGCGACCATTGTATCGGCCTGACGACATCGGGCGGCTATGGCCATCGCGTTGGCAAGAGCCTGTTTTTCGCCTGTGTGCCCATACAAAATGCGGCACCGGGGTCGCAGTTCGATATCGTGTTACAGGGCGAACGACGCATCGGCACAGTGCTGGAGCACCCTGTTTATGATCCTGATAACGCCAAGATGAAGGTCTGATCCGCGTGGCTGAATTACCCAAAAAG
>NZ_JBIICH010000007.1:0-33931 GCF_044239005.1 Sphingorhabdus sp. | reverse complement strand
CCCCTACGGGAATCGAACCCGTGTTTCAGCCGTGAAAGGGCCGCGTCCTAACCGCTAGACGAAGGGGCCAATCGCTTGGCGAGCCGCGCCTTTACGGATTCGTTATGCACTCGTCAAGGCCAAGTTCACGCTATTTCAGTCGGCGAATGCGATGTCGTCGACGTGGAGCTCCGCTTTTGGCGTTGCGCCCCAATCGTCGATCTTCGCGCGGCCCGCAAACCAGTAGCGTCGGCCGCGATCTGCGTGCAGCATTGTCTGGCCCAAAACAGTCTCGCCCTGACGGAAGGCCATCACTTTAAACGACTGCCCGTCGTCGCCCGCGACGATCGCGCGGACATGGTCTTTGCCGACGATATCGCACTTGATGATGCGCAGCGGCCCCGTGACGACGCGCGGCCCCGGCCAACCCATGCCATAGGGGCCAGCGGATTCCATCGCATCGACAAAAATCGGATTTAAGCCACGCGGCGCGACGATGGCATCGATCAAAAGCGCCTTTGATGCTGATGCGTTGCTAACGTCTGCCGACAGCCGCGCGTCCAACCAATCGGCCAGCGCATCAATTTTGTCATGCGCCACGGTCAGCCCCGCCGCCATCGCGTGGCCGCCGCCTGCCTCCAGCAAGCCAGCCTCACGCGCAGATATAATCGCGGCGCCCAAATCGACGCCTGCAATCGAGCGGCCCGACCCTTTGCCGACGCCATGTTCGTCCACCGCAATCACGATAGAAGGCTTGCCGGTTTTTTCCTTAATCCGGCCCGCGACGATGCCAATGACGCCTGGGTGCCAGCCTTCGCCCGACAGCAATGCCACCGCACGGTTGTGCTGCCCCGCCAACATAGCCTCAGCCTGTTCCTGAACCACCGATTCAATCGCGCGGCGCTCTTCGTTCAACCGATCGAGCTCAAGCGCAATCTCTTGCGCCTCCGCCGCGTCCTCGGTGGTGAGCAGACGCACGCCAAGGTCCGACTTGCCCACACGGCCGCCTGCGTTGATGCGTGGGCCCAAGGCAAAGCCAAGGTCGGAGCAAATAGGTGCGCGGGTCAGCCGGCTCGCCTGAATGAGCGCCGACAGGCCAATGTTGCGGCGCGCGGCCATCACCTTTAGCCCTTGCGCGACAAAGGCCCGGTTCAATCCCCGTAGCTGCGCCACGTCCGCCACAGTGCCCAGCGCGACCAAATCGAGCAAGTCCATGATCTTGGGTTCTGCGCGGGTTGCAAAATGGCCGCGCGTGCGCAGCGTCCGGATGAGCGCCGCGCCCAATAGGAATGCCACGCCAACCGCCGCCAGATGCCCGTGGGCAGCCGCGTCATCGGTCTCGTCCAAGCGGTTGGGGTTTACGAGCGCAAAGGCCTGAGGAAGCTCTGAGGCGCATTTGTGATGGTCGACAACAATGACCTCAAGTCCGGCGGCCTTGGCTTGCGCAAGCGCGTCATAGGCCATTGCTCCGCAATCGACGGTCACGATCAGACGGCTGCCGCTTTCGCCAATACGCACAAGGGCCTCACCAGACGGGCCATAGCCTTCCATCAACCGGTCGGGGATATAGTAACCGGCATCAAGCCCCAGCATACGCAGCAGGCGGATAAGCAACGCCGCACTGGTCGCGCCATCGACGTCATAATCGCCATAGACGGTAATCTGTTCGCCCGCCTCGACCGCTTGCGCCAAGCGCAGCGCCGCATGTTCCATGTCTTGGAATATCGATGGGTCGGGCATGAAGTTGCGAATGGTCGGGTTGCGGTGCCGTTCGATATCGTCGCGGTCGACGCCGCGCGCCATCAGCAACTGGGTCACCAGATCGTCGGGCTGGAAATCCGGATCGCGGCCATCGGTGCCACCGCCGCGCCAATGCCAGGCTTGCTCAAGAACGGAACTGTTAATATCGAGTACGGGCTTCATCCTACTTCCCTATGGCGCACCAGCGGTGCTAGCAAGCATCGATGCGGCAATTGTTGATAATCTGGCATAGTATGACGGGCGGGTCAGAGGCTTTGGCCCGCGCTGCCTATGACGGCGCCTGCCGTGCGCAGGGTGTCAATGTCGAAATGCTCAACGCCGATGATGTCGGCGCTGCACAGGTCATGGCGGCGGACGGATATCTGTTCGCGTTCCCCGAAAATCTCGCGGCCATAAGCGGCGGGATGAAAAGCTTTTTTGACCAATGTTATTATCCATGCCTTGGCGCGCTCAACGGGCGGCCTTATGCGATGATCGTGTGCGCCGGATCGGACGGACGCAATGCTGTGGCGCAGGCGGAGCGTATAGCGACAGGGTGGCGCTTGCGGCAGGTTGCGGAGAGCCGGATCGTTTGCACCCATGCACAGACGTCGGAAGCGATTTTGGCGCCGAAGACCATGAATGAGGCCGATCAACGGGAGGCAGCGGACCTCGGCGAACAAATCGCGACGGGACTGCTGATGGGTATTTACTGATCAGCCTTGCGATGCTCACTCTTGACCCAGCGCACTGTGCCACTTGATGCGCGCATGACGACGGTTTCTGTGGTGACCCGCCCATCGCGTAACGTTTTGACGCCAGCGAGCAACGAACCGTCGGTGACACCCGTCGCTGCAAAGATGCAGTCACCCTTTGCCAGCTCTTCCAGATCGTAAATCTTGTCGAGATCTTCGATGCCCCATTTGCGCGCGCGCGAACGTTCATCGTCGTTGCGGAACAACAGGCGGCCTTTGAACTGCCCGCCGACACAGCGCAGGGCCGCTGCCGCAAGTACGCCCTCTGGCGCACCGCCGCTGCCCATATAGATGTCGACTGTGGTATCGGGATTGGTTGTTGCGATGACACCGGCAACGTCGCCATCGGGGATCAGCATAACGCCACAGCCAAGCGCCCGCAGCTCGGCGATCAGCTTTTCATGGCGCGGGCGGTCGAGTACGCAAACGATGAGGTCGCCTGGAGCTACACCCTTTTCCTTGGCAACTGCATGCACATTTTCAGCAACCGTTCTGTCGAGGTTGACGATGTTGGGTGAATAACCCGGGCCGACGGCGATCTTGTCCATGTACACGTCTGGTGCGTTGAGCAGATTGCCTTCTTCCGCCACAGCCAAAACGGCCAGTGCGTTTGGCCCGGCCTTTGCCGTAATCGTTGTGCCTTCAAGCGGATCGAGCGCAATGTCGATGCGTGGGCCAGTGCCGATGGCGGAGCCGACTTTTTCGCCAATAAACAGCATGGGCGCTTCGTCGCGTTCGCCTTCGCCGATAACAACCGTGCCATCCATATATAATTCGTTGAGCGCCGCACGCATGGCTTCGACGGCGGCGGCATCTGCTGCTTTTTCATCGCCACGTCCGATGAGCTTGGCTGCGGCAATCGCCGCGGCTTCGGTCACGCGGACCATTTCCAGGACAAGCACGCGGTCGAGGATTTGGCTTGCTGCAGTCATCGTATTTTCCTAGCTATTTGAACGTCAGGGTGCGAAGTTTGCCCCCAAATGGAACGGCATTTTGGGGGTTAGGTTTCGATAGGGAAGGCCACGCCAATTGTCGAGATTAGTTGTCGCCATTTTTGTTGCGCACGTGGTGATGGGGTCCGCTGCGGCGCAACCCTCCACGACTGAAGATGGCGTTGCGGCAAGCATCGAACGCGCGGCCCCCCATAAGCTTAAGCGCCCAAGATGTGCATGACCATTGGTTCGCCAAGCAGACTGTCGGAATGCTTGAGTGACTGAAGCGTATCATTGATCGCTTGCTCTGGGCCAGCATGGGTGACCATCGCCACCAAGGCCGTTCCATCGTCACCTGCTTCGGTCTGAATCAGGCTTTCAATCGAAAGCCCGGCATCGCGCATAGCTGCTGTAATTTCGGCAAGCACACCGACGCGGTCGGCGACGACCATACGCAAATAGGATTTGCTGACCCGGTGTGCCGATGCTGCCCGTGGCAGCTTTTCAAGCTCGGCCGATGGCATGGAGAATGCAGGGCCAGTTTCCTTGCGCGCAATGTCGACAAGGTCAGCAACAACCGCGGATGCCGTTGGCTTGTCTCCTGCGCCCGCGCCTTGGAATAATAGGCGTCCGGAGAAGTTGCCTTCAGCCACGACCGCATTGGTGGCGCCGATGACATGCGCCAGCGGATGGCTGAGCGGGACAAGGCATGGTTCAACGCGCTGGAAAATATTCGCCGCGCCATTGTCGCCGTCGATTTCGGCAAGCCCGATCAGGCGGATACGATAACCCAGCGTCTTTGCCTGAGCGATGTCGGCGGCGAGTATTTTGCGAACGCCGCGCGCTTCCACGCCGCCAAAATCAATGACCGATCCAAAGCTGAGCGAGGCCAGAATGGAAAGCTTATGCGCAGCGTCAATGCCGTCGATATCGAATGAGGGATCGGATTCGGCAAAGCCCTTTGCCTGCGCGTCCGACAGCACCTGCGCAAAATCGAGGCCGTCACGCTCCATCGTCGACAAGATGAAATTGCAGGTCCCGTTCAATATGCCATATACGCGATCGATCCGGTTGGCGGCGGCACCGTCGCGCAAACCCTGAATTACCGGAATACCGCCAGCGACGGCCGCTTCAAATTTGAGCGCGGCCTGCTTGCTTTCGGCCAGAGCCGCCAGCTCAGCGCCGTGATGGGCGACCATGGCTTTGTTGGCTGTTACCAAGGCACGTCCGTTTGTCAGCGTTTCGCGCGCCAATGTAAGCGCCGGACCATCAGCCCCGCCGACAAGTTCAACGACGACATCGACATCGTCTGCGGTAGCCAGTTCGCCCATGTCGTCGACCCAGCGATAGCCGGACAGATCAACACCCCGGTCCTTGGTCCGATCGCGCGCGGTGATGGCAACAATCTGGATCTCGCGGCCCGCCCGGCGCGCGATCAAGGCGCTATTTTCTTCAAGAAGGCGGATAACGCCGGTTCCTACTGTCCCAAGACCAGCCAGACCCACCTTAAGCGGGGCGATACGAGAGGGGGTGGACATAGCTTCTAATTTCCTGCCGAAAGAATGCGTATTTCTGCCGCGCTTAAGCGGATTTGCGTTTAATTGCCAGCCCCGGCTTGCTGCAACGTGACGGCTGGGCAAACTGCACAGAGCCTATCGCCCCTGCGAAAACAGCACAGCGACGCGCGCCAACGTCTTTTTGGTGGGAGTAAGCTAGCCCTGTGACCCTTCATTCGCTAGGGGCCATAGATTGGTTTTACAGGGAGCGGCAAATGCGTGCAGTCGGCGTTATCGGAGCAGGTCAAATGGGTGCGGGCATCGCACAGGTCAGCGTTGGCGCTGGCTATCATGTCTATTTGTCGGACCTTGATCTGGCAAAGGCCGAAGAAGGCAAGGCCGGCATCGCCAAGGCACTCAGCCGTCTGGTCGCCAAAGAAAAAATGTCGGCGGGCGATGCAGAGACGCTGTTGTCACGCATAGAACCGGTTGCCAGCTATGAACCGATGGCCGATGCCGGGCTGATCATTGAAGCCGCGACGGAGCGGGAAGACATCAAGCGCAAGATATTTGAATCGGTGGGCGCGGTCCTTGGCCAGCAAGCTGTATTGGCGTCTAATACGTCATCCATCCCCATCACGCGGCTGGCGCAATCATCACCCGACCCACAGCGTTTCATTGGCGTGCATTTCTTCAACCCCGTTCCCGTCATGGGCCTGATTGAAATCATCCGCGGATTGGCGACGACGGATGCGACTGTCGACGTCGTTCGCCAATATGGCGAGGCATTAGGCAAGCAATTGGTGTTTGCAAATGATGCCCCCGGCTTCATCGTTAATCGCGTGCTGATGCCCATGATCAACGAAGCATGTTTTGCACTGGGTGAAGGCGTTGCCACTATGCGCGATATCGATACTGCGTGCCAATTGGGTCTTAATCACCCGATGGGGCCACTGACATTGGCGGATTTCATTGGCCTCGACACCTGCCTTGAAATCACAAATGTGCTGTTTCAATCGACAGGCGATCCGAAATTCCGGCCAGCGCCATTGCTGCAAAAATATGTTGAGGCCGGCTGGTTCGGACGCAAAACGAAGCGTGGATTTTACGATTATTCGGGCGAAGTGCCGCAGCCGACACGCTAACATCTAGCGTCCGGTTCGGGCTACTTCAAAGGCTTGGCCAAGGTCGGCGATAAGATCATCTGTGTCCTCAAGCCCGATTTGCAGGCGGATCAGCGTGCCGGGCTTATCCCACGCCACGACTGACCGGTATTTTTCGGGCTGCACGGGCAACGCAAGGCTTTCAAATCCGCCCCAGCTATAGCCAATGCCAAACAGTTGCAGCGCGTCGACAAACGCGGCTGCGGTAGCCGTGT
The DNA here is from genome assembly GCF_044239005.1 of Sphingorhabdus sp. Classification (GTDB taxonomy): domain Bacteria; phylum Pseudomonadota; class Alphaproteobacteria; order Sphingomonadales; family Sphingomonadaceae; genus Sphingorhabdus_B. Next base: position 27,651 of record NZ_JBIICH010000007.1, on the reverse strand, counting down.
CGCCGGTGTGGATGAACGAAAACAATCCTGATGATCCGGTAAAGTCGCGCTTCCAAATGTCGTGTCCGGGGCAATCGGGCAAAGCGGGATGGAAAACGGCCGCGACATCGGCCTGCGTCTGCAGCCATTGCGCAATATGCAATGCCGAAGCCTCATGCGCTTTCATCCGCACTGACAGGGTCCGTAGGCCCCGGCTTGCCAGATAGGCATCGTCAGGTGAAACGGTCTGGCCAAGTTGCTGCGCGGTGTGGCGCAATTTCGTCCATAATTTATCGTGCGTGGTGACACTGCCCATCATCACGTCGCTATGGCCGACAATGTATTTGGTGCACGACAAGATCGCCATATCGATGCCCTTGTCGAGCGCGGTATGGAAATAGGATGTGGCCCATGTGTTATCGAGAAGGGTGACGACATTGCGTTTTTTCGCAGAGGCGCAGATCGCAGGAATGTCCTGCATTTCAAATGTCAGGCTGCCGGGTGATTCGAGCAATATGGCCCGCGTGCGATCACAAAATAGCGCGTCGTAATCGGCGGTGCGTGGGTCAAAATATCGGGTCTCTACCCCGAAACGCTTCAGAAACCCGTCGGCCAAAGACCGGCTAGGGTCATAGGCGTTGTCGGTCATCAGCAAGACGTCACCCGCCTTCAGCACCGACAGTAAGGCGCAGGCAATCGCGGCAACGCCGGACGGATACAGCATGGTCCCATGCGCGCCAGGCTCCATTGCGGTCAGCGCGTCGGCGAGGGACCATTGCGTTGGCGAACCACGGCGACCGTAGAAAAAGCGGCCGTCTTCGTTGCGCCCTTTGCCGGCCTCCAGCTCAGCCACATTTTCATATAAATGCGTGCTGGCGCGCCAAACAGGTACGTTCACGACGGGGCCCGTGAGCGAAGCCTTGCGCCCTGCAGTGACTGTTTTGGTGGCTGGCTTTTGAGGTTTGTGGGAACTCAAGCCGCACCCTGTGCCTTGGGGGTATCCTTGTCCAAGCCCCATTCGGACCAGCTGCCATCATATAAGGCAACGTCCGATTTGCCGGTCAGGCGCGCGCCGAACAGAACAACAGCTGCGGTCATTCCAGAGCCGCAGGTTGTGATCATGGGTTTGTTCAAATCAACGCCCGCATCGGTAAAGGCTTGGGTCAACGCATCGCCGCGCTTCCAAGTACCGTCTGCGTTCAAAAGATTACCAAAGGGCAAGTTGCGGCTGCCGGGGATGTGACCCGAAGCCATGTCAGGCCGCGGTTCAGCTTCTTCACCGGTAAATCGTCCTGCGCCGCGGGCATCCACAACATCGGCTTCCTTGCTGTGCAGATTGGCAAGCATGTCTGCTTTGTTGCGCACGGCCTTTTCGTCTTTCCAGACAGTGAAGTGGCGGTGACGCAACGTAGGCTTGCCGGTTTCGAGCGCGCGTCCTTCGGCTTTCCATTTTGCAATGCCGCCATCGAGTATCGCAACATCATGCGCGCCAAACAAGGTCAGCATCCACCAAGCGCGCGTTGCCGATTTGAACGGGCTGTCGTCGTAGACCACGATACGGCTGCCATCGCCCAGGCCAAGCGATTGCATGCGGCTGGCAAATTTCTCTGGCGGCGGTAATGTATTGGGCAGGCTGCTGTTTGCGTCGGCGAGTTCTTGCAAGTCCATGAAAACAGCGCCGGGAATATGGCCACCTTCATATTCGGCCTGCGCATTGCGGCCAGCATCGGGCATGAACCAGGTGGCATCTACCACGCGCAAATCAGACGCGCCGATTTCGTTCGCCAACCATTCGGTACTTACTAACAATTCCATGTTTTGTCCTTGCCCGCTACTTTTTGATTCTTGTGCGGTGCAAGATAAGCCGCTTTTCCAAACTAGCCAAGCGTTTCGAGAAATTGCTGTGCCTGACGACGAAGCGCGACTTTATCGGCCTGCGCCATCCGGTCCCAGTTTTTATACGGCATCGCCATGCGCGGGTTCTTGCGCAGTCTATCTTCGTTGCGCGCAATAAATTCCCAATAGAGCGCGTTGAACGGACATGCCTTGGGCCCCGTTTTTTGTTTCACATCATAACGGCAGCCGGAGCAATAATCTGACATGCGGTTGATATAGGCGCCACTGGCCGCATAGGGTTTTGACGCGAGCATGCCGCCGTCTGCAAACTGGCTCATGCCAAGGCTGTTCGGCAATTCGACCCATTCATAAGCGTCTGCATAAACGGCGAGATACCATCTATGCACGTCGACCGGGTTGATGCCCGCCAGCAGCGCGAAATTGCCTGTAATCATCAGCCGTTGGATATGATGGGCGTAGGAATATGCGATTGTCTGATCGACGGTTTGCGACAGGCAATGCATGTCGGTTTTACCGGTCCAGTAGAATTCCGGCAGTGGCCGTTCGGCGCCAAGGGCATTGCTCTCCACATATTCAGGTCCAGCATGCCAATAAATGCCGCGCACATATTCGCGCCAACCAATGACCTGACGAATGAAGCCTTCGGCAGCGTTGATGGGCACTTTGCCGGCCTGATATTGCGCTTCGACCGCGCGGCACAATTCCAGCGGATCAAGCAATCCGGTGTTGAGGTAAGGCGACAAAATCGAATGCCATAAAAATGGCTCGCCGGTGAGCATTGCGTCCTGATAATCCCCAAAGGACGGCAGGGCATGTTTCAGGAAATGTGCTTGCTGTTTCAGCGCGTCGGCGCGCGTGACCGCAAAACCGAATTGCGCGGTCTGACCCATATTGGTCGCGAATTTTGCTTCGACCATGTGAATGACATCCTGCGTGATATCGTCAGGTGCGAAATGCAGTGGTTGCGGCATCGCGAGATCGCGCTTGGTGGGCTTGCGGTTTTCAGCGTCAAAATTCCACTGCCCGCCGACGGGTGCATCGCCATCCATCAGCAATTTCGATTTACGCCGCATGTCGCGATAGAAATATTCCATGCGCAGCTGCTTGCGATCCTTGGCCCAGTTTTCGAATTCGGCATGGTCACACAAGAAGCGGTCGTCCGCGCGCACTTCTACCGGCACATCAAAGCGTTCGGCCCAGCTATCCAGCATGGCCTTCACCCGCCACTCGCCAGCTTCGGTGACGCAGATGGCGGATGCGCTATGGCGTTCCATCGCGTGGGCGAGTTCGCCGGTAAAACTGCCGCTGTTTTCAGGGTCGGTCAGCGTCACATAGTCGACGGTCCATCCGGCTGTACGCAGGTCTTCGGCATGGTGGCGCATTGCCGATAATATGAACACCATTTTGGATTTGTGGTGCGGCACATAGGTCGTCTCTTCATCGAGTTCGGCCATCAAAATGACGCACGTCTTTTTGTCCTGCCCCGCCAATGACGAAAGCGCATGGCTTAGTTGGTCGCCGAGTACCGGAATCAATGTCGTCATGATCGGAGCGTTAGCGAGGCCATGTCCGGGGCACGATACAGGTTTTCAGGAAAAAGCCCGCGTTGACCCATCCGCATGCGTTTTGGCATGCGCGCGAAGTGCATATCTTGCGCAATCGCGATGACCCGTTTGCTTCCCGTGGTGAAACCGCTAAATGCGCAGCTATGACTGACGAACTAAAGCCGATGTATCTGGGTGCGCAAAGCGCACTTCCCCAAACGCCTGAAGAGGCCGAGCTGGATTATGTCCCCAATCCGCGCCCCGACACGCTGTATCTGGCACGCTTTGCCGTGCCTGAGTTTACGTCTTTATGTCCGGTCACTGCGCAACCCGATTTTGCGCATCTCGTCATCGATTATGCGCCGGACAAAAGCATCGTTGAATCAAAGTCGCTGAAGCTTTTCTTGGGTTCGTTCCGCAATCACGCCGCGTTCCACGAAGATTGCACTGTCGGCATAGGGCAGCGGCTTTTCACCGAAATGAAGCCGCATTGGCTGCGTATCGGCGGTTATTGGTATCCGCGCGGCGGAATTCCTATCGATGTGTTCTGGCAATCGGGGGAGCCGCCAAAGGGCTTGTGGCTCCCTGATCAGGGCGTTGCCCCCTATCGCGGTCGTGGCTGAGTCTATTTAAACAGGTTGCCCAAAATCCCGCGCAAGACGGACCTGCCGAACGATCCCAACTGTTGATCGGGACTCGTCTCGTCGACGCCATCGAATCATTGGTCGCAAAAATGACCTTTGTCGGTGACAGATGGACTGTGAGGCCTCTATTGCAGCTTCATGGCTGAAATGTTTTCGAAGACCAAGAAGCGTGTGCATAAAGCTATCCAAACAGGCCTTGCGTCTTTGGCGCTGTTGTCCGTTTTATCGGGGTGCGTATCTGCGCCAGTGCGTCGGGGGCCTGCGCCGCCAGCAGCAATGGCCCCAGCACCAGCAGTTGTAGCGCCCGCACGTCCCGCAATTGTACGGCCGCCTGCCGGTCTGGAAAATCTGATTCAAGATCAATGGCGTTTGTTCCCGGGGCGGACTGGTGTTGCCATTATGCGCTTGGATGGCGGCGAATGGGTTTTGGGCCGCAGGATGGATGAATTGTTTCCCCAACAAAGCGTATCCAAAACCTGGGTTGCGCTCACCGTGTTGGACATGGTCGATCAAGGGAAACTTCGCCTCGATCAGAAAGTGCGGATCACACGGGATGATCTGGCGGTTTTTCATCAACCAATCCGTGATCAGGTAATTGCCAATGGCAGCATTGAGGTTTCGGTTCTCAATCTGCTGGAGACGTCCATTCGCGCGAGTGACAATACCGCCAATGACTCGTTGCTGCGCACCGTGGGCGGCCCGCAAGCGGTAAAGAGTTTTATCGCGCGCAAGAATTTGGGTGCGATCCGCTTTGGGCCGGGCGAACGCGCGTTGCAAAGCGGCATTGCCGGTCTCGACTGGAAACAGGAATATGCAATTGGTCGGCGCTTTTATGCTGCGCGCGATGCCGTGCCGTTGGCAACCCGCAAGGCGGCGCTTGACCGCTATCTGAACGACCCAATCGATGGGGCAAGTCCGCAAGCCATTGTCCGCGCCTTGGCAAAGCTTGCTAAGGGCGAGCTGTTGTCGGCGTCTTCAACGCGCCTCATGCTCGATATCATGTCGCGGACGTCAAGTGGACCCAACCGGTTGAAGGCGGGCGTTCCTGCGGGTTGGAGCTTTTTGCACAAGACAGGAACCGGACAGGTTTTGCCGCCGGTGTCCACGGGATATAATGATATCGGGATTATGACCGCGCCAGATGGCACGCGTTACGCTATCGCGGTGATGATGGGCAGCACGACGGCGTCTATTCCGCAACGGATGACGTTCATGCAATTTGTATCGCGCACAGTGGCTTCATACCACCAGAACTGATGCCTTATGGCGATGTTCCGGTTGGAGCGCCGCGCGCGGCATCCAACGTGTCTAAGGCGGACAAAGAAAAGGGCCGTCCTGCAAGCAGAACAGCCCTTATCAAAAGCTTTCGCTGAAAAGCGCGAATATTACTTCGCAGCTTCTTTCGCAGCGTCTGCAGCAGGTGCAGCAGCAGCAGCGTCTGCAGCAGGAGCAGCAGCAGCGTCAGCAGCAGGAGCAGCTTCAGTTGCAGCAGCTTCAGCGCCTTCTACAGCTGCGTCAGCAGCTTCAGCAGGAGCTTCTGTGGTTGCTTCTGTTGCTTCTGTGGTTGCTTCTTCAGCACCTGAGCAAGCAGCCAAACCGAGCGAAGCGGCAAGAACGAGAGATACAGCAATTTTCTTCATATGGGAAACCCCCTAGCAAAACTTATGAAAACCTGACAGGCACACCACAACGAATGCAGTAATGTCTGCGGACAGCCCTCTAGCCCGTTCACAATTCGGTGGCAATGCGCTTTTTTATTCCGGCAGGCTGATTGGCCTCAAAATCGCACTTAACTCTACCAGAACGGTAGAAAATGCGGGAGATTTGAGCGGATTGACTTGATATAAAGATTTCTTTATATGATGGTGAAATGATCAATTTGCTGAACATTATGCGCGCTCTAGCCGACCCGACCCGGCTTCGAATCGTATTTCTCGTGCTTCGGCTTGAACTGTCGGTGGGTGAGTTAGTGCAGATATTGGACCAAAGCCAGCCCCGCGTTTCCCGGCATATCCGTATATTGGATGAAGCTGGATTATTGGAACGACGCAAAGAAGGAAGTTGGGTTTTCCTGCGGCCTGGCGCTGTTTTGGAGGACGGACGCCTGACGTCGTTGCTGACAGAAGCCGATGTTACGCAGGCGAAGGCGTTTCAAAAGGATCTGGCGCGGCTGGACGAGGTCCGCAACGCGCGTACCAATATGGCCGCATCCTATTTTGCGGCACATGCAGAAGAATGGGATTTCCTCAGATCACTGCATGTTGCTGATTCAGAAGTTGAGGCGAAGATTGCGCAGATTTTGCATAGCGCGCCTTTGGGCCGTGTATTGGACGTTGGCACAGGGACTGGCCGCATTGTGGAATTGTTTGCGGAGAGCGCAAGCCGCTTTGTCGCTTTGGACAATAGCCCCGAAATGTTGCGGCTTGCCCGCGCAAAGATAGCGAATTTCAGCGCCGATATCGCGAGCAAGGTCGAAATCAAGCTGGGTGACTTTAACATGCTACCCGTGGGCGATGGTGAATTCGATACCGTCATTTTCCACCAAGTGCTGCATTACGCCCAAGACCCTGAGGCAGTTATTGCCGAAGCCATCCGGACAGTCGCGCAAGATGGACGGCTCGTGATCGTCGATTTCGCGGCCCACGACCATGAAGAGCTCCGCACGGTTCATGCCCATGCCCGGCTTGGCTTTACGGACGAATTTATGCGCAATGCGTTCTCGGCGCATGGCCTGCAGATGGTGCATCAGGCCGCACTTGAGTCCGGGGAACTCATTGTAAAAGTGTGGATGGGGCAAAAGCTGTCGTTCGCCACCCCGCGTCCAAAAAACAACTTAAGGATTGTTGCATGATTCTCCCGTTCGACCAGATGCAGGAAGCCAGCCGGGCGCTGGCCGCGCCTCTTTTTGCCGGTCTTGCCGGTGATTGCGAAATCAGTTTTGAATTCTTCCCGCCCAAAACCGAAAAGATGGAAGAGCAGCTTTGGGATTCGGTAGTAACGCTCGCGCCGCTTGCCCCGCGCTTTGTCTCGGTCACTTATGGGGCCGGCGGGACAACGCGCGAGCGGACGCATAACACCGTTGCCCGCATTGCGCGCGAAACCAATATTCCAGCGGCGGCGCATTTAACCTGCGTCGAAGCATCAAAGAGCGAAATTGCTGACGTCGCAAATGCCTATTGGGAGGCTGGTGTCCGGCACATCGTTGCGCTGCGCGGAGATGCACCAGGCTCAGACGGTAAATTTGTCCCGCATCCCGACGGCTATGCCAGCGCCGCGGAATTGGTCGAAGGGTTGCGTAAGCTCCATCCGTTCGAGATATCGGTCAGTGCCTATCCCGAAACGCATCCAGAAGCATTGTCCGCTGCAAGCGATATCGACTTTCTGAAGCGCAAGCTGGATTCAGGCGCGAGCCGGGCAATCACGCAATTTTTCTTTGAACCTGAAACATTCTTCCGTTTTCGTGATGCTGTGGCCGCCGCGGGTGTCGACGCCGAAATCGTGCCGGGTATCATGCCGGTTTCAAATTTTGCGGCAATCACACGCATGTCCGCCATGACCGGCACCGCAATTCCCGTGTGGATGGAGCATTTGTTTGAAGGGTTGGATGACCATCCACCTGCCCGGCAACTTGTCGCGGCTACCATCGCAGCCGAAATGTGCCGCAGATTATATGCGGGCGGTGTGCGCGATTTCCATTTCTACACGCTCAACCGGGCCGAGCTGTCTTATGCTATTTGCCATTTGCTTGGAAAACGGCCCTCTGGCGCTGCGCAGGAGCAAGCGGTATGACCCCGCGTGAGGCATTTGTTGCAAGAGCGGCCAAGCAAATTTTGGTCTTCGACGGCGGCTATGGGACCGCCATTCAGGGGTATAAATTATCCGAGGCGGACTATCGCGGGTCATTGGAACTGACGCACGATCAAAAGGGCAATAACGACCTATTGTCCATCACACGGCCTGACGTGGTTGGCGCCATCCACAGTGCTTATCTGAGCGCTGGCGCGGACATGATTGAAACCAATACCTTCAGCGCCACGAAGATCAGCATGGCTGATTATGCCTGCGAACATCTGGTCCAGCAATTGAACATCGATTCGGCAAAACTCGCGCGCGCCTGTTGTGACGCCGCAGAAGCGGAAGACGGCAAGCGGCGCTTTGTTGCAGGCTCAATCGGGCCAACGAACAAGACATTGTCGTTATCACCAGACGTCAATGACCCCGGCTATCGCGAAATCGACTTCGATTATCTGAAAGGCGTCTATCGCGAACAATGCGACGCGCTCATCGAAGGCGGCGTGGATTTCCTGCTGATTGAAACGATTTTCGATACGTTAAACGCCAAATGCGCAGCCATGGCGGCGCAGGAAGCCGCATTGGCATCGGGTAGGGACGTGCCCTTGATGATATCGATGACAATCACCGATATGGCCGGTCGCAATCTGTCGGGGCATACGGTTGAGGCATTTTGGGCCGCGATCCGGCACGTCAAACCACTGACCATCGGGTTGAATTGCTCGTTCGGCGCTGACCTATTGCGTCCGCATTTGGCCGCTTTGTCAAAGCAAGCCGATGCGCTTGTCATGGCCTATCCCAATGCGGGCCTGCCCAATGACCTTGCCGAATATGACGAGCTACCCGAAACGACGGCGCAGCTGATTGGCCAATGGCTTGATGACGGGCTGGTCAACATCGTCGGCGGTTGTTGCGGTACGACGCCTGCGCATATTGCCGCGATAGCCAAGGCCGTTGAGGGCCGCGCCCCGCGCAGCATCCCGCAGCCACAAGTGGTCACGCGGCTCGCTGGCCTCGAACCCTTCATCATGGCCGCCTGAACTCCTTAAAGCTGAACATCAATATGACATCCTCCTCCTCCCGCTTCGTCAACATCGGTGAACGTACGAACGTCACCGGCAGTGCGAAGTTCAAGAAGCTCATTCTGTCCGGCGACTATGAAGCCGCTGTCGAAGTCGCGCGCGACCAGGTCGAAAATGGCGCGCAGATTATCGACATCAATATGGATGAAGGTCTGCTCGACGCGCATAAGGCGATGACCACGTTCATCAAACGGATCGCTGCCGAGCCAGATATTGCGCGCGTGCCGTTGATGATCGACAGTTCCAAATGGAGCGTCATTGAGGCGGGGCTGAAATGCGTTTCGGGAAAGCCCATCGTGAATTCGATTTCGATGAAAGAAGGCGAAGAAGCCTTTTTGCATCACGCGCGGCTGTGCATGGCCTATGGCGCGGCTGTTGTCGTGATGGCGTTCGATGAAACTGGTCAGGCGGACACCAAAGAGCGCAAGGTCGAAATCTGCAAGCGCGCTTATGATTTGCTGGTCGGCATTGGTTTCCCGCCCGAAGATATCATTTTCGATCCTAATATTTTTGCGGTGGCAACGGGGATTGAAGAGCATAACAATTATGGCGTCGATTTTATCGAGGCGCTTAAAGAGCTGCGCGTTCTATGCCCGCATGCGCATTATTCGGGCGGCCTTTCCAACCTGTCTTTTTCCTTCCGCGGTAACGAGCCTGTGCGCCGCGCGATGCACTCGATCTTCTTATATCATGCGATCCCTGCCGGCCTTGATATGGCGATCGTTAACGCCGGGCAGTTGGATATCTATGACGATATTGATCCGGAACTGCGGGTGGCGTGCGAAGATGTGATCCTCAACCGCGACCCCGATGCCACCGAGCGCCTCATCACCTTAGCCGAGAAATATCGCGGCACGGACGTAGCGCAGGAAAAGGCCGAGGCCGAATGGCGCGGCTGGGAGGTCAAGAAGCGCCTTGAGCATGCCTTGGTCAAAGGCATTGATGCGCATATTGTCGACGACACCGAAGAAGCGCGGCTTGCGATCAAGGCGGCTGGTGGTAGGCCTATCGAGGTTATTGAAGGCCCATTGATGGACGGCATGAATGTTGTTGGCGACCTGTTTGGGTCGGGCAAAATGTTTCTGCCGCAGGTCGTGAAATCGGCGCGCGTTATGAAAAAAGCGGTCGCGCATCTGTTCCCTTATATCGAGGCCGAGAAAGAAGTCGGCGCGAAGGGCAAGGGCAAGATCATCATGGCGACCGTCAAGGGCGACGTCCATGACATCGGCAAGAATATCGTTGGCGTTGTGCTGCAATGTAATGGCTTCGAGATTGTCGATCTGGGCGTGATGGTCCCGTGGCAAGACATATTGAAGGCGGCGGTCGACCATGATGCCGACATGATCGGACTGTCCGGCCTGATCACGCCTTCGTTGGACGAGATGGTCACCGTCGCTGAAGAAATGCAGAAGGCGGGCATGACGATGCCGTTGATGATCGGCGGCGCGACCACGTCCAAAACGCATACGGCGTTGCGGATTGAGCCTGTCTATTCGGGTCCCGTCATTCATGTGCTCGATGCTTCGCGTGCTGTCGGTGTTGCGGGCACATTGGTCAGCGACACCATGGCCGAAAAGTTCGTCGCTGACACCCGCGCCGAATATAGCCACATCCGCGATGCCCGTGCTGGCAAGACCGCAAAGCCATTGGCTTCGCTGGAGGAAGCCCGCGCCAATGCGTTCGAGATTGACGAGGCGCAAAAGCCCGCCCCGCCATTACAGCCTGGCGTGCATGTCTATGATGATTGGGACCTTGCGGATCTGCGCAATTATATCGATTGGACCCCGTTTTTCCGCGCATGGGAATTGCATGGGAATTACCCCGATATTCTGACCGACGAAGTCGTTGGCGAAAGCGCCACCAGCCTGTTTGCCGATGCCAATGCGATGCTCGATAAAATTGTCAGCGAAAAATGGCTCCGCGCAAAGGGCGTTGCTGGCCTGTGGCCATGCCAGCGCGATGGCGACGATGTTGTCGTCTATTGCGAACAGACGGAAGCCCATATTCGCCTGCCGTTTCTGCGGCAGCAAATCGCCAAGCGCGAAGGCAGGGCGAACATGTGTCTGGCCGATTTCATCAGCCGCGATGGCGACTGGATTGGCGGCTTTGCCGTGACCACTGGCCATGGCATCGGCGCGCATTTGGCGCAGTTCAAAGCCAATATTGATGATTATTCCGACATCATGTTGAAAGCGCTCGCCGACCGTTTGGCCGAAGCTTTTGCCGAGCGGATGCACGAGCATGTCCGCACAACATTATGGGGCTATGCGCCCGACGAGCAGTTCACCATCGAGGCGCTGAACCGTGAAGAATATCGGGGCATCCGGCCCGCTCCGGGTTACCCCGCATGTCCGGACCACAGCCTGAAGCCGATATTGTTCGACCTGTTGGATGCGACCCAGAAAACGGGCATTACCCTGACCGAAAGCTTTGCCATGTTGCCTACCGCAGCGGTCAGCGGATTTTATTTCGGGCACCCCCAAGCCGAATATTTCGGCGTTGCGCGGATTGGCGAAGATCAGGTTGCGGACTATGCCGCACGGCGCGCACTCGATTTGGATCGGGCACGGCAGTATCTCAGGCCGAACCTCAACGAATGATCTGCAGTTCAGGGCAATACTAGATTTTACGGACGGATGCCCATGAAGAAAACGGCGCTCTTTGTCCTGACCCTAAGGCGACAAAAGCAACGTCAGACAGCATTTTTACTGTCTGCTTTGTCGCTTTAACGGCAAATGCGGCTCTGACTTATTTCAGGTGGCCTCAACATTGAGAAAGAGCCGTGCGCGTTTTCGCGTGCGCGTGGCGATATTCTCAAAGCCAATCCTACATTGCAAGCTTGGAGATGCCTCCAGCCCGTGCAGCGGCAATCACCGCCCCTGCGCACGCCACCTGCGCACGACGCGGTCCAATATTTCGGCTTCGCCCCCTGTTTCGCGCCAAAGCGCGCTAAACAGCGGGTCTTCCGATGCCGGGCGTTTATCCGCTTCCAAATGGTCGAGCGACACGCGGATGGGAATGCTGACACCTTCGCCGCAGATAATGCATTCGCGGTTGCACAAGGCAGGGACGGCATCCAGGAAGCCGCGCGCGCCTTCGGGCATGGCGGCGCGGACAAATGCCTGATCGCGTTCGTTGTTCAATCGCATCGAAATGATCGTGCCGCATTGCGACAGCACGCCTTCGGCCAAATCGGATGGACGCTGTGTAATCAGGCCCAGCGACACACCATATTTACGGCCTTCCTTGGCAATGCGTTCAAGGATGGAGCGCACCGCGCTGTTTTTGAAAACGCGATCGGACGGAATGTAGCGATGGGCCTCTTCGCAGACGAGCAGGATGGGGCGCTGCGCTTCGTTGCGCGACCAGATGGCATAGTCAAACACCAGACGCGATAGCACCGCGACAACGGTCGACGTGATGTCGGAAGGCACGCCGGACACATCAATAATCGAAATCGGTTTGCCATGTGATGGCAGACGGAAAATCTTACCGATAAAATCGGCCATGGTGTCGCCCACCAGCAGGCCCGAAAACATGAAATTGTAGCGCGGGTCGGCTTTCAGCTCGTCAATTTTGCTCTTCAACCGCATGAACGGCGCGGACGACGTTGCCTTGTCGAGCTTACCCATTTCATTCTGGATGATGTTGGTCAGATCAGACAATAAATAGGGGATTGGCGCATCCACCGTCAGCTTGCCAATTGTTTCGGCAATCCGGTTTTTGGCCCGCGCCTGCAACAGGCATCGGGCGAGAATGTCTGAGTCAATTTGCCTGTCGTCGCCGGTGGAGGTGACGAACACTTCGCAATGTTCGGCAAAGTTCATCATCCAATACGGCATGGCCAGATTGTTCACGTCGAACAACGCGCCATTTTGTTTGAACGCCGCACTATATTCGCCATGTGGATCAATCATAACAATATGGCCGTCAGGGGCGATCTCGCACATTTTATGCACGATGAGAGCGGCGCAGGTTGATTTGCCGGTACCCGTTGAACCCACGAGTGCGAAATGCTTACCGAGCAGCGCGTCGACATATAGCGCGCCGCGAATATCCTGGGTTGGGACAACGGTGCCGATTTCAACATGTGCGCGCGCGTCGGTGGCATAAACTTGCCTCATGTCCGCGCTCGACACCGCATAGACTTCGCTTCCGGGGATCGGATAACGCGTAACCCCGCGGCGGAAATTGGAAATCTTTCCGGTCAGGCGTTCTTCGTCGCCTTCGCCCAGAAAGTCGACTTGCGCCATAATGACCCCATGGTCACGGTCATGCATGCGCTGTGTGCGGATACTTGCGAGCAGCCAATTATGGCCAATGCGAATCTTGATTTGGCTGCCCACTTGTCCGGCCATCGCAATGCTGGGATCGCCATGTGACATCAGCTTGGTTAATATGCTGGCGTCGAGGGTAATTTGAGAACTGGATCCGGCAATGTCCATAACAAAGCCGATAGGGTGCAGCGCATCCGTCGCTTCTGTTTGTCCCCGTTCAATGGGTTCTGCGGACGTAGACGGCCGATGCTCTGTCATATCCATCGTTCAACTGCCTTTGATGTAAGGAAGCGGCCAGCGATAGGTACAGAAGGTAAAGATATATTTACCATGGGGATGGAAATGGCCCCGTTAGGCCGGCTTAAAAGCGCTGGAAAACATATCCGGCGAACCAGCCAAGCAGCAATGATACAAGCACCGCCATCGCACCATAGAACAAGGCATAATCCTGCGCCATGACGGTTACCAGTTGCTCAAACCCGGTTTTGCGTATCCGCACTTGGACATTGTCGTCCGCCACAATGACGCGGCCATTGCGGATCAACAATGTTTCGGCGGTATATGTGCCAACGGGCACGCTCGATGGAATATTGAGCCGCGCGCGGTACAATACCTGATCGGTGATTTCGACGGTGCCTGCCTCTTGCCGGAACAGGCCGTTGCGGCGGTTCAGATCGACAAGGCCATCGACAAAGCGTTTTTGCTCTGCCGCATCAACTTCACCGCTGGGCGACAATTGCAATCTTTCGAGGCCAAGTTCGTAAATGGCCGCGGTCTTACTATCAACGATATCGCGCAGCGGGCGGGATGATGCGATTGCGTAATAAGCAGGGACAGAGCGAAAATCGGTGCTGTCGGCGTTAATCCAGATGCCTGCAATCTTCTGCTTTTCGCGCAGCGTGACGGGACGCGTTGGCCCGCGCAGGACCACGGCGACGTCCACTTGACCCTCCGGCGCAACGCCGCGCGGGTAAATGATCGCGCCAAATAACAACATTTCAGCGCCGGTGAATCCCGATTGAATATTGATTTCGCGCTGCGACACATCGGGCACCAGCTTGGGCACATTTTGGGCGCCCGCCGCCACCGGCAGCAAAAACAGGAACAGGGCGATCAAGCGCATCACAGGGCTTGCAACGTGTAGATTTCGTCCGGACGCCAGCCAAGGCCAAGCGCCATCCGTATGGCGACGAGCAGGACAATGATTGCCAAAAACAGGCGGAGATATTCGGGGCGCATCCGTTGCGCCAATCGTGCGCCAATTTGCGCGCCCGTGACACTTCCGATCAGCAAGAATACCGCCAGCACAATGTCGACGGCCTTGGTGGTCAGGCTGTGCATCATGGTCGATGCCATGGTGACGAACAATATCTGGAACAAAGATGTGCCCACCACAACCTGCGCACCCATGCCAAGCAAATAGAGCATGGCGGGCACCATGATGAAACCACCGCCCACGCCCAACAGCATGGTCATAATGCCCGTGATGAAACCCAATATCAGCGGTGCGAGTGGCGAAATATACAGGCCCGACCGGTAGAAACGCCAACGCATCGGCAAATTGGCGACCAAGGGATGGTGCCGCCGTTTTGCCGCAGGCACGGGTTTACCGGCACGGGTCGCGCGCACGCTGGTCAGGCTTTCTTTCGCCATCATCCCGCCGATGCTGCCCAGCATGATGACGTACAGGATGTTGATGACGGTATCGATCTGGCCAAGCGCTTCCAATACTTCAAAGATCGCCGCGCCCGCAGCTGTGCCGAAAATGCCGCCAAACACGAGAACAGCGCCCATTTGGAAATCGACACCGCCGCGTTTCATATGCGCAAAAACGCCCGATACACTTGCGCCGGTTACCTGCGTGGATGCGGATGCTGCGGCAACGGCTGGCGGGATGCCGTAGAAAATAAGCAGCGGCGTGGTCAGGAACCCGCCGCCAACACCAAACATTCCAGACAACACGCCGACGCCGCCACCCAGCAGGATGATGACCAGCGCATTGACCGACAAATTGGCGATAGGAAGATAGATATCCATGTTTGACCAACGGACCCTAACGGCATTTAGCGGCAGGATAAAGGCTGGTGCTTAGAAACTGGTGGACAATGTTACCGCTGGCCCATGGCCCGGCTGTGCGTGGCCCGCAACGCGCCAACGCCAGCTTGCGTCAAATTGGAATAATGCGCTGCCCGCGGTCACATTTGCGCGGATATTTGGGCCGACATCGATGCGCATGACATTGTCTTACCCGCCGCCCCAAATCCCTGCGCCAATCGCAAAAGATGCGTTTTGCGATTGTGCGATTGGACGATGTGCGTGCGCCGCCACATCGGCAAAGGGGCCGCCGCCTTGCCCCGAAACAAATCCGGCCTGACCATAGCCATCCAACCGGAAACCAAGCGGCAATTTTACGCCAGACTGCCCGCCAGCGACCAAGGCCGCAAATGCGTCGGGTCGGTTTTCGCGAAATCTACGCTCGGCAATGACCTGCACCGGAATGCGCGCAACGGGTCGCCAACGCCCCCCTGCTGCCAACTCTCTTTCACGCACGCTGCCATGCGCAACCGATATCCGGCCAGCCATGGACAGGCGCGAGAGGCCAGGGTTGCCGGAGAAGCGCAGTACAGGGATTGCGGCAATCATGGCACTTTGACTTCCGCCATATTGCCCGTTGCCCAGTGTTCCAGCGGGGGAACTGCCCCGCCGCCAAAAGCTATAGGCATAGACCTCAAATCCTTGCGGAGCCTTAGCGTTTGGAAACGGCGCACTGATTTCGCTGACGACATCGGGGTCAGTCGGAAGGAATGCGGGAGGAGACATCCGCGCAGGCGTGCCTGCGCTGAAGAACAATGGGGCTGTGCCCTCCGGCGGGAGGGCGATCTTTCCTTTGCTATTTTGGCCGTGCCGCACCGCGGGGGCCGCAACGCTGTGTCTCGGACTTTGCCGGGTGAATGTTGGGGTGCTCGGCAGCTTCGGCACGGACCCAATGCGGACTGGATTTAGATATGTTCCATGATCGGCCTGGCGTACGGCCCTGATATCCATCGTTGTGACGGCGATGCGGGCCGTGACCCACGTTCCACAGAGCAAAGCTATCGATGCCAAGGCGCGCCCGCGCATCAGTCGGGCCGGACCAATGGCGCAGGGACAATATGGTGGGCGGTTTTGTCCCAACGCAGCGGCACCCCGAAACAATGCCGTGCATAGACCATGCAGGCCCGCCGCGCGGCCATGATCGCGATAATGTTCGTCATGACGCTGCGCGGGATCGACAGCAGTGCCTCTTTTGGACCGTACAGCGCGGCGACAAAGCCGGCCCGAACAAACAGCCGCCAGAAAAGGAAGGCCGCGTTACACCACAAAAGGATGATCAGTGTCGGCGCCAACGGTTTCGGCTGGTGCATGCCCTGTGTTTCAGCCACCGTCAAAATCGCCGTCAGCAAGATGCAGGCATAGGCTGCACTCAACACGATCGCGGCGAGTATCGACCGGCGATCTTGAAGCAACATCCATTTCTGCGCGAGATTGCCGTTCCACCCCAGCCTGTCCCAACCGGCAAGGGCAATGCCCGTCAGCCAACGGGTTTTTTGGCGGACCGAACTTGAGAGCGTATCGGGAAAGCAGGATCTTGTCCCTATCAGCTTGCCATTGCTGTCCAAAATTCGCGCCATGATGGTGCGTCCGCCGGCAGCCCCAATACGCATGCCCAGCTCATAATCCTCGGTCAGGCTGTTCGGATCGAACGGATCGCCGCCGTTCATAATGGCCAAGCGGCCCATCAGATTGCGTTCAATCGCGCAGGCGACGCCAGCCAGCGGCAATCGCGCGCCAATCGCCTCGCGCACCACCATATTCTTGCCATGGGCTTCGGCAAATTCGTCGCAATAATGCCCGCTGATCCATCGCGAACTTTTTGTCCGCACCGGAATGACCGGCAATTGCACCGCGCCGCCAATGGCGATCAGCCTGTCGAACACCCGAAGCTCATCGGCGTGGACGGCGTCTTCGGCGTCATGCAGGACAATGGCTTTGGCCTTGTAACCGCCCGCGATTTCATCGGCGCGCAGCGCCTTCCAAAGGCTATTGAGGCAATCGGCTTTGGTGGTGGGGCCCATATGGTTGACCAATACGAGCGTGATAACCGGGTTGCGCTTTGCAGCCCGAATGACTGCGGCCGATGTGTGCGGGTCATTTGGGTAACAGCCAACATATATCCGGTACTCGCATCCGCTGTTGGCCCAGCTGCGTGTGCAGTTGGCGAGCATCGTGCCGATCACCGCTGCCTCGCCCCATGCCGGTATTAACACCGCAATCAGCCCGGGCCCCGACTTTACCGGCAATTCATCCACCGTCATGGGCGGCCTGTGCCAATAAAAGGCAATTTTTCGGTACAGCCGCCTGACTGCCCAGATGGCATCGACGCACAGATCGTCAATGGCGCCAATCAACAGCCAGATCGCGCTGAACAGTAACAGTTCACGCTGTGCTGTTTCGGCGATTGGGAAAATCCAGTTAGGCACAGGTGCGACCCCTCAACCAGCTGCGATCGATGTCGCGCCGTTTTGATATGCAGTGTTCCGAAAAGATGTTGTTTCACGCGGTCTGGACTTTGCCCCGTTCATATTGGCGGTCTTTGCGCGTACCCATGACCATCACCCACAGGATCGGTATCGCCCAAAAGGATAATAAGGCCTGATAGGATTTCGGGACGAAACCGGGAATCCAAAGCGTAGCCATGTGCGTTGCGACGGCCACGGTTTGGAATCCCATCGCCCATATCGGCCAATAACGGTTACTGTTCAGCGCCAGAATAATGAGTGCAAGCAAGCAGCCCCCATCCACGGCGAACAGTCCATAAGATGTCGTTGCCCAACTGGGGTTCATCGTTGCGGCAGCGGCGCTCAATATTGTCGCAACGATGAAAATGGCAGCGCCAGCCTTGCCGGTACGTCCGCCATTGATGCCCGCATAAAGCGTGCACAGCAGAAGCGCGAAAATGAAAGCTGACTGGAGAATATCCATCCCTTGCCCGTCCTCAGAATATAGCCCGCGTCCGGGCAAGGGCGCCCAGCATCAGCTGTTTACGACCCGAAGACCGGCTGGTCGGGTAAGCGGACCGGGGCCCACGCAGCCGAAGTTGATTTCTTGAAGATTGCTGTCGCGTTGGGCGACGACGATTTTGCGGTGCGCGTTGACAAAGCCCTTGCGGGCATCGACCATCATGGTCAGTCCGTTCGCCACGCCTTCGATCGCAGCCTGTGTATGCGCAGGCGGTGCGTCGGAATTTCGGCACACATCAATGACCGAAAAAGTAAGGCTGGCGAGATCCGCAAGCGCGTTATCTATCGATTGGTGGGTCGACCGGATGTCAGATGCCAATTGGCGGGCGGTCTCATGTTCGAAATTCACCATAAACTGTCTCCCTCTTGATCTGAACTCAGCTTCAGCCAGCGAAGGACGTTTATTGAAACAGTCGAAACGTACCCGTCAAAACAGTAACAACAAATGCAAACGCCACTGTGCTGAAAAATGCAATATTCAGCGATTGAACCACGATATCCTTGGGGGATAAATCATGTCTTTCGCCACCGATGGGCGGAATGGAAACGCGTGCAGCAATTTTCGCAACGACCCGTCCCATCCGCTTCGGTAGCCCGTTCTGGCTAGCGGTATATTGCTCTCGCTCAAGGTCTTGCGTTTCGTATACGAATGGCTCGGATATGGTGCGTTGTTCAATAGCCGCAAAAATTTTGGCGGCATCCTTGCGCGTTGCGGCGTTCAACTTGCGCCGCGCGGCGTCCAATCGTTGATCGACAGTGAAGTGTGAAATTCCCAGAGAACGGCCGATTTCTTTGGACGTCATGTGGTCGTCGACCAGCCTCAGGCACGCTTTTTGACCTTCGGTCAGCTCAACCGATTCATCCGCCATCGGATCCGTATCTGTGTCCTCAATAGTCCGATTCAATCCCGCCATATTGGCCATATTTAATGCCCTTTTGGAAGTTTCTAGACCAACCGAAACCGCTAAGGCAAGGGATTTGCTTAATGTTTTGTGCTGCGCTTGCTATCAATTATGCGGGCGGGCATATAGCTGGACGATGACTGAAACGCCCCAAAAGCGACCCAAACAATCCGCATTGCGTGCGTTCCTCGGCAGCGAGGCGGCCGGCGGCATTTTGCTGATGGTGGCAGCGGCTTTGGCGCTGCTTGTCGCCAATTCGCCTTTTGCCGATAGCTATGCCCATTTCGTGCACGCGGTGATTGGGCCGGAATTGACGCCAAAACTTGGTCCGATGACCGTCCATCTCTGGATAAATGACGGGCTGATGGCGATATTTTTCCTGTTGGTCGGGCTGGAGATTAAGCGCGAATTTGTCGACGGCCATCTTTCAACATGGAATGACAGGCGTCTTCCCATCATTGCAGCCGCGGCGGGCATGGTTGTTCCGGCGCTGATCTATCTGGGTGTGGCGGGTGGCGATCCCGATCTGCACCGCGGTTGGGCGATACCTGCTGCAACCGATATTGCATTTGCCATAGGCGTGCTGGCTTTATTGGGCAGCCGCGCCCCTGCATCTTTGAAACTGTTTTTAACCACGGTTGCAATTGTCGATGATATGGGCGCGGTCGCCATCATTGCTGTGTTCTACACCGCGGAACTGAACGTCATGGCATTGGCTGCAGCAGGTGCGATCTGGTTGTCGATGATGGCGCTCAATCGTTTTCGGGTGCATGTACTTTGGCCTTACATCATCCTCGCGGCGTTGCTGTGGTATGCGACATTGCTGTCTGGCGTTCATGCCACGATTGCCGGGGTCATGGCCGCATTTGCCATTCCGTTTCACCGGACAATCGCAGCGCCCGATGCCGAAGATTCGGCGTTGCACCGGCTTGAACATGCGTTGGTGAAGCCCGTCGCATTTTTCATTGTGCCGATATTTGGCTTTGCCAACGCGGGCGTTTCGCTGGCGGGCACAAGCTTGGCGGCACTGGCTGCCCCGCTTCCGCTGGGCATTGCCATGGGGCTGTTCCTGGGCAAACAGATCGGCATTTTCGCAAGCGTCTGGCTTTCCGTGAAGTTTGGAATTGCCGTCCGTCCAAAGGATGCCAGCTGGGTGCACGTCTATGGCGTCGCGTTGCTGTGCGGGATAGGTTTCACCATGAGCCTGTTTATCGGCGGCCTTGCTTTTGTCGGGCCGGAACAATCCGACGCGGTCAAAATTGGCGTTTTGATGGGGTCGGTGGTTTCGGCAATTTCGGGCTATCTCATTTTGCGTTTTGCCGCGCGCCAAAAGCACATATCGGGAGATGTAATATGAAGCTTTTCTATCCCATCGTCACGGCCGCGTTGCTGGCTTCGGCATGCAGCGCCGTTCCCGTTGCGGCGCGTTCTTTAGCCAGCATTTCGCAAGATTATGTCCGCCTCACGCTTGAGGCCGGAACGCATGAAGCCGAATATGTCGATGCATATTATGGACCTGAATCGTTGCAGGCAGCTGCGAAAGCCAGTCCACGTTCGCTCGCCGACCTGATTGCTGAGGCCCGCAAGCTGACGGCTGCCATTGATGCAAGCCTGCCGACCATAAAGGATGATGCCGACCGCCGCCGCGCGTTGGCGTTGCGGGGCATGCTCGTGGCCGCAGACACAAGGCTGCAGATGCTTCAGGGCCGCAAATTCGCGTTTAATGATGAAGCCAAAGGCCAGTTTGCGACCGTCCCTGTGCTCATGACGCTCGAACATTATGACACTATATTAAGCAGGCTTGAGACGCTGATTCCCGGTTCGGGCCCACTCGCAGCGCGGGTCGATGCGTTTAACGAGCGGTACACCATTCCCAAAGAGCGGCTGCAACCTGTCTTTGATGCCGCAATCGCCGAATGCAAACGCCGCACCGCGCAGCACATTGCGCTCCCCGTTGGCGAAAGCTTTGTTATGGAATTTGTGACGGGGAAAACCTGGTCCGGTTACAATTATTATAAGGGCAATTACAAAAGCCTGATCCAGATTAACACCGACCTTCCGATCCGTATCAGCCGCGCGGTCGATCTGGGCTGTCATGAAGGCTATCCCGGCCACCATGTTTTGAACCTGATGGTCGAACAGCGGCTAGCGCGTGCAAAAGGGTGGCGCGAATATGAGGTCAATCCGCTCTACAGCCCGACCAGCGTCCTTTCCGAAGGCAGCGCCAATTATGGCATAGATCTGGCTTTTCCAGCCGAGGAGCGCTTGGCGTTCGAACGGGATATTTTGTACCCGCTCGCTGGCCTCGATCCGAAGTCTGCCGATGCCTATTGGAAAATGCAGCAAATGACCGAGAGGCTGTCGGGCGCGCGGCTGACCATCGCGAAAATGTATCTCGACGGCGAAATATCCCGCGCGCAGGCACTTGAGCTCACGCAAAAATATCTATTGCTGTCGCCCGCGCGCGCCGAACAATCGGTGGCGTTTACCGACCATTATCGCAGCTATGTTATCAACTATGGCTGGGGCAAAGAGCTCGTGCGTGGTTATGTCGAGCGCGGCAATCCCGACCAAGCCGAGCGCTGGCGCCGGATGGAAAAGATACTCAGCGAGCCAACACAGCCTGCCGATTTGTTGCCCTAGGCAAGATTGTCGCGGAACCAGGTGGTGAGTTCGTCTTCGGACAATTCTCCCGCGGCGAGGGCCAAAACAATGCGTGTGGCGTCCTGTGGGTCGAATGTCAGTTTATGCCCGTTGAGCGCCAAGAACAAACGCGCCAGTACCCATGCTGTGCGTTTGTTGCCATCGGCAAAAGGATGGTTCCGGGCCACACCATAAGCATAAGCCGCAGCCAGTGCAGCGGGATCGTCTGTGCCATAATTCCACTGGTTCACCGGTCGTCCTAATGCCGAATCCAGCAAGTTGGAATCGCGCACACCACTAATCCCGCCATGCTCGGCAATTTGCCGGTCATGGATGGCAAGCGCATCGCGTGCGTCGAGCCAATGGGGCTCAATTCGAATGGCCGGAGGCAATTGCGGCCCTTACTGCGCCAACACGCGCAATATGTCGCGGTCCTCACGCATGATCGTTTCGGCCAACGCCATCTTTGCCTCAAAGCCAGGGTCGCTTGGGGTCAGGTGAAAGCCGTTAGCGGTTTCCGTCAGATACAGATCGTCGCCAAGCGACACCCGCAGCTTGGCGAGTATCTCTTTGGGAAGAATCATACCGGCACTGTTGCCGACTTTTATAACTTTAATTGGCTTGTTCATACGCATGTTATAACACAAACACTGCTACAGCCGCAAGTCTGGGAATTGGGCGTTCACCGATTGCGAAATGATGTTGGCCGTGCCGAAGGTCGTCATGAAGCTGATGCCGGTGGCAGGAAACGCGCAAGCTCTCGCAAAGTGCATATTGTCGGGCTATGCGGGGCTTCCTGTAAACTGGAATATGCCGAACGATGCGCCTGTTTTTTGATCCCCGCCAGCTCGACCATGCGCCGGTTCAAGAGCTGCATAATGGTGCCTTCGTCCCTTATGCGGAAACGCCGGCGCGCGCACAGGCGCTATGTGCAGGGGTGTCTGCCACGCAAAGCCCCACCGACCATGGGGAAGCGCCGATATTGGCGGTGCATGATGCAGGGTACATCGCATATCTCAAGACTGCGTATGACCGCTGGCTTGCCGCCGGACGGTCGGGCGATGTGATGGGCTATATATGGCCAGTGGTGCGTCGGCGCGCGTTGGATCTAACGCGTATCGACGCCTTGGCCGGTCGCTACAGCATGGACAGTTCAACACCATTGACCGCCGACAGCTGGACCTCGGCCTATTGGAGCACGCAGTCGGCCTTATCGGCGCTTGACGCTGTGCTGGCTGGCGACCGCGTGGCCACCGCTTTGTGCCGTCCGCCCGGGCATCATGCAGGGGCCGACTATCTTGGCGGATATTGCTTCATCAATCAGGCGGCGGTTGCAGCGCAAGCGGCGCGCGACGCTGGCATCGCCCGCGTCGCCATTCTCGACATTGATTATCATCATGGCAACGGCACGCAGGATATTTTCTGGGACCGGGGCGATGTCTTTTATGCTTCGGTGCATGCAGACCCGGCGACCGATTTCCCGTTTTACTGGGGCCATGCCGATGAAGTCGGCGAAGGTGCGGGGGAAGGTACGACGTTGAATCTGCCATTGCCGCACGGAACAACGCTCACCGCCTTTCGCGCGGCACAAGCGACCGCCCTAGACGCCATTGCCCGGTTTGACCCCGGCCTCCTGATTGTCAGCTTCGGCGCGGATACGTTTGAAGGCGACCCCATCGCCAATTTCGCCCTGAAGACATCGGATTATGCCACGCTCGCCCAAGACATTGCCGCAATGGAATTGCCAACGGTTGTCCTGACCGAAGGCGGCTATGCGGTCGACAATTTGGGCGAAAATCTCGGCAGCTTTTTAAGCGGGTTTTGATGCTGCGTTTCTGTTGCTCAAAAGAAAAGGGCGGCCATTTCTGACCGCCCTGAAATTTTTACGCAATGTTACTAGAAGTTACAACTTGCCGACCAATTCAGGCACAACCGTAAACAGGTCTCCGACAAGGCCGATGTCTGCGACTTGGAAGATCGGTGCGTCTTCATCTTTGTTGATGGCAACGATGACCTTGGAGTCCTTCATGCCAGCAAGATGCTGGATCGCGCCGGAGATGCCGACCGCGATATAGACTTCAGGGGCAACGATCTTGCCGGTTTGGCCGACCTGATAGTCATTGGGGACATAGCCCGCATCCACAGCAGCGCGGCTTGCGCCAACGCCTGCGCCAAGCTTGTCGGCGAGTGGCAAGATGACTTCGCTGAACGTCGCCGAGTCCTTGAGCGCGCGGCCGCCCGATACGATGATCTTGGCCGATGTTAGCTCAGGGCGTTCTTGCTTTGCGATTTCGGCCGACACGAACTTCGACGTGCCCGCATCGCCGCTGCCAGAGACAGCTTCGATTGCAGCAGAACCGCCGGTTTCTTCAGCCTTGGCAAAGGCGGTACCGCGAACGGTGATGACCTTCTTGGCATCCGAAGATTGGACAGTCGCAATTGCGTTACCCGCGTAGATGGGACGCGTGAACGTGTCCGCGCTTTCAACGCTGAGGATGTCGGAGATTTGCATGACATCCAGCAAAGCAGCAACGCGTGGTGCGATGTTCTTGCCGTTCGATGTGGCTGGCGCCAAAAACGCGTCATGCGTTGCCATCAATGATGCCACCAAAGGCGCAACATTTTCGGCGAGCTGTTGCGCATAAGCTGCGTCATCAGCAACATGCACGGTGGTCACGCCAGCGATTTTTGCGGCCTGCTCGGCAACTGCGCCGCAGCCTGAGCCCGCGACGAGGACATGCACTTCGCCAATCTGCGATGCAGCGGTGACGACCGCAAGCGTTGCATCCTTCAGCGATGCATTGTCATGTTCGGCATAAACGAGGGTCTTCATGCGGCCACTCCTATTTCCTTGAGCTTTGCAACCAGCGCATCGACGTCGGCAACCTTGATACCTGCGCTGCGCACAGGCGGTTCAACAACCTTCAATGTCTTCAGGCGCGGGCTAACGTCCACACCATAATCGGCAGGTGTTTTCTGCGCGAGTGGCTTGGACTTTGCTTTCATGATGTTGGGCAGCGACGCATAACGTGGCTCGTTCAAGCGCAGGTCGGTCGTGATGATGGCTGGCATCTTCAACGCTACCGTCTGCAGACCGCCATCGACTTCGCGCGCAACATGCACTTCATCACCGGACACGTTGACCGTGTTGGCAAATGTGCCCTGCGGGCGACCGGTCAAAGCAGCGAGCATTTGGCCCGTCTGGTTCGAGTCATCGTCAATCGCTTGCTTGCCAAGAATGACGAGGCCGGGCTGTTCTTCGTCCATGACCTTCGCAAGGATCTTGGCAACCGCGAGCGGCTCGACATCTTCAGCAACGACGAGGATCGCGCGGTCAGCACCCATGGCGAGCGCCGTGCGCAAAGTTTCCTGCGCCTTGTCTGGTCCGATCGACACCGCGATGACTTCGGTCGCAACGCCCTTTTCACGCAAACGCAGTGCTTCTTCCACCGCGATTTCGTCAAACGGGTTCATGCTCATTTTGACGTTCGCCAAATCAACACCCGAACCATCGGGCTTAACCCGCGGCTTAACATTATAATCGATGACCCGCTTAACGGGGACGATGATCTTCATCTGCTCATCCTTCCATACCGACTCAAATGGCGAGTGAATACCCGCCTAAACTGGTGCGCCTATGCTTAACGTTGACGTGAACGTCAAGCGTTCGATACACTAAGCTGCTTTGCGGACTTCCGCGACAATCTTCGCGGCTGCATCGCCAAGGTCGTTGGCCGATACGATAGGCAGGCCGCTATTGGCGAGGATGTCCTTGCCCTGCTGCACATTGGTGCCTTCAAGGCGGACAACGAGCGGCACCGACAGGTTCACTTCCTTTGCCGCAGCAACGATACCGTCCGCGATGATGTCGCACTTCATGATGCCGCCGAAGATGTTGACCAAAATGCCCTTTACAGCAGGGTCCTTCAGAATGATCTTGAATGCCGCAGTCACCTTTTCCTTCGAAGCGCCGCCACCTACGTCCAAGAAGTTGGCGGGGAATTCGCCGTTCAGCTTGATGATGTCCATCGTCGCCATCGCAAGACCCGCGCCATTGACCATGCAGCCGATGTTGCCGTCGAGCTTGATATACGCAAGGTCATATTCGGATGCTTCGACTTCGGCAGGGTCTTCTTCGGTCAGGTCGCGCAGCTCGGCGAGATCCTTGTGGCGGAACATCGCATTGCCATCAAACGCAACCTTGGCATCCAGCACCAACAGCTCGTCGCCATTCTTGCCTTCGCACACAGCGAGCGGGTTGATTTCAATCTGTTCGGCATCGGTGCCCAAAAACGCGGCATAGAGGCCAGCAACCACAGTTTGCGCCTGCTTGGCCAAATCACCCGTCAGGCCAAGCGCCTTTGCAACGCTGCGGCCATGGTGCGGCTGAAGTCCGGTTGCCGGATCGACAACGATGGTGTGGATTTTCTCGGGGCTGTCATGCGCCACGTCTTCAATGTTCATGCCGCCTTCGGTGGAGGCAACGATGGCAATCCGGCTGGTCGCGCGATCCACCAACAAGGCGAGGTAGAATTCCTGCTTAATGTCGGCGCCATCGGTGATGTACAGACGGTTGACTTGCTTGCCTTCGGCTCCGGTCTGGATCGTTACCAGCGTGTTACCCAGCATTTCTTTTGCATGCGATTCAACTTCGTCGAGGTTGAATGCCAAGCGAACACCGCCCTTTGCATCGGGACCCAATTCCTTGAACTTGCCCTTGCCGCGTCCACCAGCGTGGATTTGCGACTTCACGACATAAAGAGGACCAGGCAATTGCTTCGCAGCGGCAACCGCTTCTTCAACGCTGAGCGCCGCGATACCAGCGGGGCAAGCCACACCAAATTTCGCAAGCAGTTCTTTGGCCTGATATTCATGGATATTCATGGGAGATTACATCCTCGACAATAAAGAGTTTCGCCGGTCGCTTAAGCACAGACGGGCGCTGAATGGAAGGGCTTGCGCTGATGTTTTTTGGTTGATGTCGAGGCGCAGAGCGCGCCGACGAAATCATATATTCTCTGCGTCCTCCGCGCCTCTGCGTGCAAGAAACTTAAACCAGTAAGTCAAGCGCCACCAATTCGCGGCGTAGCTTCTCTGCATCGGTAAAATGATGCGCAGCAAAGCCATTGGCGCGGGCGCTGACGACATTGTCATGATTGTCGTCGATGAATATCGCCTCGCCGGGCTTCAGCCCAAAGCGCCGCAGTGCCAGTGCATAAATATCGGGGTCTGGCTTGACCATTTTCTCCACGCCCGAGACGACAATATCTCCGAAATGGTCGAATATGGGCTGGGTCGGGCGGAACATCTCCCAAAACTCCGCACCAAAATTGGTAATGGCAAACAGCGGGATGGCGCGCTCGGCCAGTTTGCGCACGATTTCGAGCGATCCTGTGACGGGGCCTGGAATCGTCTCGTTAAAACGTGTCCGGTACGCGTCGATCTCGTTTTTATATTTTGGATATAGCGCGGTCCGTTCCGCGGTCATTTCTGCCAAGGGCCGGCCGGCATCATGCTGGAAATGCCATTCGGGCGTAACAACATGCGTGACGAAATATTCCAGCTCCGCCTTGTCGGTGATCAACTTTGCAAAAAGATGCCGCAAATCCCATTCGAACAGCACTTTGCCGACATCAAACACGACGGTGGTGATCTTGCTCATGGGTCAATCCTAGAGTGCAGACGCAAAAAAACCGCCCGCGAATCAGATTCGGAGCGGTCTTTTGATAAAACCATCTGCCCGCGTTGCGCAGGCAGCGGCCAATTAACCCTGGCGCGCCTTAAAGCGTGGCTGAGTCTTGTTGATGACATAGGTCCGGCCACGACGACGAATCACGCGGTTGTCACGATGGCGGCCTTTGAGCGACTTGA
>NZ_JBIICH010000006.1:0-34209 GCF_044239005.1 Sphingorhabdus sp. | reverse complement strand
ATTCGGTCAAGCTGCGGCTTGAGCGCGAACAGCCGATGACCTTCCTCGAATTCAACTATATGATCTTGCAAGGTTATGACTTCCGTCATCTCAGCAAGACAATGGGCGTCCGTTTGCAAATGGGCGGATCGGACCAATGGGGCAATATCATCAACGGCATGGAATTGGCGCGCCGGATGGATGGTGCAGAGGTGTTTGGCCTGACAACGCCGCTAATCACCAAAGCCGATGGATCGAAAATGGGCAAGTCCGTGTCTGGCGCGGTTTGGCTCAATCGCGAACAGCTGCCTGATTATGATTATTGGCAGTTCTGGCGCAATACGGACGACCGTGATGTCGGCAAGTTCCTGCGCCTTTTCACCGATTTGCCCCTCGACGAGATCGAACGTTTGGAATCACTTACGGGCTCCGAAATCAACATCGCCAAGATTGCACTCGCAAACGCGGCAACCGAATTGTGCCGTGGGGCCGAGGCATCTGCGCTCGCGGCTGAAACCGCACGTAAAACCTTTGAAGAAGGAACGTCCGGCGGGGATTTGCCGACGATTGACATAAGCACAGAGATTTCGGTGATTGACGCGTTGGTGGCGCTAAATTTTGTGGCTTCCAAAAAAGAAGCGCGCAGAATGATTCAAGGCGGCGGCGCGCGGGTTGCCGATGCGGCTGTAACTGACGAAAATGCGGTGATTTCAGCACAGGCTGAGCCTGTCAAAATTTCTGCTGGCAAGAAAAAGCACGGCCTCATTCGCTTCGGATAAGCGCGTCGGTAAAATTGTGAAGCGTGGCTTTACCAAATATTTGGAACTTGGTGGTACGGTTATTATCCAACATCAATTACCGCACAAGGCCACAAAATATGGCACAAGCAGTTCCGAACCCTGATCTGGATTTCCGCATCGCGGCCCGTCACCGCGCGAACCACACCGTCATAGCCGAGAGTAAATGGCGCGGCGACACGCAAATTCACATCATCAACGTCTCCGCGCATGGCTTCATGATTGACGATAACCCCGGCTTCGAGCGTGGAGAGCGCGTCGAACTTCGGTTGCCCATCATTGGCAGAATCGAGGCACTGGTTATCTGGACGTCTGACAACCGCGCCGGTTTTCAGTTTGAACGCGTGTTGCGTTTACCCCATTTTCTTGAGCTGCTTAAAATCATTTCGCCAAAGCTGCGCTAACCGCCGCGAAGCGTCGCCACACCGGCATCTCGTTCAAACAAATACAACGCCACACGGGCAGCCTGCCCCCGCGGACCATCAAGCCCGCCATCGCGTTCCAACAAAAGCCGTGCATCATCAGCGGCAACGCCGATAAGTTCGCGTACCTGCTCCGGCGTCGCAACGCGAAATGGGCTGTCGCCAGACTGACGCGTTCCCAGCAATTCGCCGGCGCCGCGCAGCTTGAGATCCTCCTCGGCGATCCGAAAGCCGTCATTTGTTTCGCGCATAAGCGCAAGACGCGCGCGCGCCGTCTCACCAATTTGCGTCGTGCGCACCAGAACACAGACCGATTTCTCTGACCCGCGACCGACGCGCCCGCGCAGCTGATGCAATTGCGCAAGGCCAAAGCGATCCGCGGCCTCGATAACCATCAGGCTGGCATTGGGCACATCAACGCCAACTTCTATGACGGTCGTCGCCACCAGCAGCCGTGTCTCGCCCGCAACGAAACGCTCCATAACTGCGTCTTTTTCCGCACCGCGCATACGCCCGTGCACCAACGCAACCTGTGGTCCAAAGCGTAAGCGGAGCATTTCTGCGCGCTGTTCGGCGGCGGCAAGGTCGCTCTTGTCGCTTTCTTCGACCAACGGACACACCCAAAATGCCTGTTTCCCTGCCGCGAGATGGCGCGCAACGCCGTCAATCAATTCAGCAAGCCTGTCCTGCGACATGACGCGTGTTTCAACAGGCGTACGACCGGGCGGAAGTTCATCAAGGATCGAGCTGTCCATTTCACCATAGGCCGCAAGCGCGAGGCTGCGCGGGATAGGCGTTGCCGTCATGACCAGTAGATGCGGAACACCCCTGCCCTTGCGCGACAGCATAAGCCGCTGGGAAACGCCGAAACGATGCTGCTCATCGATAACCGCCACGGCGAGCGATTTATAGGTCACGGCCTCTTGGAAAATCGCATGGGTACCGACGAGGATGTGGATCGAACCGTCAGCCAGCCCCATCAACGTTGCCTCGCGCAGGCTGCCCTTTTCGCGGCCCGTTAGAATTGCAATATTCACGGGCATCCCCGCCAACAGCTTTTGAAGGCCGGCATAATGCTGGCGCGCCAGAATTTCGGTTGGCGCCAACATCGCCGCCTGCATCCCCGACTCCACCGCGCGCAGCAATGCCATGAGCGCAACCATCGTCTTACCCGCGCCGACATCACCTTGCAGCAACCGCAACATCGGCCGTGATTGCGCCAAGTCGCCCTCAATTTCGGCAATGGCGCGCTGCTGCGCACCCGTGAGCGCAAATGGCAGCTTTAACAGTGAGATTAACGAGCCATCACCCGCTACTGGCACAGCCGTACGTTTGTCCATCGCCGCGCGGATAAGCCGCATGGCGAGCTGATTGCTAAACAGTTCATCATAGGCCAGCCTGTCACGCACCGACTGGTCGTCCCTGCGATGCACAGTTTCCATGGCAGCCGCCCAGCTGGGCCAGTTCCGGCCAGCGACCAGAGTTGGCTCAATCCATTCAGGCAGATCGGGCACATCCTGCAATGCGGCCCCCGCAAGTTGCCCCATGCGTTTGTTCGTCAGTCCATCCGATAGCGGGTAAATCGGCTCGGCAAGGCCAGGTGACGTATCGCTGTCGACGGGAACGACGTGATCGGGGTGCACCATTTGCAATTCGTCGCCATAGCGTTCGAGCTTGCCCGAAATGATGCGTTTCTCACCAACGGGCAGTTGCTTGCGCGCCCAACCACCATTTCGGCCGAAAAAAGTGAGCGTCAGATAGTTTCCGGCGACATCCGCAACGAATATCCGCAACGGTGCGCGCGCGTTGTTGCTGTTGCGGTGGTCCATGACTGTAACGGTGACAATGATGTTGCTGCCGACATCGGAAACATCCAGCACGGAAACCGCCTTGCGATAGGTCCAGTTGGCCGGAAAATGATACAACACGTCCTTCACCCGCTCGAGCCCAAGGCGCTCAAGAGGCTTTGCCAGACCGGGTCCAACGCCCTTCATGGCGCGAACTTCTGCAAATAACGGATTGAGTATATCGGGACGCATGACTAGGGCCGCTTATAACCCGCAAATCATTTCACGCCACCAGCATAAAGGATGCGTTACATGGACGCTGACCCATATCGTCGCAAATTGCATTATCGTGCACATCACCGCGGCACGCGCGAAGCGGACGCCATGGTCGGCGGCTTTTTCGACCAATGCTCCGCCAACTGGGGCGAAGTCGAATATGAATGGTTCGAACGTTTGATTGATGAGGAAGATGTCGACATCATGGCGTGGGCACTCGGCACTGCGCCGCCCGATCCTGCATTTGCAGGGCCATTGATGGATCAACTGATGCAGCTGAATTTCATCACGCTGCCTGAAGGGCTTAGCACCCAAAACCCATGATTGATTTGCAGCGGATCACAACCAGTCGCAACGCGCTGACGCTCGCGTCGGTGCCGCAGGGTTTTGCGCCGCTTCTGCTTGCTGACCTTACACGCGCGGCCAAAGCACGCACGCTGTACATAGCGCCTGATGAGGCCGCGATGCGCGCAATTGCCGACGCTGTGCCGTTTTTTGCGCCTGAACTTGAAATATTGATTCTGCCGGGATGGGATTGCCTGCCCTATGATCGCGCATCGCCCTCGGTTGCGGTCACGTCGCAGCGCATGTCGACATTGCAGGCGCTTCAGCAGCCTGCAAAAAAGAAGCAGCTGGTGGTCACCACCATCGGTGCAGTCATCCAAAAATATGTTACACCCTTCCGCATTCGCCAGACGGGTGAACGCTTGGCCGCTGGCCGGGAAATCAGCCGCGAACGGCTTGCGTCATTGCTGCAGTCAAACGGCTATTTCCGCGTAGACACCGTAGCTGACGCAGGCGAATTCGCGATCCGCGGGAGCATTGTCGACCTGTTTCCCGCCGGAAGCGAAGTCGGCCTTCGCCTCGATTTCTTCGGCGACGAAATCGAAAGCATCCGCCGTTTCAATCCGTCGGATCAGCGCAGCATCGACCAGGTCGAACATTTCGATATTTTGCCCGCGGTTGAAGCCCTTATGGACGAAGACGCGATTAAGCGTTTCCGTGTTGGCTATCGCGAACGCTTTGGCGTGACCGCAACGGGCGACCCGCTCTATCAAGCTGTTTCGGAAGGCCGCAGGCTATCGGGCATGGACCATTGGTTGCCATTGTTCGAAGAGCGCATGGCAACGATCTTTGACCATGTCGGGGCCGAAGCGCTTGTCATTCGCGACAGCGGCGCCATTGCAGCGGGCCAGTCACGACTGGACTCCATCACCGACTATCACGAAAACCGCGTGAAGGCGCAGGCCGCAGAACCCGGCAGCTATCGCCCCTTGCCGCCCGAGATGCTATATTTAAGTGGGGGCGAACTCGACCAGCTTTTCGACGACAATGCCGCACACCTGATTACACCGTTCGCGCAGCCCGACTCCGCCAGTGTCATTGATTTTGGCATCGCCGCAGCGCGCGATTTCGCGCCGGAGCGCACGCAGAAAGCCAATGTCTACGAAGCCGTTGCCGCGCATCTGAAATCGCTGCACAGCAAAAAGACCAAAACCATCATCGCAAGCTATTCCATTGGCGCACGCGAGCGATTGAAGGGTTTGCTGGCCGATCATGGCGCGCCGTCCATCGCCGATGCGGACGGTTGGCAGCAGGCATTGGGCGTGGCCGCAGGGCAGACGGCGATGGTTGTTTTGCCATTGGACCATGGCTTTTCCACGCCGGACATAGCCGTCTTAAGCGAACAGGACATGCTGGGCGACCGGCTCGTGCGCAGACAAAAGCGCCGTAAATCCGCCGATGCCTTCATGGCCGAACTTGCCGCGCTGACCCCGGGCGATCTGGTGGTGCATCAGGACCATGGTATTGGCCGATATGAGGGCCTGATTTCGATACCCGTGGGCAACAGTCCGCATGATTGCGTTGCGCTGACTTATTCCGGCGGAGACAAGCTGTATGTCCCCGTTGAGAATATCGACGTTCTGTCACGTTATGGGTCCGACAGCGAGCATGTATCACTCGACAAGCTGGGTGGTGAGGCATGGCAGCGGCGCAAGTCGAAGCTGAAAGAACGCATCCGCGCAATCGCGGGCGAATTGCTTAAAACCGCTGCCGAACGCGCGCTTCGTCCGGGTTCCATCATTGAAGTCGATGGTCCTGCTTATGCCGGCTTTGTCGACCGTTTCCCTTATGAGGAAACCGAAGATCAGCTGCGCGTGATTGAAGAGGTCCTTCAGGATTTGTCCGCAGGCAAACCCATGGACCGGCTCGTATGCGGAGATGTCGGGTTTGGAAAAACCGAAGTCGCGATGCGCGCCGCTTTTGCAGCGGCGATGGCAGGCCTTCAGGTCGCGGTGATTGCGCCGACGACATTGCTGGCGCGGCAGCATTATTCGAACTTTGCCGAACGTTTCCGCGGCCTGCCGTTAAAGCTCGGCCGGCTTTCACGGCTGGTTCCAACCGCCGAAGCCACACAAACGCGTGAAGCCTTGGCAGATGGCACTTTGGACATAGTGGTGGGGACGCATGCCGTTCTGGCAAAATCGCTCGCGTTCAAACGGCTTGGCCTCGTCATTGTTGACGAAGAACAACGGTTCGGCGTCAATCACAAGGAGCAATTGAAAGCGCTGAAGACCGACGTGCATATGCTGACGCTGACGGCCACTCCGATCCCGCGCACGCTGCAAATGGCGATGTCTGGCCTGCGCGAGCTGTCGGTCATCCAGACACCCCCTGTGGACCGTCTGGCGGTGCGTACCTATGTTATGCCATGGGACCCCGTGGTGCTGCGGGAAGCATTGCTGCGTGAACATTATCGCGGGGGGCAAAGCTTTTTTGTCGTGCCGCGCATAACCGATCTTACCGAGATTGAGGAATATCTGCGGACTGAAGTACCTGAAGTGAAATATGTCACCGCGCACGGGCAAATGTCGCCGACG
Organism: Sphingorhabdus sp.; assembly: GCF_044239005.1. Classification (GTDB taxonomy): domain Bacteria; phylum Pseudomonadota; class Alphaproteobacteria; order Sphingomonadales; family Sphingomonadaceae; genus Sphingorhabdus_B. The sequence goes on along the minus strand of NZ_JBIICH010000006.1, from coordinate 28,066 downwards.
CAGGTCGAAGAGCGCATGAGCGCATTCTATGAAAAGCGCTACGACGTCCTTCTATCGACCACGATTGTCGAAAGCGGGCTGGACATACCGAGCGCGAATACGTTGATCATCCACCGCGCCGACCGCTTTGGCCTTGCCCAATTATATCAGCTGCGCGGTCGCGTCGGGCGTTCGAAAACCCGCGCTTATGCGTATCTGACGCATGAACCGAATCGCGTACTGACCGAAACGGCGGAAAAGCGTCTGAAGGTGCTTGGTGATCTCGATAGCCTTGGTGCCGGGTTCCAGCTTGCGAGCCACGATCTCGACATTCGCGGTGCGGGCAACTTGGTGGGCGATGAACAGTCCGGCCATATCAAAGAGGTCGGCTTTGAATTATACCAATCGATGCTCGAAGAGGCGATCTTGGAAGCGCGTGCGGGCGCGCATGGCCTCGCAAAGCCGCGCGGCAGCTTCTCGCCGCAAATCACCATCGATGCGCCAATCCTCATTCCCGAAGATTATGTCCCCGATCTGTCGGTCCGCATGGCGCTCTATCGCCGTTTGAACGATCTCGAAGAAGGTCAGGATATCGAAGGATTCGCCGCCGAAATGACCGATCGCTTTGGCCCAATACCGGAGCCAACGCAGAACTTGCTCAAGCTGATCCAGATCAAGCAAAATGCGCTCGTTGCGCAGGTCGCAAAAATTGAGGTTGGCGCGCGTGGTACGTTGGTCAGTTTCCATCAGGACACACCACCCAATGTCTCAGGGTTGTTGGCCTATGTCGACAAATTGGGCGAGACAGCAAAGCTGCGTCCGGACAGCAAGTTGGTGATCAACCGCATATGGGGCGACCCCGCAGCGCGGCTCAACGGCTGTTTGCAGCTGTCGCGCGGCCTTGCAAATCTTGCCCGCCGGCATGGTTCCCCTTCACGACCCTAGCAGCGAAAAACTTTCCGAACCCTTTCGGCAAATTAATTCAGCTTGGTAGCGCAAGCTTTTCCGCTTACATCGCAAAAATGATCGACGGATTTGGACGCAGTATCGACTATTTACGGATATCGGTGACCGACCGTTGCAATTTCCGTTGCACATATTGCATGCCCGAAATGCAGAGCTTTTTGCCGCATCCCGAGTTGCTCAGTTATGACGAAATCACGACGCTGGTCGCGCGGTTTATAGACCATGGCATTCGCAAAATTCGCCTAACGGGTGGCGAGCCGCTGGTTCGCCGTGACATTGCCGTTCTGATCAACGCCCTTGGGCAGCATGTGAAAAGCGGTGCGCTTGAAGAGTTGACGATGACGACCAACGGCAGCCGGTTGGAACAATTCGCGCCCATTCTTGCCGGCGCTGGCATGGAGCGTATCAATGTAAGCTTGGATACGCTCGATCCGGACCAGTTCAAGACGATCAGCCGCGGGGGAGACCTCGAAACGGTATTGAAGGGCATTCACGCTGCCAAAGCCCATAGCCTCGCCATCAAAATCAACATGGTTGCCTTGAAAGGCGAAAATGAAGACGCGCTGATGCCCATGGTGGCGTTTTGCGCGGAGCATGGATTTGATCTCACCCTTATTGAGACCATGCCGCTGGGAACGGGCGTATCGGAACGCGAGGCGCAATATATCTCGCTCGACGCATTCACCGCGCCCATCCGCCAACAATATGACCTGCATCCGCTGGTGCATAAAAGCGCCGGCCCTGCCCGTTATTGGCGCGTCGATCCATTGGGTCTGCGCCTGGGCCTTATCACGCCAATGAGTCAGAATTTCTGCGACCATTGCAATCGCATCCGCCTTACCACCGATGGCAAAATCTATATGTGCCTTGGGTCAGAACTGCACGTCGATTTGCGCAAAGCATTGCGCGAAGGCGTGCCGTCCGACGTCGACCATTTGCTTCAGACGGCTTTGCGGCTTAAACCCCAACGCCATGAATTCGAAAACCAATTCGCGCAGCCTGACTTGAGGTTAAAGCGACATATGAATGCAACAGGTGGATGACCAAATATACGCAACTTGCGATAATATCGTCAGCAACGCCGCAGGCGCGCGAGGCCGAAGCACAGCTTCGCGAAGTCCATGACTTTGTGTCACTGGATAACGCCGACGCCGTAATCGTCCTTGGCGGCGATGGCCACATGCTGCAGGTTTTGCATCAATTGTTGGAAAGCCGCCGTGACATTCCTGCTTACGGCATGAACTTGGGCACAATCGGCTTCCTAATGAACAGTTGGGATCTGCATGACCTGCACGCGCGGCTGCAGCGTGCAAAGTCTTTCTCCGTTCGTCCGCTGACAGCAAATATCACAACAATCAGTGGTCAGAAGTTTACATTGCCCGCGATCAACGAAGTGTCGTTGCTGCGTGAAACCCGGCAAGCGGCCAAGCTGGAGATTTCTGTGAATGGCCGGGCCGTTATCCCGGAACTTATCAGTGACGGAATTTTGGTATCCACGCCCGCTGGTTCGACAGCCTATAACCTGTCCGCAAACGGCCCCATATTGCCGCTCGATTCGTCTTTGCTGGCGCTGACGCCCATCAGCCCCTTTCGGCCCCGCCGTTGGAAGGGCGCCATTCTTCCGGACCGCTATGTCATCAAAATAAACATATTGGAGGCAAGCAAACGCCCCGTCAGCGCGGTTGCCGACCAGCGCGAGATCCGTGATATTGCGCAAGTAGAAGTGGCGTTAGACCGCAATAGATCACTCACGCTTTTGTTCGATCCCGAACATGCACTGGATGATCGCATTGCAATGGAACAATTTATTGTCTGAACTGGCAATGGGCGCTTGCCAAATGCAAAAAAGCGCTGCTATAGGCGCGCCTCTGCCCGAGCATATCGGGCTGTTCCCTGGTAGCTCAGTGGTAGAGCAGTTGACTGTTAATCAATTGGTCGGGGGTTCGAATCCCTCCCGGGGAGCCATTTTTGCCTGTTACGGCAATGAATAATATATATGTTATTCAGTATCCGTTGGCGCGCACCCATTTTCGATACACTTTAGGCCAAGCCTTTTAATCTGGCGTGTTGAACGCTGCATTTTCATCGGTTAGGGTTTGCGCATGACGTACACATTATGGGGCTCAGCCCATTCTCTCTATACCGGCAAGGCGCGATCCTATCTCATCAAGAAGGGCCTGCCTTTTCGCGAGCGGTATCCGTCCGATCCCGAGTTTGCCAGCAGGATACTGCCTGCGGTCGGTCATTTTGTTGTACCCGTGCTCGAAACGGACAATGGCGAGATTATCCAGGACAGTGGCGATATCATAGACTTTCTGGAGCAGCGCCATGCTGAACCACTGCTCGAGCCCCAATCGCCCGTGCAACAGTGGGTGTCGTTGATTTTTGATGCCTTTGGTTCAGAATATCTGCTGCCGCTGGCGATGCACTACCGCTGGTCCTACCGCGATGAGCAGGAGACATTCTTGCGTGCAGAATTCGGGCGCGCAATGGTCGCGGGAACTAATCGCTCCGCACGGCGCGAATCTGCAGCACGGACGATGGAATTTTTTGCCGGCTTCCTACCCAATCTTGGTGTCTTTCCAGAGGTCATCGCTGCGATGGAAGATTCCTATCTGGCGCTAATCGATGCGCTGGATAACCATTTTCAGCATCATCCCTATTTACTGGGTGGCAGGCCGTGCCGCGGGGACTTTGGCATGATGGCGCCCTTGTTCGCGCATCTCGGCCGCGATCCTGTTCCAGCCATGCTGATGAAGACAAAGGCACCCAACCTGTTCCGTTGGACGGAACGGATGAACTCTGTGCCAATCAGCGACGGCGAATATCCGGGCTATGGTGAGGACTATTGCGGCCAGGATACGGTTCCCGAAACGCTCATCGCTGTGCTCAAAATTGTCTTTGCCGACTGGACGCCCGGATTGAAAGCCGATGCCGACTGCTTCAATGCATGGGCGGCGCACAAGAACGCTGGCGATGTGGTCTCGAAATCGGGAGAGCCGCAAATTCATCCAAATGTCGGGAAAGTGGAATATCCTTGGCGCGGCGTGACGATGAAGCGGGGCAGCGCGCCGCATATGCTATGGATGTTCGCCAGAGCACAAGACCTGGCGGCGAACAGCGCAGGTGAAGCAGGCGAACGACTGAATGCGCTAATTGAACATGTCGGTAGCCAGGAAGCGATGGAACTCAGTCTTGCGAAGCGGATCATGCGCGATAAAAATATGCTGGTTCTTGCCTGACGCCATTCACTGTTCAAGGCGGGGTGTACCAAGGCGACCGACATTGTTCGTTAGGTCCGCCTGCTCATTACATTACGAAAGCCCGTGCGCCTGCCAAAGCAGCCGCAGCGCGGCGTAGCCGACCAGTATCGCGGTAAAAGTGCGCAGAAGCCGCGGCGACAAATAGCGCATTCCGAATATGCTTCCGATCTGCCCACCGACCAACACGGCAGCGAGTAACAGGCCATATTCCATCGCGGGCGCCACAAGCGACTGTGCCCCAGCCTTTATGACCTGCCCAGCCAAACCGGCGGCCGAATTAATCAAGATATAGAGCGAAGCAAAGGCGGCGATGCGCCGCGCCTCCGCCCAGCGGATAAGGTGCAATATCGGCGCCATGAATATGCCGCCGCCAATCCCGGATAGACCAGCCAGCAAGCCAACGCCGCCGGAAATCGCCAGCAACAATGGCTTGGGCAACGTACGCGCCGACAGCTTTTCAGGCTGAAGCAGCAGGGCAATAGCAGACGCAAGTAATGCCCCGCCCAATATCGTGAGGAAAATCCATTGCTTTAGAGGCACAAGCCCGCCCAAGAACGCGAGAGGCGCGGATACCAGTAACAATGGCATGACTTGCGGCCAAGACACCAGCCCGGCGCGTATGAAGCGCATGCTGCCGCCCGTCACCACAATGATATTGCATAACAAGGCGATGACCGGGATTAGCCGATAATCAACGCCCCAAAGCGCCAGCAGCGCCGTATAGGTCGAACCCCCGCCAAAGCCGACCGAGGCGTACACAAAAGCGACGAGAGCGAAGAGTCCAGCCAACCAGATCATCCCCGCCCTCCCCGTTCAATGCCTTTAATACGCGCCGTGACAGTGTTTATATTTTTGCCCGGAACCGCAAGGGCATGGGTCGTTGCGGCGCAAATCAGGGTTGCCCGCAAACGGGTCGTTTGAACCCGACGCGATCGCTGGGCGTGGAATCGTCGTCGTGACAAACCCAAGTGAACCAGCGTCGATGTCATTGCTGTCATCTTCACCGGTGAACGGATCGATATGTGTCGTCAGGAAATCCGGCAATTCAGGCAGTTGAGGCGGAACAAGTTCTTCCTCTGCGCGGAAGTCGTTGGTGGCGATTGTCTTGGTTACGCCTTCACGAATGGCACCCAGCATGCGTTCAAACAGGCCAAATGCTTCCTGCTTATATTCGTTGACCGGATTCTTCTGCGCATAAGCGCGCAAGTAAATAACCTGACGCAGGGCATCCAAAGTCGACAAATGCTCTTTCCAATGATGGTCGAGCGTTTGCAGCAAAATGCTCTTTTCCACCTGACGCCATAAAGTTTGGTCAAGATCAGCGCCCTTTGCCTTAAACCGGGCGGTCGCCAGGTCGGCAATTCGGGTTTCAATGATCTCGGGCTCAAGGCCGTCTTCTTGCAACCAGCTATCGATGTCCGGAGCAAGGCCCAGAACTTCCGCACATTTCTGTTTCAGCCCATCAACATCCCATTGCTCGGGATAGGTACCTTCTGGGCAGTGATCGCCAACCAGATTGTTGACCGTGTCGTTGAGCATATCGTCTACAATATCGTCGACGGAATCTGCATCCATAATTTCGCTGCGCTGGTCGTAAATAACCTTGCGCTGGTCGTTCATGACATCGTCATATTCCACCAACTGCTTGCGGATATCGTAGTTCCGCGCTTCAACCTTGCGCTGTGCGGTTTCGATGGCTTTTGAAAGCCACTTGCCGCCGATGGCCTCGCCATCTTCAAGGCTGGAATTCATCATGCGCGAGAACAATGTTTCCGAACCGAATATGCGCAGAAGATCATCGTCGAGCGAGAGATAGAAGCGCGACAGACCGGGGTCACCCTGACGGCCTGAACGGCCACGCAGCTGGTTATCGATACGGCGGCTTTCATGCCGCTCTGTCGCGAGAACAAACAGGCCGCCCGCTTCGACAACCTTGGCTTTTTCCGCAGCGATTTCGGCTTTCAATGCTTCAATTGCGACATCGCGCTCCGGGCCCTCTGGCACATCACGCAATTCATCTTCCAAACGGAATTCAAAGTTACCGCCCAGCTGAATGTCCGTGCCGCGTCCAGCCATGTTGGTGGCAATGGTTACGCTGCCGAAACGACCGGCTTGCGCCACAATACGCGCTTCGCTTTCGTGGAAACGCGCATTCAGAACGCTGTGCTTCACATTCTCCTTTTCCAGGAACTCGGAAAGCAATTCGGACTTCTCAATGGAAACAGTACCAACCAAAACGGGCTGGCCCCGCTCATTTGCTTCGCGAATGGTCTTGGCGATGGCCCCAAATTTGTCCTGCGTATTTTTGTAGAACTGGTCGTCTTCATCAATACGCTGCACGGGCAAATTGGTGGGAATTTCCACAACGTTAAGCTTGTAAATTTCGTGGAATTCACCCGCTTCGGTAGCCGCGGTTCCGGTCATGCCCGACAATTTGGGATACATGCGGAAATAATTCTGGAAGGTGATTGTTGCGAGCGTCTGGTTCTCTGGCTCAATGTCGACGCCTTCTTTGGCTTCGACGGCCTGATGCAGGCCGTTTGACCAGCGACGTCCGTCCATCATGCGACCTGTGAATTCGTCGATGATGATGACCTTGCCTTCTTTGACGATGTAATCAATGTCGCGCTTGAACATCACATTGGCTTTGAGCGCCTGATCCAGATGGTGCACAACCAAGGTGTTTTCATAATCATACAGGTTAGTGCCAGTCAGCAAACCTGCGCCCTCAAGCAAACGCTCGGCCTTTTCCGTGCCATCCTCGGTCAACGTGACGTTGCGGCTCTTTTCGTCTTTTTCATAATCGCCGTCGTCGAGTTGAAGGACAACCGCATGCACCTGCATATATAGTTCTGATTTATCATCGGTTGGGCCCGAGATAATCAGCGGTGTCCGCGCTTCATCGACAAGGATCGAGTCAACTTCGTCGACAATCGCAAAGTTAAATGGACGCTGCACCATTTGTGCGCGTTCATATTTCATATTGTCGCGCAGATAGTCGAAACCAAGTTCATTGTTGGTCGCGTAGGTGATGTCGCAGTCATAAGCGGCACGGCGTTCATGCTCGGGAATGTTCGGAACAACAACACCCGTGGTCAGTCCAAGAAAGCCGTAAATCTTGCTCATCCATTCGGCGTCACGGCGCGCAAGATAGTCGTTCACGGTTACAACATGCACACCCTTGCCTTCGATCGCGTTCAGATAGCACGCCAAAGTCTCGGTCAGTGTCTTGCCTTCACCGGTGCGCATTTCGGCAATTTCGCCGCGATGGAGCACCATGCCACCGACCATCTGCACATCGAAATGGCGCATGCCCATGACACGCTTGGACGCCTCGCGCACCGTCGCAAATGCCTCAGGCAAAATATCGTCCAGCGTTTCACCGGCGGTCAAGCGATCACGGAAAATCTGGGTCTGACCCTTCAACCGCTCGTCATCCATGACCGAAATTTGGTCTTCGAGCGCGTTTATCTTGTCGACGATCTTCATGATCGATTTGACGTAACGGTCGTTGGACGAACCGAAAATGGCTTTGGCAATTCCGCCGAGCATAACTAATTCCTTTAAAATCATGTGGGAGACGCGCGCAAGTTGGCGCGAAATAGGGTATTAAAAGGTGCACCGCAGCGGGTGCAGATGCCCTACCCTAAAATAATATCGTGCCGGTAAACGGGCGTATCAGGTGCCAATGCAACGAACGCGATGCTGCCTTCAACTGGCATAAGATGCACGCGCGCAGTTGGCGTCACATGCGCCGGCTGCTCAAACACTTTTTCGGCTTCCTGAGCAGAAGCGTCGACATAAGCCTGAACTGCAGCCGAATCCACTGACATAGACGATGAAGAAACGGGGCGCGCAGCCTCCGCAGCGGAAAATCCGCTCAACATCGCCAGTAAGTAAATCAATATGCGCATATATGGCCCTGTTACGTGCTTTTGGGGATATAGTTAGCCGCAGCGGCAAAGTCCACACCCAAGGCGCGCAGCCTACTTACTGGCTGCGCCTGTCTTCAGGTCTTCATGTTCCACCGATATGCGGAACTTGATGCGTTTGGCCTGTGGTTTGCCTTCACTATCCAGAAACGGAGCGACATCAAGGTTTCCGCTTCCGGGGCAGGCCGCGATTTGGCCGAAGAGAGCCCCCTCATCTTCTGCTTTACAAGACGTAAGCTTGCCTGACGCATCGAACTCCAAGGTCACGCTGGCGGAGCCTGGCGTTGCAAAGGGATTCGGGCGGGGACGCTCAGGTTTGAACGAGACACGCGGCGCGCCCCTAGGCAGCCGCCAATGAAGAATATGAACGCTTTTCCCTGCAGAGGGCTTACCATTAACGTCCAAAGCTGGCTCAAGTTTCCATTCGCGAGCAATGGCACACGCTTGTTCGTCAAGTTCAGAAAACTTGCTGCTATCCGTGATTGCGCATCGAATTACTTTTCCAGTTTCATCCACATCAAGCATGAAAGTTGTCCGGCCCTGCTGCCCTGCAGCAAGTGCAGCTGCCGGATATTTTTCTTTAGCAATGGTCACTTGGGATCGATCCAAGGGCATCGGTGCGCGCGGCAAGCTGTCGCTCGCCATCGGCAAGGCCATGGTCATAACTTCCGGTATTTGCCAGCGAACACGGTTCGAATAGCTGCCGGTGGTCGCAACACCCTTTTTATCCTGCGCCGGATAAAATTGCGCGCGTGCCATAACATTGTCGCAGGTTACCTTATCGAGGTCAGCATGTCCGCTACTGGTGGTGATCGCACATTTGGTTACACGCCCATCTACGGACACATCTGCCTTAAATGCAGTTATCCCTTCACGGAATTCGCGCAGCGCGAGGGCCGGATAATCACCCGTGTTTGCCCAAGTGCCGGGATTGTTTTTGGGTACCGGCGATCTTTCGTGTCCTTTTTCGGGTGCGGGCGTGGAAACAGAGCGGACCGTGGGGACCATGATAACCGGCGGAGGCGGCGCAGGTTTTTCGGCGTTTGTTTCGGCCACAATTGATGCTAGCGCCATCACCGAATAAAAAAGCATGTCTTTGTTCTCCCTGATCTGTCGGGGGTTTAGCAAAAGGTTTCTTAAGTGTTAGTAAAATCACCGCTCGCAAAACCATTTCCCATCATGCCCGAAATCGCGGGTGCAACGCCCCGTGTGGCGCGTGCTGGGTATAAGGATTGGGGCCGCTGCGATTTAAGCTATATCGCACTGGACGAAGGCACAACGGTCGCTGGCGTCACCACACAAAATATATGCTGCTCTGCCGAGGTTGACCTTTGCCGCGCGAATTTGGCGCATGGCCGCGCGCGCGCTTTGGTGGTGAATGCCGGGAACAGCAACGCCTTTACCGGACAGCGCGGCAAGGATGCAGTGGATGCAATTACCGCGCAAGTTGCAGGTCATCTGAACTGCGATTCTTCGGAAGTTTTCGTTTCATCCACGGGTGTTATCGGCGTTCCGCTACCCATCGACAAAGCGCAGTCTGGATTGCGCGCAGTTTTTGATGCCGCACCCTGCAGTTGGGAAGACGTAACGCACACGATTGGCACCACCGACACCTTCGCAAAAGGCGCGACCGCGAGCGCGGTGGTCGATGGCCGCAAAGTGCAGCTCGTGGGCATCATCAAGGGTTCAGGCATGATTGCGCCTGATATGGCCACTATGCTTGGCTATATTTTCACCGACGCCGCCGTGGACGCCGCTTTTCTGCAGCAGATGTTATCGGCTTCCAACAAAACCAGTTTCAGCTGTATCACCGTCGATAGCGACACATCGACCAGCGATACCGTGTTGGCATTTGCAACGGGCAAAGCAGGCAATGCGCCGCTTACGTCTTATGACGATGCTGGCGCGGACGCGTTTGCTGCGGCGCTAAATGACATCTGCCGTCAGCTGGCGCATCTGGTTGTCCGCGATGGCGAAGGCGCGCAGAAGTTTATCGAAATAAATGTGTCTGGCGCTGCGAACGATGACAGCGCGCGGCGGATCGGCTTGTCGATTGCCAACTCGCCCTTGGTGAAAACCGCGATTGCGGGTGAAGATGCCAATTGGGGCCGCGTCGTTATGGCCGTTGGCAAAGCGGGAGAGCCTGCCAACCGCGACAGCCTGTCCATCAGTTTTGGGGCAACGCAAGTTGCGCGTAATGGCCTTGCGGTCGCCGGATATGATGAAGCGCCGGTGGCGCAACATCTTAAGCAAAATGAAATTCAAATCGGCGTTGATCTTGGTATCGGGGCCGGGCGTGCAACGGTCTGGACCTGCGACCTCACCCACGACTACATCAGCATCAACGCCGATTATCGCAGTTAAAGCGCGGCTTCCAACCAGCTTTTCAGCTGAGCCTTTGGCGCAGCGCCGACTTTCGTGTCCGCAATTTCGCCGCCTTTGAACAGGATCATCGTCGGGATGCCGCGCACGCCATATTTTGCTGGCGTATCGGGATGATCGTCGATGTTCAGCTTCACGATCTCGACCTGACCAGCCAGTTCTTCGCTGATTTCTTCAAGGCTTGGACCAATCATTTTACATGGACCACACCATTCGGCCCAAAAATCGACCAATACGGGTTTGCCCGATGCCAGTACTTCTGATGCAAAATCATTATCGCCTACGGATTTGGTAGCCATGTTTATCTCCTTTGTTGCCCCCCATGTATGCCCACAGCCAAATGCTGACAAGGACCAAGGCAGATAGTTTTTGTTCTGCCATCAAGAGGCAGGATAATAAGGCGCCAATATCTGGTCCGAAAGCGTGATAAACCGGGGTGCGTGCGTAAACAGCAAAGCGACCTCAATCTTGCAATCCGGGAAAATCGTCTGCAACGCCGCGCGATAATGTGCCATTTGGCGCAAATGCGGAACGGGGACGCCATGTGCATCGGTGGGGATGCTTCGGCCCGTTTTGAAATCGACCGCGCGCACCAATCCCGGTTCGACGAGCAGCCGGTCAATACGGCCATTGATAACGGTTTCACCCACAACAGCCACAAGCGGAACCTCAGCGCGCGCCTGTGGACCGAAAAAAGCCGCCCAGACCGGATCGCTGATAACCGCGCTCACTTCAGCCAACAATTGGGCCGGATCGATATCATCATTTCGTGCCTGAACTGCTAGCCATTGTTCCGCAGTTTTGAGCGACTCGCTATCCGTGATGCGCTCAAACAAAGCGTGGATCAGCTTCCCGCGGTTTGCGGCTTTGCGCATCGCTGCGTTTGCAGGGGCGTCGCCATAATCGTCATCGTCAAGCCGCGATGGCACCAACGGACGCGGTGGACGCTGCTCCATGGGCGCAGGGGCGAATAGCCATTCGGGGCTGGCTGGCCGAGGTACGGTCGGTGATTGCTTTTCCGCAGAAGTTACCTGCGCCACCATCGACGCGCCTTCCGCGCCCACATGGCGCATCACCCTGCCCCAGCGCGGGTCGTCTTCCCAACTGCAACCGAGCGCCGTCATGCCTTTTTCAATCGCGGCGCACCAGCTTTCGGCAGGCGGCTCGCCCTTGCGGCTAATGCCCAACGACCCTGCCATAATCAGCCGCTCTTCCGCGCGCGTGATGGCCACATACAATAACCGCTTATGTTCCTGCAGTTCGCGAGTTTTCTGCATCTCGACGATGTCTTGTAAGCGCCCCGACTGCTCACTTTTGCGAATGGGCAGCAACGGCGTGCGTTGCCCCTCATCCATTAACAATTCAACCGACTGATCAGGCTTTTTGGTGGGATCAGACGTAATATCCGCCAAAATGACCACGGGCGCTTGCAAGCCCTTGGCACCATGGACGGTCATGACCCGGACTTCCTTGGTGCTGTTGTCGCTTTCGCGTTTGATTTCAATTTCACCGCGGTCGAACCACGCCATGAACTTTTGCAGGCCACCGCCATGCTGTTGTTCGAACTGAAACGCCGAATTCAACATTTCCTCGATTGGCACCAAAACCTCGCGACCCAAACGCGCGGTAAATTTGCGCCGCGCGCCAATGGGTCCGGACAAAATCTGTTCGAGGAAGTGATACACGGTCGTGAAATCAGCCGCAGCCAGCATATCGCGCAACGGCGCAAGATCATCCGCAAGTTCGGGTTTCCCGCGGATATGCTGCCACAGGCTGCCCTCGCGATCGCCGACATAGCCGTGCGCCAATAACTGTTCCTGCGTCCACCCGATGATGGGCGATACCAGTAAACATGCAAGGCTCAGGTCGTCATTCGGTTGAAGCACAAATTTGATTGCCCCCAGCAGGTCTTGCACCACCAATGGCTGCAAAAGCTTCAACCTGTCGATGCCCGCAACCGCGACGTTGCGTTCGTGCAATTGCGCGACCAGCAGCGACGCCATGTCCCCGCGGCTGCGCAACAGGAACATGATGTCGCCCGGCTCCAAATGACGCCCCTGGCTTTCAAGCCAAGGTTTCTCGTCGATGAGGGCTTTCGCATGATCGGCCAACCGTTCGGCCAGCGCGCGCTTTTCGTCGCTGAACCAGTCTTCTTCCTCATCCGACGTATCGCTATCGTCCGCTGCGTTCGGCTTTGCGGATATGGGCTGCAAGAGCTCAACCATGCCAAAATGTGGTTTTTCGCTGTAATGCGGGTCAATGATATCGTTGATGCCAAAATCCGCAGGACCAGACCCATCGATCACCGCGTTTACAAAATCGAGTATCGGCGCGGTCGAACGGAAACTGCGCGATAAAGTAAGCCGTTTCAGCTCGCTTCCGGCGGCGTCAATGCGTTCGGCAAAATAGCGGCCCGCTTCTTCATATCGTTCGGGGGCCGTACCCTGAAACCCGTATATCGCTTGTTTGAAATCACCGACGGAAAACAGCGTGCGGTTCTTTTCAGGATTGGCACCCATGCCGCTGTAAAAATCGTCGCTCAGCGCGCTGATGATATCCCATTGCGCCTTGTTGGTGTCCTGCGCCTCATCCACCAAAATATGGTCGATCTGCTTGTCGAGCTTAAACCGCACCCACTGCGCCATTTGGCCATGCTGCAAAAGTTCGGCCGTGCGACGGATCATATCATCAAAATCAACCGCGCCGATGGCATGTTTGGCGCGGCTATATTGCGCCGCAAATTCTTTGCCAATGCACAATGCGCGCGCCAGCCTGTCGGCATATTGCGCACGCGTTACTTCGCCCAATAGTTGGTTGGTCCATTGAAACATCTCGAGCCCCAACGCGGCATAAGCGTCCGTCATGGGCGTATATTTATCAGTGGAAACTTGGAGCTCACCCTTGGCCGTTGACCAACAGCGATGCAGATCAGGCAAAAGCGCCGCGCGTTCGGTCGGTGTTCGCGACAGCCAATCCTGAAGGACTGCCGCACGTTTGCCGCCGCGGCTATCTGCCTTGTTCTTGCCCCACAAAAGGTTGGCATCAATGATCGCGTGCAATGTCGCGCGTGGAATGCGCGCATCGGCAAAGGCGTCTTCCAGCATATACTCAACAGGGCCATCGAAATGAACGCCTGCCAGTCGCCGTGCCCAGACCACCGCGCCGGCATCATTGGGGATCAGGGTCATGACATCCGGCGATGCCGCCGCCCGATGCAGGAACCGCAGGGCAGCGTCCTCACCCATATCAAGCGAAAGTTCCTGCAGGTCCGTGACCATTTTCGTATCGCCGCGCGCTTCGGCTTCAAGCACCAGGTTAACCAATGCTTCGCGCAACAATTCTTGCTGCTCGCGTCCTTCAATCGGTTTGAATCCCGGAACCAATCCGGCTTCTTCGGGGAAGCTACCCAGCAACGACTGGCAGAAACTATGGATCGTCAATATTTGTAAGCCGCCACCGGGCGCGTCCAACACCTTTGCAAAAAGCTGGCGTGCGCGTTTTCGGACATCTGGTCCCGCGCTCGCGCCAATGGCTTCAAGGTCGTGAAACAGTGCTTTATCTTCGCGCTGCACCCAAGACGCCAAAAGCTCATTAATCCGGTCCGCCATTTCGGACGCACCAGCCTTGGTAAAGGTGATGCACAGCAGATTTTCAGGTTCAACGTCGCTTTCCAACAGCAAGCGGATCACACGCGCGGTCAAAACCTGCGTTTTCCCGGTTCCTGCAGAGGCGCTAAGCCAGATGTTATCGCCGGGGATGACCGCGCTGCGCTGCGCCGGAATGAGTGGCTTCAGCGTCGGGGATTTAGAGGTCATGCCTGTTCCTCCGAAATCGACTGTCGGCCGTTCCATTCCTGCAACCGCATCAATTGGTCATAGTCACCATAATGCGCAAATTCGGGATGCAGCTTTGCGGTGAAGGGCGCGTCGCCCAAAATCCATTGCGCGATTGCCTCTTCTGCTTGCGCGACGGCAAAGGCCACAAAGTCGGTGCTTGCAGGCTTCTTATCGCTCGGCCGCGTGCTCGTCGGCACAGTGACATAACCAAAGCCTTTGTCTTTGCTTCTTTTCGCAAGGCTCCAATATTCAAACTTGGTCGCGTGGCCGTCCACACCTTTAATCGCCATCTGCTCGGCCATATAGCCGATGAGGCCAAGCTGGAGGGCAAAGCCCGCATTCACTTGCTTGGTCGATGGCGGCATGCCCGTCTTGTAGTCAACGATCACCAGACTTCCGTCCGCAAGCCTGTCGATCCGGTCAACGCGGCCGTTCACGGTTATGCCCATGATGTCGACCTTGCCGGGTTGTTCGGCCACCGCGACAACGCGGCCATGGTCATGCATCTGCTTTTTGGTTTCTTCGGCCACCCAGCGCAGGCCAGCGGCAATGCGTGGTTGCCACAATGCACGTAACAATGGGTCCGTTGCCTCTTGTGCCAGCAAGTCATCGACCCGCTGCACGAGCTTATCGACGGCACAATTGTCTTGTTTGAACCACTGTTCCAACAGGTCATGCACCAACGATCCGCGCCACGCGAAGCTGGGTTCGGCATCGACCTTTTCCAGCACACGCAGGCCGAGAATGCGTTTTGCGAAAAATGAATAGGGGTCCGACTTCAACTGGTCAAAATCCGTAACGGACAGACTAACCAATCGCTGCTGTGCCGAGGGACGTGGCAATGGCCGGCTTTCAAACGGAACCTTATGGGCGGGTTCATCCAGCTGCGCTGCAAGCGCAAGCGACTGTTGGTCCCGTTCCAGCTTGTCCGCCGTCAGCGCCTTTATCCGCAGCAAAAAGCGCGACGCAACCGTTGGCCCGCCACGGTCACGCCGCGCGCGTGTTAACAGCACTTCGCGACCGCCCAATGCGGTCGCAAGATCATGCGCCGACAGTCCGATATTCCGGTCCAAGGTTGGCAGTTTCAAATGCCGCCGGATGGCGGGCGCGAGCCAAGGGTCCGGCTGCGCTATTTGCGGCCATGTGCCCTCATTCAACCCCGAACAGATGATGAGGTCTGCCTGCTGCAATCGTGCTTCCAACAGGCCGTAAATGGCCACACGCGGATGTCCGCCATATGGGGGACGCACCACAGCGCTTGAAAAGATTTCGTTAAACGTCGCCGCCAAGCCTGTGGCATCGATACGGCCAAGCGTCGACAGGTCGCCGCCGCTCACTTCCTCCCACATCCGCCCAAGTTCGCGGCCACTTGCCCCGCGCCACACAGCGCCGTCAGTCAAATTCGTCGCAACGTCGCGCAGTGCATCGATGATGAAACTGAACGGTTGCCCATCGACATTTTCGAGCGGCGCAAGGATTTGGACAAAACCCTGCCACCATTCAACCAGCTCTGGCTTCACTTTACGGGCATATTCCAACCGCCGCGTGATCGCACTCAGCCCGACACCGTTGGCCGTTCCGCGCAATTCCAGATCTAATAGCCGCACCTTATCGAGCCAATCGAGCCTGTCGGGCCCTGCAAACACCAAAGGGTGCTTGGCAATCGCCAATACCGACGTGCCGGAAAACCGGCCCGAAATCGCATCAACCAACGCGAGCGCCAGCGAACCATTTGCCGTTTGCAAAAGCGGTATACCCGCGCTGTCGTCGACATATATGTCCCAACGACGCAACTGCGCCGCAACGCGGACTGCCAGCTCCCGGTCAGGCGTTATCAACGCGATCCGCTTTTCGGCCTGTTCCAACTCGCCGCGAATGCGCACCGCGATCGCCTTTGCTTCCAGCGCGCTGTCGTCCGCCTCAAACCATTGCGTATGTGATAGCGCCTTGCGCGCAGGTGCGAGTTCTTGCCAACCGACGCTATGTTCAGGCAGGCAGAAAATTTCCGAAATAGTGCCCGCTACCCGTTCAACGCGTGCAGTTGGCAACGTATCGATTTCGCTGCGATCGATCCCCATGAGGTCGAGCAAATGTTTCAGGTGGAATTGGGGATGCACCTCAAAATTCCGGCGGCGCGTTGGCACATTATCGGGTTCAGCTGCGGCAGACAGACTGCCCCAGCGGTCCTTAGCCAGTTCGAGGTCAACACCGGGCAGGATAACCTGCCCATTTGGAATAAGGGCAACACGGCACAGCAGTTTTGCGACCGCCTTGGCTGACGTGGTGATGCCAACCGCAATGATCGGCATGTCAAAACTGCGCTCAGCCAGACGCCGCTCCAACCCGGCCAGAAGCTTATTTCGGCGTTCGGCAGGGCCCATCAATTCTCGCGCAGCAAGTTCGGCGCGATAGGCGGGCAAGATCGTCAAAAGCTGACCATAAGCACGTTGCCAATGCCCGGCGAGATCCGCCTCGATTGCGATGTCTGACAACGCGTCGAAATCGATCAAATCAACCTCAAGCTCATCGATCAGCTCGGCCAGTTTGCGCGCCAAACGCAGCGCTTCAGCGGACGATAGAAATGTGCCCTGCGGCCGATGTTCCTGCGCCAAGCGCGCCAACAGCATCAGCCGGTCAAACGATCCAATGACGGGCCAGATGATGTCTTCCGACGCGATGGGATCCAGCAATGGCCCCAATGCCTCATCGAGTTGCATATCGCCCACCGCCACCATACGCGGCAAAAGCAAACCCGGTGCGGCCTGCCGGACGAACGCCTCTGTCATGGCCTTGATGGCGCGGTTATTGGGTAACAGCAATATTGTGCTGCTAACCGTGAGCGGGTCCTGCCCCGATGTCTGCAATATCCACTGCGCAGTTACGTCGCACAAGTCGTTCCCAAGCGGGACGTTAAAAACGCGCACGCGCTGCGCCGTGGTGTTAACAGACGCCATGCAGGCCCAAACGTTCTTCCGTGGCGGCGATTGCCGCGGGATAGCCTACATCAAACCACATTCCCTCGTGCACCAACCCCATGCACCGGCCCTCTGCAATGGCACGATCCCAAAAGACGTTGGTCGAAAAAACGTCCGACGGGGGGGCAATAACCAGCTTTTTGGAAAGCAGCTGAATTCCTGTCCAGACATATGGCGCTGGCGCGTCACCCACGCGACGCGACAGCCGGCCATCTGCATCCATGTGAAAATCACCAGTGCCTTGGCTGTTATATGCTGTCGCCAACGGGACGAGTAACATCAGCACATCCATGCGTGCAGCATCCCAATGCGCCATCAGGCGCGAGATCGCATTCTCACCGTCGTTGGTCCACCAATTGTCCGCATTCACGCAGATGAATGGATCGTCCAAAATCATCGGCGATGCCTGAACCAGCCCGCCGCCTGTATCGCGCAGCAAATCGCGTTCATCGGATATAGACACGTCAAAATCCGTCGCATGGGCGGAAAGATGCGCTTCAATCTGGTCGGCGCGATAATGTGCATTGACGACAATCTTGCCAACGCCGGCATCACGCAAATGATCCAGAACATGATCCAGCAAGGCAACGCCGCCGACCTCAACCAATGGCTTTGGGCGGTCAGCGGTCAGCGGCATCATCCGCGTCCCCTTACCCGCCGCCATGATCATTGCGGTGTTCACATGCTTAACCATGCGGAATGTCTAATGGGGTAAGGCTGCGGACTTCTAGCGGGATGTGGGTATCGAACCATTGCTTGACGTTCGCAAGTGCCGGGTGCCCCAAATCGCGTTCCAGCAAGCCCCACATCCGCGGCAGGAATGACAAATATCGCTCCTTACCATCGCGCTTCCACAGCCGCGTAAATATGCCGATAATCTTGGTATTCCGCTGCGCACCCAGCAACGCATAATGCGCGTCAAAGTCCGGGCCCGGATTGGCCGCCGTCAGATAATAAGCCAGCATGTCTGCCTCAAGCTCTGGACGGACATCGCGCCGCGCGTCTTGCAACAACGATACCAGATCATATGCAGGATGCCCCACCAGCGCATCTTGAAAATCAATGATGCCTTGTTCCCCATCATCAAGCAGCATGATGTTTTCGGCATGATAATCCCGCAAGACTGTCACATCTTGGCAGGACGCCAATGGAGCAAGCGCATCAACCCACATCTGGTCAAATGCGCTCGCGTCACAGGAAAGCCCCATCGCCGGCATATACCATTCGCTGAGCAACTGCACTTCGCGCAGATAGATGGCCATGTCATAAGGTTGCGCATCCGCTGCAGGCGTGCGCGTCAATCGCACGATCGTATCAATAGCGGCGCGATAAATCTCTACCTCGTCCTCTGGATGATCATCGAGATGCTCGCGCATCCTACGGTCGCCAAAATCCTCTAGCAACACCAGTCCACGTGTCAGGTCCGTGCCGTAAATCTCTGGCGCACGAAATTGATGCCCGGTCAGATATTGGGCAATGTCGAGAAAAGGCTGCGGGTCCTCATGCGGTGGCGGCGCGTCCATCAATATAGCCTTGCCGCGCGTAGCGGAATTGACGCGGAAATAGCGCCGGAAAGACGCATCGCCTGCCACCGGGGATATGTGCGCATCGGTCCAACCATGGCGCGTTAAAAATTCGTCCAGTCCAGCGGGCGGTACCATATCAGTTACGGGTGTCATCATTATCCATTTTCAAAGTCAAAATTCTGCTGCCGTCCGCTTGCGGTACGATATCGATTAAATGGCTGGGCCGCACATAGCCGCCACCGAAGCGTTCCGCCCACTCCACCAGTGTGACGCGATCGCCGCGTTCGGCGATGAGCCCTAATTCGTCCAAGTCGTCGATATTATCCAAGCGATACAAATCGACATGGGCAACGGCAACCAAAACCTCTGGCGGTTCATAGCTATGCACGATGGCGTAGGATGGGCTCGCTACTTCGCCTTCAAATCCAAGGCCGGCCAATATGCCAGCGCACAATACGGTCTTTCCAGCGCCCAGCGGCCCGTTGATCGCGACCCAATCTGATGGCGACAATGTCTTCGCCAATGCGCGGCCATATTCCCGCATATCCAAATCGCTCGCAATGATCATGACCGCGGCAACACCATGATAACCGTCGTGCCTTCGCCCGGCGCAGAATGCAGTTGCAACGTCCCACCATGCGATTCAATAATTTGACGCGCCAAAGGCAAGCCTAAACCCTGCGTGATTGAACCATTGCTATCGGCGTTCTTTGGAACCGCATTGTCGGAAGAAACGCGCAGGACGTCTGTCTCACGCATACCCGGCCCATTGTCTGACACGACGAGTTCAAGGGCATCGCCTTGCCACCGTGCAGCCATTAAAACCTGCCCACCGCTTTTGTTATACCGGATCGCATTGTCCAAAACCTGCCCGACCGTTTGCGTAATCCGTTTCGGATCAAGCGCCATCTCTCCAGCACCGTCGTCCAAATCGACTTGCAGATCGACCTCAGCCCCCTGTGCCATCGCCGCTTTGCTGTTCACAATTTGCGCGACCAATGTTGGAACATCGGTTTGTTCGAGCGCGAGCGCCAACGCGCCGGCTTCAATCTGGCTGTAATCCAGAACGGTATTAATCTGGTCGGACAAGCGATCAGCGGATTGCAGAATGGCATCCACATATTCCTTCGCCTGTTCGCTAAGTTCGCCAGCAATGCCTGCCTTTAGCAAGTCTGCAAATCCACTGATGGACGTAAGTGGCGAGCGGAATTCATAACTCATATTTGCAAGGAATTTGCTCTTAATCGCATCAGCCTCTTGCAAGGCGGTATTCCGGTCGCGCAGTGCTTGTTCGATTTTAAGGTTGTTCGACATATCCAGCATCGTGAAAAGCGTATTGCCGTCCGGTAGCGGTATCGTCGCAATCTGGAACATACGTCCGTCGGCGAAGACCGCTTTGCTCTTGTGCCGTTCGCGGTTTGACGACGTCGTCCGGATCAGTTCATCCAAGATGCTAATCTGCAACGGCTTTTGCAAATGCCGGGCGAGCGAGGGCAATAGTTCATCCAAACGCGGATGCTGAAGCAGCAATTCGTCATTCAGTTCCCATGTTTCGGCAAATAAGCGGTTCCAGATGCTAAGGCGGCCATCGGCCGAAAACACCGCAATCGCTTCGAACAAATTGTCAAAGGTCGCGGTCCGCACGCGCAGCAATATGTCCCGAGCGCTGGCCAGTTGCGCCTGTTCGGTGCGGTCTTCAAAAATCATCAATAGGCCGCCGTCCGGAATTGGCTGCGCAAGCACCCGCAAATGCGTTCCGTCCGGCAGCAGCCAGTTTTCCTCAGTGGGATCGGAGGATCTAAACCAATCTTCACGTTCCTGACGCCAGGCTGGAAAGTCCCGGACCTCAGGCACCTTCCCGTTTTCGCGCATCCGGTCCAGTACACGGGCAAATTCGGGCTTTTCAGACAACCATTGGTCCCGAAAAGTGAAGAGGCTTTGGAAGGGCAAATTTGCGAAGCTCAACACATGGCGCGCGTCAAACTGAGCAACCCCGGCGGACATCATGTTCAAAAGGTCACGCTGTGCATCGGCCATTTCCTTGGCTTCCGACCTGGCATCAATCAAATCCTGAACATCGATTGCCAGCCCGGCAACACCCGATTGCCCCAAGGGAATATCAAACACCCGCAACTGGCGCCGTTCCCCATTCAAGGTGGCGGAAACAACCCGCTCGCGCCGGACGTCCGCAGCGGCGGCTTCAGCGGCCCAGTCAGATGGACTTTTACCGTTTTCAGGTTCCAGTAATTCAAGACCTTCTTCAACCACGTGAAGGCCATCGTTTGCGCCGACCGCATTAACATATGCGTGGTTGACGAAGTGTAGGCGCATATCCGGGCGTCGATGCCACATCGGAAGTGGTGCGGCCTCGATTAGGCCAGCCAGCGCCGCAAATGCAGTGCGGGCCTCTTCCGATTCCTGCGTCCTTTTCTCAAGCTCTCGCAAACTTTCGGTGGAATCGAAAAACCATAACAACGCTGCGCCATTGGGATAGATAACCGCATCGGCGGCACCTCCGACAACGGTCAAACGCCGTTCGGAACCATTAATCGCCAAAGGAAGGAGAAAGGATTTTCCCGTACGCTGGGTCTCGCGCACTTTTGCGTCAAGTGCCGCCGCATCATCTATGGCAAGGCCAGCATCCTCATAGCCGCCCAAGTCCGAAAACGTGGTCGCTGGCGTCATCAGGCCAAGCAATCGCGAAAAACGGTCTGGCGCGTCAATTCGCCCATCGCTCTTTACCACGACCGGAAATGCCGGAGCGGTTTCCAGCAGCCTTCTTAGCCGCAACGTCTGACCTAACATTTTGCGCGATTCATTACGCAAGGACAGCCCGATCCAGATAGCGACTATGGCTCCTACCAGCCAAAGCGCCATTAAAACCCCTATCAGTGCAATTGGCAGGCCAGTGCCTGTCATCGTCATGAAGCCCTTTAATTTACCTAGAACAAGCTAATGCCCAAATGCTTGCGCCGCGCAACGAAAAAAGCCCGCCGCGTTTCCGCAGCGGGCTTTTGTTACGTCTCGAAAGACGATGAATTAATAACGATAATGGTCTGGCTTGAACGGGCCTTCGGTCGATACGCCGATATAATTCGCCTGCTTGTCGGTCAGCTTGGTCAGCTTAACGCCAAGCTTTTCGAGGTGCAGCGTCGCGACCTTCTCGTCGAGATGCTTTGGCAGAACATAGACCTGGTTCTTGTAGTTTGCACCATTTGTCCAAAGCTCGATTTGCGCGAGCACTTGGTTGGTGAAGCTTGCCGACATCACAAAGCTTGGATGTCCGGTTGCGCAACCGAGGTTGACCAAGCGGCCCTTTGCAAGAACGATGATCTGCTTGCCGTCTGGAAATTCGACCAGATCCGTGCCGGGCTTAACTTCATTCCAATTGTAATTGGACAAAGCGGAAATCTGAATTTCACTGTCAAAGTGACCGATGTTGCACACGATGCTCATAGGCTTCATGTTCATCATATGCTCAGCCGTGATGACGTCGGCGTTGCCCGTGGCGGTGCAGAAAATATCGGCGCGCTGCACGGCCTCTTCCATCGTGACGACTTCAAAACCTTCCATCGCGGCCTGCAATGCGCAGATCGGGTCAACTTCAGTGACCATAACGCGTGCGCCGCCATTACGGAGCGACTGAGCCGAACCCTTGCCGACATCACCAAAGCCCGCAACACATGCAACCTTACCAGCCAACATGACGTCGGTGGCACGGCGGATGGCATCAACGAGCGATTCCTTGCAGCCATAAAGGTTGTCGAACTTCGACTTGGTAACGCTGTCATTTACGTTGATTGCAGGGAATGGCAGTTCGCCCTTCTTCGCGATTTCGTAAAGGCGATGCACGCCTGTGGTTGTTTCTTCCGAAACGCCCTTCAGGTTCTTGACGGTTTCCGTCAAATAACCCGGCTTCTTGGCAACAAATGCCTTCAGCGCGCGCTGGAATTCAACTTCTTCTTCATTTTCGGGCTCGCCAAAGGTTTCGCCGCGCTCAAGCTTTGCGCCCCAAAGCGCAAACATCGTCGCGTCGCCACCGTCGTCGAGGATGATGTTCGCCGTGGTTTCATCACCCCAATCGAAGATTCGACCGACATAATCCCAATAATCGGCAAGGCTTTCGCCCTTAATTGCGAACACAGGAATGTTTTGCGCGGCGATTGCCGCAGCGGCGTGATCTTGTGTCGAGAAGATGTTGCACGTTGCCCAACGAACATCTGCACCAAGCGCTGTGAGCGTCTCGATCAGAACCGCAGTCTGAATGGTCATGTGCAGCGAGCCGACAATCCGCGCGCCCTTCAGCGGTTGCGATGCGCCGAATTCTTCGCGCAGCGCCATAAGGCCGGGCATTTCGGTTTCGGCAATGTTTATTTCTTTGCGACCGAAATCGGCCTCATTAATATCGGCAATGACATAATCGTTGAAAGCCACAGGCTTGGTCTCCGGGAGGTTTTTGACGCCCCGCCCTTAGCTGCAGCTTTCAACGAAATCAAATATAAAGATTGCTTTATATGGCAATGCAGATGGCTATTTCGTGATTTGAGGAATGCAATTTACGACTGAAGAGGAACCGCTACTTGACTTGCCCGAGCGGGTCCCGGAATATGCATCCAACCCCACTTTTAAAAGGAATCCAAATATGAGCATCTCCGTTGGCGACAAAATCCCGGACGTTAAGTTGGTAAAAGCGACTGCCGAAGGCCCGCAGCCTGTCCAGTCCGCAGAATATTTCGCGGGCCGCCGCGTTGCGCTGTTTTCGGTTCCCGGTGCATTCACGCCAACTTGCTCTGCCCGCCACCTTCCCGGCTTTGTTGAAAAGTCTGATGAGCTTGCAGCCAAAGGCATTGATGAAATCGCCTGCACCGCCGTGAACGACGCCTTCGTCCTTGGCGCATGGAACAAGTCTGGCGGATCAGACGCGATCACTATGTTGGCAGATGGCAATGGCGATTTCGCGGCTGCACTTGGCCTTGAGATGGACGGTTCGGCATTTGGCATGGGCAAGCGCGGTCAGCGTTTCTCGCTCGTTGTCAATGACGGCGTCGTGGAACATGTGAATGTCGAAGCCCCCGGTGACTTCAACGTTAGCTCCGCCGAATATATGCTCGGTCAGCTCTAAGTTTACGAAATCTTGCCCTTTTGGGTATTTAAAGGGAGGGGCAACCCTCCCTTTTTTTGTTGCGAAAATTGGAAATTTCGGTGATGTGTATCCATGCCTAGTGAACAATCTCAAAACATCATTAATCAACTCGTTACCGAATATGACGCCTCGGTAAAACGCTTGCAAACTGCACTTGCACATTATTTGAAGGATAGAACTCCGCCTTCATCCGACCAACGCGCGAGCAATGATTTCTGTTATCCCGAATTGGTCATAACCTACGCCGGTAAACAGCGCGAGACGCAGTCAAACCTTGCATTTGGCAAGCTTGAAAAAGTCGGAACATTCCGGACCACATTTACCAAGCCAGATTTGTTTGCCGACTATATCGGCGAACAACTCGATCTGCTGATGGAACAATATGAGCTGGAGATTTCGGTTGGCCGCAGCAAGCAGGAAATTCCCTTCCCTTATGTTCTAGATGGGTCGACGGATTTGGAATTGGGCACGGTCAGCCCCAACGAGCTCGCACGCCATTTCCCAACGACCGAACTTGCCGACATTGGCGATGAAATCGCCGATGGATTGCTTCGGATTAAAGGCAATGCAAGCGCGCCACTGGCTTTGTTTGACGGCCTACGCACCGATTTCTCGCTCGCGCGCCTTCGCCATTATACCGGCGCGCCCGCCGAGGATGTGCAACATTACATCCTGTTTACCAACTACCACCGTTATGTAGATGAGTTTGTCAGTTGGGCATGCACGCAAGTTGGCAATGGCCGTTACACCGCCTTGTCGGGCGCGGGTGGCCTGTATGTGGACAAACCAACCGACAACGCAGCGCAGCTTGTTGCCGACAGCACATGGCGGCGGCACCAGATGCCGGCTTACCATCTCATAGCGCCAGACAGGTCGGGGATTACCCTTGTGAATATCGGCGTTGGGCCTTCCAATGCCAAGACAATCTGCGACCATCTGGCGGTGCTACGCCCCGAAGCATGGTTGATGATTGGCCATTGCGGTGGCCTTCGTGAAACGCAGCGGATTGGGGATTATGTCCTGGCGCATGCCTATCTGCGCGATGACCATATTCTCGATGACGTACTGCCACCCGAAATTCCAATTCCGCCAATCGCCGAAGTGCAGCAGGCACTGGCAAGTGCAGCAGAGCATGTTTCGGGCACCAGCGGTGCCAATCTGAAACGACGCATGCGCACCGGCACAGTGGTTACGACAGACGACCGCAATTGGGAACTGCGTTACTCGGCATCGGCACTGCGCTTTTCACAAAGCCGTGCGATTGCGATCGATATGGAGTCCGCGACCATCGCTGCACAAGGATATCGCTTCCGCGTGCCCTATGGCACATTGCTGTGCGTGTCCGACAAGCCGCTGCACGGAGAAATAAAGCTACCGGGGCAAGCCAACCGTTTCTATGAAGAAGCCATCGCCGCCCATTTGCAAATCGGCATCCAGACATGCGAGCTGCTTCGGGAGGCGGGAAATAGCCTGCACAGTCGCAAACTTCGCGCCTTTAACGAACCGCCCTTCAGATAGGGTCAGGAACGAATACTGAAGCAATTGATTATCCCTAAAATATAACCAAGGAGGTACGGCCCATGCCGAAGAAACCCGAAAACACCGGACCGCTCAACAAGCTGCTAAATAAGTTCCGCGCATTCGCCGACGGCTTGACGGGCGGCGCGCGTTCGGTCGCGCAATCCGCGTCGACAACGGCAAAATCCGCAGTCGATCAAGCGTCCACCGCAGCTGCGACCGCTGGATCCGTGATCAAGGAAAACCCGGGCAAGACTGCTGCTGTTGCAGGCGCAGTTATCGCCACTGCCGCAGCCGCCGTCGCTGGCAAAAAAGTGTATGACCGCAAAACGGGCGCAACAAAGGCTCCGGCCAAGAAGACAGCTGCCAAAAAGCCCGTTGCCAAAAAAGCGGCGCTAAGCAAGCCCGCACCGAAGGCTACCGCGAAACCGGCAACAGCAAAGGCATCTAAGCCAGCTGCAGCCGCAAAGCCTGCACCAAAAAAGGCGGCACCGGTTAAAACACCACCGAAGACTAAAGCTTAATCAAAAACGAAATGGCCCCGCCTGTGACGGCGGGGCCTATTTTGGTTACCAGCCCTTTTTCGCGCCCTTATTCTGCGCCTTGAGCCATTTCATGAGTGGGGCGAAATATTCGAGCATGGGCTTGCCCGACATTTCGCGTGTTCCCGTAAATGCTTGCAATGCATCTGGCCACGGCTTTGATGCCCCCATTTCCAGCATCGCGTTCAATCGCGTGCCGACTTCTTTATTCCCATAGAATGAGCAGCGATGGAGCGGGCCTTTCCAGCCCGAAATATCGCAAGCTGCCTTGTAGAATTGGAACTGCAATATCCGCGCGAGGAAGTAGCGGGTATATGGCGTGTTGCCGGGGATATGATATTTCGCACCGGCGTCAAAACGGTCTGCTGCACGCTCCACCGGCGGGACAATTCCCTGATATTGCAAACGCAAGTCGGTCCAACCCTTGTTGTAATTGGCGGGCGTAATGGAGCCATTGAAAACACCCCAGCGCCATTTGTCGATCAGCAGTCCAAATGGCAGGAACGCAACCTTATCCATGGCTTGGCGCAGCAATAGTCCATTGTCCTTATCCGCTCCGGGAACTTTGCTCGCATCCAACAGGCCGATCTGCACCAGATAATTCGGCGTAATGGACAAAGCGACGGCATCGCCAATCGCTTCATGGAACCCATCATTCGCGCCATTCAAATATAAATATGACTGCTTGTTATAAGCGCGCTGGTAATAATTATGCCCAAGCTCGTGATGGATGGTCACGAAGTCATCGGATTTCACCTTGATGCACATCTTGATGCGCAGATCGTCGACATTATCGATATCCCACGCAGAGGCATGGCAGACAACTTCACGGTCGGCGGGTTTGATGAATTGCGCGCGATCCCAGAAGGTTTTGGGCAGTGGGGCAAAGCCAAGCGACGAGAAGAAGCCTTCACCGACCTTGACCATGTCCTTTTCCGCCTTGCCGCGATTGGCGCTGAAATCGCCGACTTCGGTTTGCTTGTACCCCTTGGAAACCAGCAACGCGCCAATATCATATCCGATATCGCCAGCCCCCGGAGGCGCGACAACGTCATAAATATTGCCCCATTCCTGCGCCCACATATTGCCCAGCAGATCGGCACGAATGGGCCCTGTCTTGGATTGGACCGCATTGCCATATTTCTTGTTTAGCTGGGTGCGGACATAGGTGTGCAATTCGTCATAGAGCGGCTTTACCTCAAGCCACAATTTATCCGTCAGCTTGGCAAAGTCATCGGCTGGCATATCATAGCCTGAACGCCACATTGCGCCGACATCTGCATAGCCCAGCTCAGTCGCGCCTTGATTTGCGATTGCAACCATCCGGGCATAATCCTTGCCCATTGGCGCGCCGACATTGTCATGCCAGCTCACCCACATTTCTTTCAGTTCCTCAGGGTTGCGGTTTGATCCCATCGCAGCCTCAATATCGGAACCGTTGATTTCCTTGCCGTTAAGCGTGCCACGGCCTTTGCCATAAGCGGACTGCAGCTTGGTGGTGATCGTGGCAAGTTCAGCCGCTGCCCCCGCCTTTGTGGGCGCGGGCAGCACGATACCGCCGCGTAAGATATCAAGCTTGCGCTTGGTGTCGTAAGACAGGCCGGGAAGCGCCTGATACTTCGCTGCATCCAAAGCGTAACGGACCGACTTTTCGGTGCCAATCTCGCCATAACGTGCCGCAAGTGCATCCGTGTCGTCGGTAATATGGGTCGCGTTAATCCATGCAACGCGCCCCGCCTCAATCGAAAAGTCAAACAGGTCCTTTTCCGCAGCCGCGACGAAGGCATCTGCCTCAGCCACGGTCGGCGCGGATGACGCGGCAGTGGAATCCTGCGCCATGACGACGGTCGGAGTGGAAAGTGAGGCAAATGCCAGTGCGGCGATCGATACTAGATTTTTCATGAAGGGTTCCCGGAAAACAATATGTTCCGATGGTGAAACTTTCATGTGGCGGCGTCAACCCGCGCGGCGCGTTGTTCGTCGAATGTATAACGCCATCAGCAG
>NZ_JBIICH010000086.1:0-8985 GCF_044239005.1 Sphingorhabdus sp. | reverse complement strand
TGGGACGGATCTCAAGCGCGGCATGGTTGCGAAAATCATTCAAGGACAGGCGGGACAGGACCATATAACGTGCCTGCTATAGTGGCATGTTCCGGTCAAGCCGCTTGTCGGAAAATCGCCAAACCAAATATTGGTATTTTTTCCCAACATATGAAATTGTTTCACGCCCGCTCGTTACCAAGAACAGACCTAACTATATGATTTTATGAAAAATATCTAATTTGGCACAGCCTGTGCAAACTATCCCGCATGGCCGGAATAGTCCGGTAGATTTTACAGGAACGTCACATGACACAATATGCACGCACCCAAATCCTTTCAGCCTTTGCCGCTGTACTTTGCGCGGTCATCACCATCGGTATCAGCATTGCACCAGCCGTAGCGCCTGCTGCAGCTATCGTTGCCTAAACAGATTAACACAGTTCAAAACAAGGGAGTGAAGAAATGGCACGTTTAACATTGGACAAAACCAATAAGAAAATTCTCGGCGTATGCGCCGGATTGGCCAACTGGTCCGGCATAGACGCGATGATCATTCGCCTAATTTTTGCGGTCGCCACCGTGATTGGCTTTGGCTCACCTGTCCTGATCTACATCCTGCTGGCGATGATACTCGACTAAATTTGATTATTTCGCTACCTTCTATTGGAGGATCAAGGGATCAGGAGCCACCGATGGCGGGGGACGTTTTTGACAGTGGAGGTCACGACGATCGCGCATTTACGCGTAACGGCGTCTCCATCACGGCAAGCGTCCGCGAACACGGCGGAGGTCGGCAACAGGTTGACCTTGTCGACCTATCGCAAGCCGGGTTTCGCATGCGGACGGGGTCATTCATTGCCCCTGACCGGATAATATTCCTGACATTGCCAGGATATAACCCGCTCGAAGCGCGCATCGCATGGCATGAGAAGGAATATTATGGCTGTGAATTTGTCCAACGGCTGCATGCGGCCGTGTACGACGACATCGTCCGCAGATATCCGTTATTCAAAGTCCGCAATTAAGCGGCAGTTCGTTGCCGCTTAGTTGCGCCCGTTATCGGACCTAGCCAACCTTGCGCACAAAAACCGACCCCGCCGAATAACCGGCACCAAATGAGCAGATAAGACCAAGGTCGCCTGCTTTCAGGTCCTGATTATGCTTATGGAACGCGATTATCGAACCCGCGCTTGAGGTGTTGGCATATGTGTCGAGAACCGTTGGGCTCTCATCCTCAACGGCTTCATGCCCGAGCACCTTTTGCGCGATAAGCCGGTTCATCCCCGTATTGGCCTGATGCAGCCACAAGCGACGCAAATCTGAACCTGACAGGCCCAGGCTTTCGGCGTGTTCAAGGATCATCTGCCCAACCATTGGTACGACTTCCTTGAAAACCTTTCGGCCTTCTTGGACGAACAATTTGTCGTTGCGCGGTCCGCGTTGATCGACCGGGCCATTGCCATCCGCGCGGTTCAGAAATCCGAAATTATTGCGGATGTTGTTTGAAAACTGGGTTTTCAAACGGGTCCCCAATATTTCCCAATGTTGCGCCGGCGCCAAGTCCTTCGCTTCGACCAAAATGGCGGTTGCCACGTCACCAAAGATAAAGTGGCTGTCACGATCGCGCCAGTTGAGATGGCCGGACGTGATTTCGGGATTTACGACCAATACAGAACGTGCGTTACCGCTGCGGATATAGTCGGCAGCCGTCTGGATGCCAAAGGTGGCCGACGAGCAAGCGACATTCATATCGAAACCGAAACCGCGCTCCATGCCCAATTCATGCTGAATCTCGACCGCCATGGCAGGATAGGCACGCTGCATATTGGATGCCGCACATAAAACAGCGTCAACGTCGGCAATGTCGCGGCCAGCCTTAGCCAATGCGTCCCGGCACGCCGCCACACCGATTTCCGCCATAAGGGAAATCTGGTCATTCGGGCGCTCTGCGTAGCGTGGCTCCATAATGTCCGGATCTAATATCGCGGTTTTGTCCATGACATGGCGCGACTTTATGCCGCTGGCCTTTTCCACAAACTCAACCGAGCTGTGCGTCAGCGGCTCTGCATCGGGATGCGCTGCATTATACCGATCGGCATAAGCGTTAAAGCTGGCAACAAGCTCCGCATTGCTGATGGTATCGGTTGGCGTGAATAAGCCAGTAGCTGAAATGACCGGTATGGCGCCGTGCGCTGAATGCGACATGTTTTTTCCCGCTTGTTTTTGTAATTGCGTCCGCGTGCCTAGCGCTTGCGTATTTATGAAACAAGACGTTTGAAAAGCTTTGTAACGCAGTTATGGATGCAACGGGGGAGGAAGACAAAATATGTCTTTGAAGGAACGTCAGCCTAGCTGGTTGTCCCGGCTGGTCAGGCGGGTATTGGTAGGGATATACAAACGCGGCGGATGGCATGCCCATGGCGTCGTGCCCGAATCGCGTAAATTCGTGTTGATTGCGGCACCGCACACCAGCAACTGGGATTTTGTGTATTTTCTGGGGTTAACAGATGACCTTGGAATAATGCCGCATTTCATGGGGAAATCTTCTCTCTTCCGTTGGCCATTTACAAACTTCATGCTCGATATGGGCGGCGTCCCGGTGGATCGCACATCGAACAAAAATTATGTTCAGCAGATGATTGATGAATTCGGCCGTAGAAAAGAATTCATGCTCACCATTGCCCCTGAAGGTACAAGGGGCAACGTCAAAGCATGGAAAACCGGTTTTTACCATATCGCCATGGGTGCCGGCGTGCCGCTGGTCGTTGGCATGATGGATTATCAGTCAAAATCCGGTGGCCTAGGGCCAGAGATTTGGCCCACGGGCGATTATAAGGCTGACATGAAAAAGGTCGCCGAAATCTATTCTACTGTTGTGCCGAAATACCCTGCGAAAGGGATGACCGGCATTTTTGCAAAGGATGAAACATGACAGCTATCGGTCAAACACTTGCAATCAACGCGACTGCCCTGCTTGCAGTCATACTCCTGCTCTGGGCGTATTCGGTCAAGATCCGCGATGTTTCATTTATTGATGCGTTTTGGGCGTTCGGAATGGTGCTGCTTGCGTGGGCAAGCTGGACGCAATCCGATGCACCGGGCGCGCTTTCGCATGTGCTGCTTGGCCTGACCACATTGTGGGGGCTGCGGCTTTCGCTGCATTTGTGGACGCGCTGGCGCGCGCATGGCGAAGATCCGCGTTATGAAAAAATCATGCGCAGCGTGATGGAGAAAAAGGGCTGGAGCTGGAGCAAAACGTCACTGCAGTCGGTTTTTCTGACCCAAGCCCCATTGCTGTTCATCACCTGCCTGCCCGCACAGCTCGGCATCGCGTACAGCGATGGCGCGAACACAGTTTTAGGTCCGCTTGCATTTGCCGGCGCGATTATTGCGATCATCGGCATATTGTTTGAAACCATTGGCGATGCGCAGCTCAACGCATTCCGGGCCGACCCTGCCAACAAAGGCAAGGTGCTCGACACTGGCTTATGGCGCTATACTCGGCACCCCAATTACTTCGGCGATGCCTGCACATGGTGGGGCATTTGGCTCATTGCATGTGAGACGGGTCTACCAGGTTGGATCAGCATCATTGGCCCGATATTCCTGACCTTCACGCTCACGCGCTGGTCGGGCAAGCCGATGCTAGAATATGGCATGAAGAAAACGCGGCCCGGCTATGCGGAATATGTCGCGCGCACCTCAGGCTTCTTCCCGCTGCCGCCAAAGTCGCGCTAAGGCGTTAAAGGCGGACGCCCGTTACGCCTATTCAGGTGCCTTAAATCAGGCGACAACGCCAAACAGGTCGTGCTCGTCCGCGTCTTCGATATCGACCTGCACAATGTCGCCCGCCTTTAAGGTCGGTGCAACGTCACGCAGATAGACATGGCCATCGATCTCCGGCGCATCGGCTTGCGACCGTCCGGTGGCACCAACGCTGCCATCTTCATCGGCGTCGCCAATCTCGTCGATGATGACGGGGATATTGCGCCCAACCTTTGCGGCAAGCTTGGCTGCGCTAATAGCCGCTGTCTTTTCCATGATACGCTGGAACCGCTCTTCCTTCACCTCTTCAGGAACAGGGTTTGGCAGATCGTTCGCTTGCGCACCTTCCACAGGTTCGAAACGGAAAGCCCCGACGCGGTCGAGCTGCGCTTCGTCCAACCAGTCGAGCAAATATTGGAAATCCGCATCGGTTTCGCCCGGAAATCCAACCACAAAGCTTGACCGGATAGCGATATCAGGCGCGATGTTGCGCCAATTGCGGATCCGCTCAAGCACCTTTGCTTCATTGGCGGGGCGCTTCATGGCTTTCAGAACATTCGGCGCGGCATGTTGAAACGGGATATCAAGATATGGCGTCAAATAACCTTCGGCCATCAACGGAATTACGTCATCAACATGCGGGTAAGGATAGACATAATGCAGCCGCACCCAAGGCGCGATGCCTTCGCTCGTCCGCAAGCTGCCCAATTCGCGGGCAAGGTCCGTCATATGCGCGCGCACCTGACGCCCCTGCCACTCGCGTGGCTCGTGACGCGTATCAACGCCATAAGCAGACGTGTCTTGCGAAATAACCAAAAGCTCTTTGGTGCCCGCGGCGACCAGTTTCTCTGCCTCACGCAACACCGCGTCAATACGGCGGCTCGCAAGCTTTCCGCGCAACGACGGAATGATGCAGAAGGCGCAGCTGTGGTTGCACCCTTCGGAAATCTTCAAATAGCTGTAATGGCGCGGCGTCAGCTTCAAGCCGCCTTCGGGCACCAAGTCTACGAACGCACCGCGTGTCGGTGGTGCAGCTTCATGAACCGCCGAAACAACGGCTTCATATTGATGTGCGCCCGTGATCGCGAGCACATCAGGGAAGCGCGCGCGGATGACGTCGGCTTCATTACCCATGCAGCCTGTGACAATCACGCGGCCGTTTTCCGCTATCGCCTCTCCAATCGCCTCAAGGCTCTCTTCCTTTGCGGAGTCCAGAAAGCCACAGGTATTGACCAGCACAACGTCAGCGCCGGCATAATCGGGCGACAAGCCATAGCCATCGGCGCGCAGCTTTGTGAGGATCCGTTCGCTATCGACCAGCGCCTTGGGACAGCCAAGTGATACCATGCCGACCTTCGGCGCTGCTTTGATTTGAGTTGCCATGATGGCGGGCCGCATAGCGGGTTTCCGCACGCTTGTCACGGGCAGTATGGATTTGCGCTGTGCATCAGGATAACAATCCAACAATGATTATTAAAATTACCAAAGGCACGGATCGCGATTTTCTCGCTATTGTTAGGAACGACGGCTCGACGGAGACCGCAACCTTCCCGAAAAAAGGCGTGACGCCGCATGATGCGATCCATTATTTCGTCGAAACCGAGTTGAACTTGCCAATGGCATTTTGGGGAATGGTGGCAAAAGGACATAGCCCCGAAGATATCCAGGAAATTGCAAAACAGGCGGGTCACGCCAGCGCGTCACGGGCGCAGACGCCAGACGAACATATTGTGCAGTTGCTTCAGGCAGAACGCTTGGTGGAATGTTTCGAATCCGACGCATGGGGCGCGCCGGCGGACGTCGAAACCTTTATGTCGATTGCCAAAACCGCTTGCGAGGCGTCATTTGCACCAATGCCTGCGCTGACGCCCCAATCCATTGAGGCCGTACGCACGCGGATTGCCGCGTTTCAATCCATTTGGTTGGTTGCGAAGGCCGGGCATGTGGCCGAATTTCAGTGGGATGAACAATGACCTCGAACGCAACTTAACTGGCACGCTGCGGCAAACGGCTTTCCCTTATCCGCTGTAAGCGCTCCGAAGATTGGCGAGGGACTCGCTATGGGTGAGGTCAAGCTGCAGCGGGGTCACGGCGATATAGCCATCTTCAATCACCTCAAGGTCAGTATCATGGCCGGGCGTGTGCACCATTCCATGAAGCCCAAACCAATAATAGTCGTAGCCGCGCGGATCCGTGCCCTTGACGATTGAACCGCGGCTATAGTCATGGAACCCCTGCCGCGCGACTTTGATACCCTTAACATCCTGCGGCAGCAGCGGCGGGAAATTGATATTGGTCAGCGTGCGCGGCGTATGCGGCGTGTCCAATAACGGACGCAGCACCCGCTCGCCCCATGCTTCGGCGGCTGAAAAGGGTACGGCATCCGCCATGCCTTCTTTGCTATATACTTGGCTCAGCGCAATGGAACGGATCCCCGCCAACGCCCCTTCCATCGCCGCAGCGACCGTGCCCGAATAAGTGATATCATCGCCAAGGTTAGCACCACGGTTGACGCCGGACAAAATCAGGTCGGGCTTGGCATCTTTCATGATCACACCAATGCCGAGCATGACAGAATCCGTCGGCGTTCCCGCAACCGAGTAATGTTTTTCGCCATGTTGGCGGATTCGCACAGGCTTAGTGAGCGTCAGCGAATGGCCTGCCCCTGAATTTTCCTCCGCCGGTGCGACAATCCAGATGTCATCGCTCAGGGTTCGGGCAATCGCCTCCAACACCTTAAGGCCCGGCGCATTTACACCATCATCATTGGTCAATAAAATGCGCATCAGGACGCAACCTCCAGCTTTGTCAGGCCGCCCATATATGGCAGCAGCGCGGCTGGAACGGTCACACTGCCGTCGGCCTGCTGATGATTTTCAAGGACGGCAACCAGCGTGCGGCCAACGGCCAAGCCAGAACCATTCAACGTGTGTACGAACACATTGCCTTTGCTTTCCGCAGGGCGGTACCGCGTGTTCATACGGCGCGCCTGCCAGTCACCGCAGTTCGAACAGCTCGAAATTTCACGATACAGCCCCTGCCCCGGCAACCAGACTTCAAGGTCATAGGTCTTGCGCGCGCTGGCACTCATGTCACCCGTGCACAGCAGCATCTTGCGATACGGAAGTTCAAGCGCTTGCAAAATACCCTCGGCACTTTCGACCATACGTTCATGTTCAGCAACGCTGTCTTCGGGGCGAACGATGGAGACCAGTTCTACCTTTTCAAACTGGTGTTGGCGGATCAGGCCTTTCGTATCGCGGCCCGCCGCGCCTGCTTCGGAACGGAAACAGGGCGTTAACGCGGTCATACGGATCGGCAGCACGCTTTCGTCCAAAATCTGCTCGCGCACGCTGTTGGTCAGCGATACTTCGGCGGTTGGGATCAGCCAGCGGCCATCGGTCGTCTGAAAATTGTCTTCGGCAAATTTTGGAAGCTGTCCGGTACCAAACAGCGATTCCTGACGCACCAGATAGGGCGTGGCGCATTCTGTGTAACCGCGCTGTCCGGTCTGGTAATCCAGCATGAACTGACCAAGCGCGCGATTAAGCCGCGCCATTTGTCCACGCATAAAGGTGAAGCGCGCACCCGAAATTGCAACGCCCGTTTCAAAGTCGAGGCCAAGCACTGGTCCCAAATCGGCATGATCGCGGGGTTCAAATTCAAAACTGCGCGGGGTTCCCCACCGGGCTACTTCAACATTCTCGGTCTCATCCGGACCATCGGGCGTGTCGTCACCGGGCAAATTGGGCAGTCCGGCGAGCAGCGTATCCAATTCTTCGCCGGCCGCGCGTTCCTGCTCTTCCAATGCCGGCAATGTGTCCTTCAACGCGGCAACTTCGGCTTTCAGCGCCTCTGCGGCCGCGGTGTCGCCCTTGCCCATGGCAGCGCCGATTGCTTTGGACGCTTCATTGCGGCGCGCTTGCGCATTTTGCATTTCGGTCAACAAGGCGCGGCGATTTTCATCCAGCGCCAGAACCGATGCAGCTACGGGTGCAGCGCCCCTACGGATAAGGGCGGCGTCAAAGTCTTGCGGATTTTCGCGGATATATTTTAGGTCATGCATGGTGGCTGGCTATGCCGTTCGCGCATCGGTTTCGCAATGAAAAAGGGCACGTACATGATTTCGCTAAAGCCATGCGTACGGACATAATCTGGACCTTTTTTCATTTTTGGGGCTGTTTCGAGCGATGGAATTTATGAAGGCACGCCGTTTCCACAACTTTTACGCAGTTCATGACATTGTGTGACATTTGCCGCTTGTGCGGGTTTTGACGTGAGTCTATAGCGCCGGCGAGAGTGGATTTGGACGCGGCAACCTTGGTTTTGCGGGGCCCGCCAGAGGTGGAGAATCTAACATGGGCGCAAGCGCCGAGCCTCAAACGAATACCGGAGAATTGAACAATTCCGGTTACGATATTGACCCTTCATATATTCCCAGCGACGACGAGCCGTTCATGAACGATCGCCAGCTAAAATATTTTGAAAAACAGCTGGTTGACTGGAAAAACAGTATCTTGGCGGAATCGCAGGGGACGCTGAATCAGCTTCAGGATGGCCCTATGCGCGAACCTGATCTGAACGACCGCGCATCGAGCGAAACGGACTGGGGAATCGAATTGCGAACCCGCGACCGTCAACGCAAACTGATCTCCAAAATCGAATCCGCACTTCGCCGCATCACCGAAGGCGAATATGGATATTGCCAAGTAACAGGCGAGCCGATTTCACTTGCCCGTCTGCGTGCCCGCCCTATCGCAACAATGACGCTTGAGGCGCAGGAACGACACGAACGGCAGGAACGCGTTTCGCGCGACGACTAACACCGCGACGTTCAATGTTCATGGTCGATGTAACCATGTGAAATCCATCAGGTTGATCCGCAAATTAACCTTTTGGCTACACTTAGGTGGCATTGTCTAAGCCTGAATTGTTCCCAATTCTGTGCTTGGTGCTGCATCATGAATGACACATTCGGCGAAATTAACATGTCGGCTGCAAAGCGGAGCATGGATCGCGACAGCCTTTTTCTGAAGGCGGTTCTGCGCTTTCCCAACACAAAAAATGAGCACGAAGTGCGCATTCGCAACGTGTCAGCCGGCGGGCTTATAGCTGACATCCCGACAGATGCACCGCGCGGTGAACCGGTGGAGATAAAACTGCGCAACATCGGCTGGGTCAGCGGTCACATTGCATGGGCAACAGACGGCCGTGTGGGCATTGCGTTTGATCGCCCAA
>NZ_JBIICH010000085.1:0-9807 GCF_044239005.1 Sphingorhabdus sp. | reverse complement strand
GCCGAGGGTCTTGCTGATTTGTTATCGGCAGAGACCGAGTGGCAGCGCAAATCCGCGACATTGATGTTTGGCGGTAGTTTTAGCGCAGCGATCGAAGCATGGCGGCAAGAGGTTCTCCAACTGTCGGCGCTGACCGAGGCTGAACTTGATTTTTCGGATGAATCCGATGTGGATGCGCAAAATAATCATTCAATATCAGTGTCTTGTGCGAATATTCAACGCGACATCGAACGCATATTATCCAACCCCTCTGCTGAAAAGTTAAAGGATGGGTTGCGCGTCGTATTGGGTGGTCCACCAAATTGCGGCAAGTCGACATTGTTGAATGCCTTGGTCGAGCGTGACGCGGCTATCGTGTCGGATATTGCCGGCACCACGCGGGATATGATCGAAGTCCCGATTGGGATTGATGGCATCGCGTTCGTTTTTACCGACACCGCAGGGATACGGGATCATACCGACGACGTCATTGAGCGCATGGGCATCGACCGCAGTCAGGCCGCGATGCAGGGGGCTGATATCATATTATGGCTTGGGCCAGAAGGTGCTGGGCCCGACCATCCGCAGATCATTGAAGTGGCGGCCAAGTCGGATAGCCCAGATGGCTTGAAAAAATCGGGTATGGCCATTCAGGTGTCTGCCGTCTCAGGATTTGGCATGGCCGACCTGAAAACAGCGGTCGCGGATATCGCGAAAAAGCTTTTGCCACCACCTGACCAGTTTTCGGTAAATCAGCGGCAGCGGATGCTGCTCGCAGATTGCGCAGATGCGCTCGGTGCATGTCAGGCGACCGACGACTGGCTCATCGTCGCAGAATGCTTGCGGCAAGCGCGGCTGGCTTTGGACGCATTAACGGGTCGTGCGCACACCGAAGAACTGCTGGACAGTTTATTTGGTAAATTCTGCGTCGGAAAATGACGTCCTGTTTCACGTGAAACAATCCCACGCAGAGTTTTGACCGATGTGACTTGTTCGTCTATGCGCGACCTATGACAACCGATTTCGACATCATTGTAGTGGGCGGAGGGCATGCGGGAACTGAAGCCGCAGCCGTCGCCGCGCGTATGGGTGTTCGCGTCGCGCTTGTGAGTTTCGACAAAAGCATGATCGGCGCGATGTCATGCAATCCAGCAATCGGCGGCCTTGGAAAAGGGCATCTGGTGCGCGAAGTCGACGCGTTCGATGGCCTCATTGGCCGTGCGGCAGATGACGCTGCGATCCACTACCGCATGCTCAATGCGTCAAAAGGCGCGGCCGTGCAGGGACCTCGGGTTCAGGCAGACCGGTCTTTGTTTAAGGCATCGATCCAGCGCCAACTCGGACAAATTGCAAATTTAACGATAGTGCAGGCGGAGGCCGCGGCGCTTCACCTCATTCCCGGGTCATCCAACAGAGTCGGCGGCTTGGTGCTTGGTGATGGCTCCATCATCACATCCTCGGCGGTCATATTGGCGACGGGCACTTTCTTGGGTGGAAAGCTGTTTCGGGGCGAAGAGCGCTTTGAGGGCGGGCGCGTAGGCGAAGCCTCCGCAATGCTGTTGTCGAAGCAACTACGCGATGCGGCGTTGCCGATAGCGCGGCTAAAAACCGGCACCCCGCCGCGCATTGATGGCCGGACCATCAACTGGGCAATGTTGGAAGAACAGCCATCCGATGATGATGATTGGACGATGTCTTTTTCAAATCAGCGGCGGTCAGTGCCCCAGATATTCTGCGCAATGACACGCACCAACGCGGTGACACATGACATTATCCGCAGTGGTTTGGACCGTTCGCCTTTATTTGGCGGTGATATTGAGGGCAGGGGACCACGATATTGTCCGTCGATTGAAGACAAAATATTTCGTTTCGGTGATCGTGACGGCCACCAAATATTCTTGGAACCCGAAGGTCTTGATAGCCATTTGGTTTACCCCAATGGCATATCAACGTCGCTGCCGACGGACATTCAGACCGCTATGGTCAAATCGATGGCGGGGCTTGAGCAATGCGAAATCGTCGTTCCGGGTTACGCAGTTGAATATGATTATATCGACCCACGTTGTCTCGATTCCACCCTCGCCGTCCGCGGGTTTGAAGGACTATATTGCGCGGGTCAGATTAATGGCACAACGGGATATGAAGAGGCTGCGGCACAGGGATTGGTTGCCGGGCTGGGCGCGGCGTGCAAAGTTCTGGACCGACCCATGCCGGCCATGGACCGCACGAACAGCTATATTGCGGTGATGATTGATGATCTCACGCTGCAGGGCGTTACCGAGCCTTACAGGATGCTCACGGCACGCGCTGAGTATCGCCTAAGGCTTCGGTCCGACAATGCCCATACGCGGCTCACGCCAATGGCAATTGAAGTGGGTGCCGTTGGCAGGGACCGACTGGCTGCATTCAACCATAGAGCGCAGATGAAGGCGACCGCGCTTGAAATGATGTCGTCGCCGATAAGCGCCGATGTGCTGATGAAGCAGGGTGTGCCGGTCAAACCCGATGCGGGCAAAATGTCGAAGCTCGAATGGCTGCGTTTTCCGCATGTATCGATCATTGACTTGTTGGATGCCGATGGGGACGAATGGCCACGCGAGCTTTTGTTAGAGATTGAGCAGGACGGTCGCTACGCACCATATCTCGCGCGGCAGGAGGCCGAGATTCAAGACATCGCCGCAAATGAGAAAATAACGCTGGCCAGCAATGTCGACTATGCCGCCATCGCGGGGCTTTCCAATGAGATGGTGGAGAAATTGCAGAGCGCCAAGCCTGAAAATTTGGCCGCTGCGTCCCGCCTTCGTGGCATTACGCCGGCGGCCTTGGCTGCCATATTGGTCCACGCCAAAAGAGCCCGCAGCGCCGTGACAGAAGCCGCATGACCGAAGCTGAAGCGAAAGAGTGGCTGACGACATCCTTGGGTGTTTCACGTGAAACAATGGAATCGCTCGGTGCGTTCGTTGCGTTCCTGAAACGCGAGTCGACCAGCCAGAACCTTATTGCGGCATCGACTATAGAAGATATTTGGTCGCGCCATATCGTCGACAGTGCGCAGTTGCTGACCTTCATGGATCGAGGCCGACCTGAAACAAAATGGTTGGACCTTGGGTCAGGCGCGGGCTTCCCGGGGTTAATTATTGCGTTGCTCTCGGATTTTGACGTGACCCTGGTGGAATCGCGCACTCGGCGGATTGAATATTTGCAGCGCGCGGTCGAAATGCTCGATATCGGCGGCCGTGTCACGGTCATGGGCATGCCGCTGG
This sequence comes from Sphingorhabdus sp., assembly GCF_044239005.1. GTDB lineage: Bacteria > Pseudomonadota > Alphaproteobacteria > Sphingomonadales > Sphingomonadaceae > Sphingorhabdus_B. Next base: position 6,565 of record NZ_JBIICH010000085.1, on the reverse strand, counting down.
AGCGTATGAAAACCGCCCCGTTTTCGGTCATCAGTGCGCGCGCATTTGCGCCCTTGCCCAAATTGTTTGAACTGGCGGCCCGTTTCTCTCATAATAATACTTTGTGGCTGCTGCCAAAGGGGCGTAACGCAGCAACAGAGTGGGATGACGTTAAAACAGTGTGGGATGGCGCGTTTAGCGTTAAACAAAGCATAACCGATGCAGATGCCGGCATTCTGGTCGGTACATTGGCCGGTAAGCGTGCAGGTGGCGGCAACGCCGGGGCAAAGGGACAAAAACCATGATCCGAATTGCAGTGGCAAATCAGAAGGGCGGCGTTGGCAAGACCACCACGGCTATCAACTTGGCTACTGCATTGGCGGCAAGCGGTTGGCGGTGCGTGCTGGTCGATCTGGATCCCCAAGGCAATGCATCCACCGGTCTAGGGCTTAAACAAGCGCAGCGCGTCCACAGCAGCTATGATCTTTTGCTGGGTGACGCGTCTTTGAAGGATGCGGCCATTCCGACCTTGATTCCCAATCTCGACATGGTCCCAGCGACGGTTGATCTGTCCGGCGCCGAAATTGAACTGGTCGAATATGAGGACCGCACCGGGCGGTTAAAGGCGGCTTTCGACAAATCGGATGCCAACTGGGATATCTGCATCATTGATTGTCCGCCCTCGCTGGGGCTTATCACGATCAACGCACTCGTGGCCGTCGACTCACTTCTTGTCCCGCTGCAGTGCGAATTTTTTGCGCTGGAAGGTTTAAGTCAGCTATTACAGACAGTTGAGCGCATTCAGGGCGGATTTAACCCGGCGCTGACGATCATGGGCGTTGCGTTGACCATGTACGATAAACGCAACAAGCTGACCGAACAGGTTGCGGACGACGTGCGCAGTTGCTTGGGCGATCTGGTGTTCCAAACAGTCATCCCGCGCAACGTACGCTTGTCGGAGGCACCAAGCCATGGGCTGCCCGCGTTGGTGTACGACCATCGCTGTTCGGGTTCAGAGGCGTATATGAAATTGGCAAGAGAATTGATTGGCCGCCTACCGGCCCGGGAGCTCGCAGCGTGACGAATGATAATTCATCTGAAAAATCCCCATTGAAGAAAAAAATGGGATTGGGTCGTGGCCTTGACGCGTTGCTTGGGGAAGCATTGCGCGGCGATCCCGCTTCTGCGCGCGCGTCCGGAAATGTCGATTCCCGCAGCGTTGGCGTCATGACAATTGCGGTTGCCGAGATACGCCCAAATCCCGATCAGCCGCGCCGCCATTTTTCCGACGATAAGCTGAACGAGTTGGCGGCCAGCATTGCAAAGCATGGCGTGATTCAACCAATCGTCGTGCGTCCGTTCAACGATGGCTATCAAATCGTCGCCGGCGAACGCCGTTGGCGCGCGGCGCAGCGGGTTCAGCTGCACGATTTGCCTGCGATCGTGCGCAATTTTGACGATGCCGAAACGCTTGAAATCGCGCTGTTGGAAAATATCCAGCGTCAGGATCTCAATCCGATCGAAGAAGCCGAGGCTTATAAAAAGCTGACCGATGTGTTTGGGCATAGTGCGGCGGAGTTGGCGGAGTTGGTGCACAAGTCGCGCAGCCATGTTGCGAATATGATGCGCCTGCTCGATTTGCCGTTGCCGTTGCGCGATCTGGTCATCGAAGAGAAGTTGACCATGGGGCATGCACGCGCACTGCTGGGCAGCGAGAATGCGGTGCCATTGGCCATGCTGGTCATCAAGAACGGCCTGTCGGTCCGCGCTACGGAAGCGCTTGTGCAAAAGGAACGCGCGCCAACCGCTAAAAAAGGCAAAAGCACGGGCCCGAGCGACAATGCGGATATTCGTGCAGTGGAATCCCATTTGGGCGACCTGCTGGGCTTGACCGTGCGGATTGTTCAGAAAAATGCTACAGGCGCCGGAGCGGTGACATTTGAATATGGCAGTCTCGATCAGCTCGACATGCTGTGTCAGCGCCTGACGGGTGAAAAATTCTAATATTTTCATATAGATAGACGTACCTCAATAAATGGGGCCAACTGTGAGTTCAATCGTGGGGCAGACGGTGGATGGCGAACAATATGGCGCAGCGGCACAAAGCCACCACGCGGATTTGGCATTGGCTGAACGCCATTGCGCTTACGGTTTTGCTGATGAGTGGCCTGATGATTTTCAATGCGCACCCGCGTTTGTATTGGGGCGAATATGGATCGCGCGAAGACCGCGCATGGTTGGAAATTGATGACACAAGAACAACTGGATTTGTAAAAATCGGTTCAATGACGCTTGAAACCACGGGTGTTTTAGGATTGTCGTTAGGCGCCGACGATAAAGTCCGCCGCGTGGCCTTCCCCGGCTGGGCGACGATACCCACAAGGTACAATCTCGGCGCAGCACGGCGCTGGCATTTTGCCTTTGCATGGCTGTTTGCGCTTGGGTTGACTGGCTTCATGGCGGCATCGTTGTTGAACGGACACATCCGCCAGCATTTGCATATCCGCAAGGCAGAATGGGCCCCAAAGCATATATGGGGCGATATTAAAAACCATGCCCGATTGCGTTTTGACGCGCACAATGCGGCGACATATAATATCCTGCAAAAGTTTAGTTATGTCGGCGTGATTTTCATTTTGTTGCCGCTGATGATCTTCACGGGCCTAGCCATGTCACCGGCCATGAACGCAGCGCTGCCATGGTTGCATGATATATTTGCCGGTCGTCAATCGGCGCGTTCGATCCACTTTATTTGCGCGGCGCTTTTATCCATCTTTGTGCTCCTGCATCTGGTCATGGTTTTCCTGTCAGGGCCAATTAACGGAATCCGTTCGATGATTACGGGCAAAGTTGCTCAGGCACCCGAAAGTAACCCGACGGGGGTGACGTCATGAAGAACGACCGCGATATCATCGGGCGGCGTGCACTTTTGCGCGGCGCAACTTTGGGTGGCAGCGCGCTGATGTTAAGCGGTTGCGATGCGTTGAATGAAAGCGACATGTTCCGGTCGGCGTTGCGCACAGCAGAAACGCTGAATCAGACGGTGCACAGAAGCCTGATGGACAGGGCGGCGCTTGCACCAGAATTCCCTGCATCCGATATTTCGCCGGTTTTCAAAACCAACGGTTCACTGACAGGCACCTCGGCGGAATATCTGGCGCATGTCGATACTAAATTTGCCGACTGGACGCTGCGCATTGATGGCATGGTGGCAAACCCGATGGATGTCAGTCTGGAAACGTTGCGGGCGATGCCGTCGCGCACCCAGATAACACGGCATGATTGTGTTGAGGGCTGGAGCGCGATTGCAAAATGGCAGGGCACGCCGTTGCGGCTGTTGTTACAGCAAGCCGGTTTGTCGGCGCGCGCCAAATATATCGTGTTTCATTGTGCGGACAGTTACGGCGCGCAGCCTTATTATGAATCCATCGATTTGATCGATGCATTTCATCCGCAAACAATATTGGCGTGGGGCATGAATGGCGAAATGCTGCCGGTGAAATATGGTGCACCTGTGCGCCTGCGTGTCGAACGGCAACTGGGGTATAAGCATGCCAAATATGTCATGCGTATCGAAGCGACCGATGATCTGACAAAATTCCATGGTGGAAAAGGTGGATATTGGGAAGATGTGGGCGACTATGAGTGGTATGCCGGAATCTAGGCTTGCGTGTCCGCGCGGTTAATGGAAAAGCCGTTTCCAGTCATAGGGAGACCCGAATACCATGAAGACGCGCGCAGCAGTTGCCTTTGAAGCGAAGAAGCCACTTGAGATTGTCGAGCTTGACCTTGAGGGTCCCAAGGCTGGTGAAGTTTTGGTTGAGATCATGGCGACCGGCATTTGCCATACAGATGCCTATACGCTCGATGGCTTTGACAGTGAGGGGATTTTCCCGAGCGTGCTTGGCCATGAAGGCGCAGGGATCGTGCGCGAAGTTGGCGCAGGCGTGACCAGCGTAAAGCCTGGCGATCATGTTATTCCATTGTACACACCGGAATGCCGCCAGTGCAAAAGCTGCCTGTCGGGTAAGACCAACCTGTGCACCGCCATTCGTGCGACACAGGGCAAGGGCCTGATGCCCGACGGCACAACGCGCTTTAGCTATAAGGGCCAGCCGATTTTCCATTATATGGGCTGCTCGACATTTTCGAACTTCACCGTGCTTCCGGAAATCGCCGTTGCCAAAATCCGTGAAGACGCGCCGTTCCAGTCAAGCTGCTATATCGGTTGCGGCGTGACCACAGGCGTTGGCGCTGTGGTCAACACAGCCAAGGTGCAAGTGGGCGACAATGTCGTTGTCTTTGGCCTTGGCGGCATTGGACTGAACGTCATTCAGGGCGCACGGCTTGCGGGCGCTGGTATGATTATCGGCGTTGATATTAATCCTGACCGCGAAGAATGGGGCCGCAAGTTCGGCATGACCGCGTTCCTGAACTCCAGAGGCATGAGCCGTGAGGATGTTGTTGCCAAGATCGTCGAGATGACCGACGGCGGCGCAGATTACACCTTTGATGCCACCGGCAACACCGAAGTGATGCGCACCGCGCTTGAGGCATGCCATCGGGGTTGGGGCACCAGCATCATCATTGGTGTAGCCGAAGCGGGCAAAGAGATTGCCACCCGTCCGTTCCAACTCGTGACCGGCCGCAACTGGCGCGGCACCGCCTTTGGCGGCGCCAAGGGCCGCACCGACGTTCCAAAGATCGTCGACATGTATATGACCGGCAAGATCGAAATCGACCCGATGATTACGCATGTCATGGGGCTTGAGGAGATCAACAAGGCATTTGAATTGATGCATGCGGGGACAAGCATCCGCAGTGTCGTGGTGTTTTAAAATAGGGAGAAGTAATAATGTATAGTCATATGATGGTGGGCAGCAATGATATTGCCCGTTCGAAAAAATTCTACGACGCAACCTTCGTTGCCATGGGTGGAAAGCCCGGCATGCAGGACCCCAAGGGTCGTTTGATCTATATGCACAATGGTTCGCTATTCCTTGTCACGCCGCCGATTGACGGCAACCCGGCCACGCACGGCAATGGCAGCACCATCGGTTTTGCGATGACCCCTGAGTTGGCAGATGCATGGCATAAGGCGGGTGTCGAAAATGGCGGCGAAGCGATTGAAGATGCACCCGGTATTCGCGAAGGCAATGGCATGAAAATGTATCTTGCCTATCTGCGTGATCCGGATGGTAACAAGCTGTGCGCCTTGCACCGTGTTACTGACTGATAGTGTTACCATCATGAACGATGCCGAAGCGCAGTTGTATAAAGATTTGGCCGCGCTCGGCATTGCTTATGAAAAGCACGAACATGCGCCGGTATTCACGGTGGCCGAGAGCGAAGCGCATAATCGCGACATTGCCGGCGCGCATACCAAGAATCTGTTTTTGAAAGACAAGAACGGCGCATATTTTCTGGTCACTGTCCCCGCCGAAGCCCGCGTTGATTTAAAGGCGTTGCCATCGGCCATCGGCTGCGGCCGGATCAGCTTTGGTAAAGCCGAAGATATGGAACGGCTGCTCGGTATTACGCCGGGATCGGTCACCGCTTTGGCCGCAATCAATGATAAAGATTGTGCTGTCCAATTCGTGCTGGATGCGGCGTTAGCCCAATCTGACATTATCAATTGCCACCCACTGCGAAACAGCGCGACCTTGAGCATTGCGACCAGCGATCTTATCCGCGCGCAAACCTATTGGCAGCACCCACCCCAGATTATTTCCGTCCCGACATTGGAGCTCGCATGACTTTAGAAACCGTCTCTGAAAACACCGCCTTTGGCGGCGTGCAGGGTGTTTATAAGCACCATTCATCAGCCACCGGCACCGACATGACTTTTTCAGTCTATGTCCCGCCGCATGAAGAGGGGCAAGTTTTGCCAGTGGTGTGGTTTTTGTCGGGCCTGACCTGCACCCATGCAAATGTGACCGAGAAAGGCGAATTCCGCCGCGCCTGTGCAGAGCTGGGTTTGATTTTCGTAGCGCCCGACACCAGCCCGCGTGGCGAAGGCGTTCCCGATGATGCCGATGCCGCATATGATTTTGGTTTGGGTGCCGGATTTTACGTCAACGCCGCCGTGTCGCCCTTTGACACGCATTACCGGATGCAAGATTATATCGAGCGTGAATTGCCTGATATCATCGCCGCGCATTTCCCTGCGGATATGCAGCGGCAAGCCATTATGGGACATTCCATGGGCGGGCATGGCGCACTGACGATCAGTCTGCGTAATCCGGGCAAGTATAAGTCGACGTCAGCATTCTCGCCGATCGTTTCGCCGCTAAATTGTCCTTGGGGTGAAAAGGCTTTGGGCGGATATCTTGGCGATGACCGTGCGCAATGGCGCGCCTATGACAGCGTTGCGTTGTTGGCAGATGGCGCACGCTTGCCTGACCTGTTGGTCGACCAAGGCCTGGCGGACAATTTCCTCGAGACACAGCTCAAGACGCACCTGCTCGTCGAACAATGTGCCGCGGTTGGTCAGCGTGCCGAAATTCGCATGCAGCCGGGCTATGATCACAGCTATTATTTCATCTCGACCTTCATGGCCGAACATCTCGCTTGGCATGCGGAACGG
>NZ_JBIICH010000084.1:0-9896 GCF_044239005.1 Sphingorhabdus sp. | reverse complement strand
GCCATCGAAATCTTGTCGTCCTTATCGGTATCGATCATCCCGAAATACTGGACCAATGGTCCCTGTGCTTCGTCCTTAGCGATGAAGCCGTCTTTATTTGCATCGAGAAAAGCAAAGATTTGCTCGGGTTGCGGCACACCACCGGCCGGTGGCGGCGGAGGCGCGTCCTGAGCCATCGCAACAGGGGACAGGACGAGTGCAGCCAGTATGGCCAATGATTTACGCATGAATAATCCTTTGAACAATGGAATGACTGTGATGGTCAGCCCAAGCTGAACATTCCCTTTACTACCGTAAAACAATGGCCTGACAACCACACACGTTCACCATCAAGACGGCAACCAAGATAACCGCCGCGCGCCGATGCCTGATAGGCAGTAAAATTGTCACGGCCCAGCTCGGCAGCCCAATAAGGCGTCAGGACCGCATGGGCACTGCCGGTAACGCTGTCTTCGTCAACGCCTGCACCTGGAACAAAAACGCGGCTGACAATGTCGGTGTCCTCCCCGCGCGCCGTGGCGGTGAAGCTGTCATCGCCAAGTGTCGCAAGCGCCTTCATATCGGGCTTCAGTGCCAAAATTTCTGCCGCCGTTGCGTAAACGAACATATTATAGCTGTCGGGGTTGCTGCGCATCGACAGGGGATTGCCGCCCATGGCCTGCATCATTTCGGGGTTATTAACCGGCTCCGTCGGGATTGCCGGCAATGCAACGGCATAGGCATCGCCTTCGCGGCGCACTTCCAATATGCCCGCTTTGCGCGTCCGGAATGTCACCCGGTCAAGCGCAGGGTTTTCGCTCAGCACGATATGCCCGCTCGCAAGCGTCGCATGGCCGCAGAGGCGGATTTCAACCTCTGGCGTGAACCAGCGCAATTCATAATCGGCAGCGCCCGTTTCATCGGGCACGTAGAATGCCGTTTCCGCGAAGTTGTTTTCCTCGCCAATCGCCTGAAGCACGGCGTCATCCAACCAGTGCGTGAGCGGCATGACGGCGGCCTGATTGCCGGTGAACGGCCGATCTGCAAAGGCGTCAACGTGATAATATGGCAAATCAGTCATGTGGATGCTCGTGATGTTCGATGGTTTCGGATGGGATGTAACCCATTTCGTCTTTGTGGCCTTCGGGGTCGGGGTGGATCAACACTTCGACGCCGGGGAATTCATCCATCAACGCTTGTTCGACTTCGTCCATGATATGGTGCGCCGCGGCGACCGTCATGTCGGGGTCGACCCAGACGTGAAACTGGCAAAAATCATGCGTACCGCTTGAACGGGTGCGCATATCGTGAATGCCGCGCAGTTCGGGGTGGCGCATGGCAACTTCGATGAAACGCTGGCGCTTTTCCTGCGGCCATTCGCGATCCAGCAATTGGTCCAACGCCAGACGTGCCGCCTTGTAAGCACCCCACAACAGCCACGCTGCAATGGCGATACCGAACAATGGGTCTGCTCCGCGCACACCCATCATCGTATCAAGAACGATTGCGACAATAACCGCAACGTTGAGCAAAAGGTCGCTCTGATAATGCACATGATCGGCTTGAATCGCGACTGATCCGGTTTTGCGGACAACATAACGCTGATAGGCAAGCAGCCCGACTGTCGCCACAATCGCAATGAGCGAGACCCCAATGCCATATTCCGGATGGGAGGTTGGTTCCTGCGTACCAAGGCGCACAATCGCGCGCCATGAAATCAGGATGGCGGACACAATGACAAGCACAACCTGCACCAAGGCGGACAATGCCTCTGCCTTGCCATGGCCGAAACGGTGGTCGTCATCGGCGGGCATCGCGGCGTAACGGACGCTAAAAAGCGTGAGCAACGAGGCGAGAACATCAAATCCGGTGTCCGCTAATGACCCAAGCAGCGCAACTGACCCTGTTTCCGCCGCCGCAAACACCTTAAGCGCAAGCAAGAACAGCGCCATCGACACGCTGGCGATGGCCGCACGTTTGGTCAGTTCACCATGCGCCTGGTGATGGTGGCTATGCCCCAGGCTCATGCGCGGCCCTTCATGGATATAACATGCCCGTCGTCCAGCCGTTGCCGTCGCGTTCATATACCCAGCGTTCGTGCAGGCGGAATTCGCGGTCTTGCCAGAATTCGATGCGGTTCGGGCTGACCATCCAACCCGACCAATGCGGCGGGCGGGGAACGTCTTGGCCTTCAAAGCGGGTTTCTACCGCGGCAAAGCGCGCTTCAAATGTCGCGCGGTCTGCCAAGGGACGCGACTGGTCCGAAGCCCATGCGCCCAGCTGCGAATTGCGCGAGCGGGTGGCGAAATAGGCATCGGCGGTCGCGTCGTCGACGGGGTTTGCTGCACCCTCAATCCGGATTTGCCGCCGCAACGATTTCCAGTGAAACAGCAACGCAACCTGCGCATTGTCGGACAATTGCATCGCCTTGCGGCTTTCAAAATTCGTATAGAAAACAAAGCCACCATGGTCGCCAAGGTCGGGGCCATGGCCTTTCAACAGCACCATGCGGACCGAAGGTTGCCCATCTGCGCCCGTGGTCGCCAATGCCATTGCGTTGGAGTCGTTGATTTCGCTGGTCCGCGCTTCGGCAAACCAATCGTCGAACAGGCTAAAAGGATCAGGTCTTTCCATAGCCAACCGATAGGCTAGACTGATGCGGGTTAAAAGGGGCTAGAATATAAAATGAACTGGGAAATGATATTCGGTGTCGCAAATGCGTGGGCGCTGCTCGCTTGGGTGGTTTTGGCCTTCACCCCAAAGCGCGAACGGGTTGTGCCATATATATTTTTCGCAGGATCGGTGTTGCTCGCCTGCCTCTATGCGGGCCTTATCATCCCGTTGATGGCTGGACTTATCTCCGATGGCGGTCCCGCAGGCCGCCCGTCTGCGGACTTCACGACCTTAGCCGGGGTTATGGCGTTGTTTGACTCGCCGGGCGGCGCAACGATCGGCTGGATCCATTATTTGGCGTTCGATTTGTTTGTCGGTATCTGGATCGCGCGAAATGCAGACCAGCACAAGATTGCACGCTGGCTTCAACTCCCGATACTGTTCTTTACGTTGATGGCGGGGCCGATTGGCCTGCTGCTATATCTTCTGCTACGCCAGATTACCGGTAAAAAACGGGATAACGCCCTGCTTCCGAGTTGACTTGGGGCACTGTAATACCAATGTAAGACGGATAAGCAGGGTAAACAGGGACAAGAATGGCTGATCCTTATTCGATATTAGGCGTTTCCAAAGGCGCGGACGAGAAAGCGATTAAATCCGCTTATCGTAAGCTTGCGAAGGAATTGCATCCCGACAAGAACAAGGACAATCCGAAAGCTTCGGAGCGCTTCAGCGAAATTACGCAGGCGTATGATTTGTTATCGGACCCCAAAAAGCGCGGGCAATTTGACCGCGGCGAAATAGACGAAAATGGCCAACCCCGCTTTGCCGGTGGTAACCCCTTTGGTGGCGGCGGATATAGCCAAGGCGGACCGGGTGGTGGCAATTTCGACTTTGGCAGCGGCGGCATTGACCTTGGCGACATTTTTGATGGCTTGTTTGGCGGCGGCGGGGCCCGTCCCGGTGCTGGCCCACGTCCGCAGCAAGCGCCGCCACCCAAGGGCGCGAATATTGCGTACGAACATTTGGTGTCCTTCACCGACGCGGCAACGCTCGCGCCGCAGCGCATTACGCTGGGCGATGGCAAGACCGTTGAGTTCAAACTGCCTGCCGGCCTCGTCGCCGGACAACAGATCCGCATTCCCGGGCGTGGTCAGCCCGGGCCGGGCGGCAATGGTGATGCTATGGTCACGCTAAAGCTTGGTAAGCACCCAGATTTGGCGCGCGACGGCGACCATATCCGGATTGACCTACCCATCTCGATCAAAGAAGCCGTCGATGGTGGCAAGGTGAAGGTTCCGACCGTCGATGGCGCAGTCATGCTCACCGTCCCCCCGCGTACTAATTCCGGTGCCGTTCTGCGGATAAAGGGCAGGGGCTTCACAACAAAATCGGGTGGACGTGGCGACCAGTTGGTCACGCTTATGATCCACTTGCCATCGGACCCCGCGGAACTGGCACGTCTGGCGGGTGTCCTGCCGGACAATAATGTCCGGGAAAATCTTGGTGTCTGAAATTTCGCCTCTGTCACCGGAGGCACGGGCACATCTTCCTGCGACGGCACATGCCGATGAAAGCGAAGCGACATGGTTTGCGCACCTTGGGCTGACGGGTCAGGTTGTGGAAGTGACCAAGCGTGTCGCCGTTGGTGTGTATAGCGACGGCTTCATTCACGCGGGCAATTTCGCATATCTGTCGTTGGTATCACTTTTCGCATTCTGCGTTGTGGCTGCTGCCATCGCTGGCGCAGTTGGACAAACCGAATCCGGCCTAGCCTTGATTGAAGCATTTTTTGTGACTGTCCCGCCAAGTGTCGGAGCCGCGCTGAAAGAACCCATCGAGTCCGCCATGACCGCGCGCTCGGGGCCATTGCTATGGCTAAGCGCTGCCGTCAGCCTTTGGACAGCGGCCAGCCTGATCGAAACCTTTCGCGATGTGCTGTATCGGTCTTATGGTGCGACACCCAGCCGTGCGTTCTGGCATTATCGATTGGGTTCGCTCGGCGCGATCATCGCGTCGGTTATTCTGGCGATGGTCGCTTTTTCGGCGCAGGTTGTGGTGACCGCGGTTGAGGATCTGGTGTACCGATACATTCCCACCGCGCAGATGGTTTCAGGCTATTTTGCGTGGGGGCGTATCATTCCATTCATTACATTATTTGCCGCAATCTATGTCATCTTTGCGGGTTTAACCCCGTCCAAATATCGGTCATCCGCATTTCCCAAATGGCCGGGGCCAGCATTGGTGAGCATGTGGTGGCTTGGCCTCACGGCGCTTTTGCCGGTTTTCCTGTCGAGCGTCAGCAATTATGACCTGACATATGGCAGCCTTGCGGGCGTCATGGTCGCACTCATTTTCTTCTATCTTATCGGGCTCGGATTGGTGACAGGAGCGCAATTAAACGCGGCACTGGCCAACGCCCATGAAAATGGACTAAAGCAGCGGCAACAAAATTCACCTGACGAATGAGGATTTTATGACAGGATTGATGGCGGGCAAACGCGGGCTGATTATGGGGCTCGCCAATGACAAGTCTCTGGCGTGGGGCATTGCGAAGCGTTTGCATGCCGAAGGCGCGGAATTGGCGTTCAGCTATCAGGGCGAAGTCATGGAAAAGCGCGTTCGGCCATTGGCGGAACAACTGGGTTGTGACTTTCTCATCGATTGCGACGTGGCCGACATGGACAATCTTGATCGCGCCTTTGACACGCTGGCGGCCAAATGGCCCAATATTGATTTCGTGGTCCACGCCATTGGCTTCACCAACAAAGAAGCACTGCGCGGCAAATATTTTGATGTAGGCTTGGACGACTTCCTGATGACAATGAACATCAGCGTCTACAGCTTTACCGCCGTTGCCAAGCGCGCTGCGGCCATGATGAAGCCGCTTGATCCCGAAACCGGTGAAGGTGGCGGATCGATGCTGACGCTCAGTTATTATGGCGCAGAAAAGGTCATGCCGCATTATAACGTCATGGGCGTGGCCAAGGCTGCATTGGAAACGTCGGTTAAATATCTGGCGAATGATGTCGGGCCACAGGGTATTCGCGTGAACGCGATATCGGCTGGACCGATCAAGACGCTCGCGGCCTCGGGCATTGGTGATTTCCGGTATATCCTGAAATGGAATGAACTAAACACACCGCTGCGCCGCAATGTGACCATTGATGATGTTGGTGCGTCGTCGTTGTATTTTCTGTCCGATCTGGGCGCTGGCGTTACCGGCGAAATCCACCATGTGGATGCGGGTTACCACACCGTCGGCATGAAGCAGGAGGATGCTCCTGATATCGACACCACAAAATGATCGCGGGGCATCGCAACGGGTTGGTGCACTATCGTTCGGTACATATGAAGAAGTCGGAATCAGCAGATGAGCTTTAATACTTTCGGACGCGTTTTTCGCTTCACGACTTGGGGAGAGTCTCACGGTCCAGCGCTTGGCGCAGTGGTCGATGGTTGCCCTCCCGGACTTGCCTTGTCCGAAGCGGACATTCAGCCATATTTGGACAAGCGTCGTCCCGGGACTTCGCGCTTCACAACGCAGCGGCAGGAGCCGGATGCCGTGCGGATTTTGTCTGGCGTTTTTGAAGGGCGGACAACGGGAACGCCCATTTCGCTGATGATTGAAAATGTTGACCAGCGGTCCAAAGATTATTCTGACGTGGCCAAGGCCTATCGCCCCGGTCATGCTGATTACAGCTATGACGCAAAATATGGCTTTCGCGATTATCGCGGTGGCGGACGTTCAAGCGCGCGTGAAACCGCTGCACGTGTGGCCGCCGGCGCGGTGGCAAGGGCGGTCATGCCTGATGTCAACATCATCGCTTATGTTGCGGAAATTGGCGGCGACGCCATCGACCGGAACAATTTTGAAGCCGCACAGATCGACAAAAACCCGTTTTTCTGCCCGGACGAAGCTGCTGCCGGTCGCTGGGAGAAACTGGTGGATGAGGCGCGCAAGGCGGGATCATCGCTGGGCGCCGTCATTGAATGCGTCGCCACCGGCGTACCACCCGGTTGGGGCGCACCATTATATGCGAAACTCGACAGCGAATTGGCGTCGGCGATGATGAGCATCAACGCGGTTAAAGGCGTCGAAATTGGCGCAGGCTTTGGTGCCGCGCGTTTGCGTGGTGAAGAAAATGCCGACCGCATGCGGCCCTCTTCGGAAGGTTCGAACCATCCCGAATTCCTCGCGAATAATGCAGGCGGAATTGCCGGTGGTATCTCCACAGGGCAACCCGTGCTGGTGCGGGTTGCGTTTAAGCCGACCTCCTCAATCCTCACGCCCGTGGAAACGGTCACCCGCGACGGCGATGCGACCGACATCATCACAAAGGGCCGTCACGACCCGTGCGTGGGCATCCGCGGCACCCCAGTGGTTGAGGCCATGATGGCGCTTGTTCTGGCTGACCAGAAGCTGCTGCACCGCGCACAATGCGGCTAGGGCTTTCCAGTGCCTAAACTCAACCTCGATGCAATCGCCCAAAGCAATGCAACGGGGTATCCCGCTCCATATGACCGCGAAGTTGAGGGCAGGTGGTGGCGAAGGTTGGCACCGGAAGCGGGTCTGACACAATTGGGTGCAAGTCATGTCGTACTTAAGCCAGGCGGATGGTCATCGCACCGGCACTGGCACCATAAGGAAGACGAAATCGTCATCATCCTTTCGGGCGAAGCCGTATTGATTGAGGATGATACCGAAACGCTTCTGCGGGCAGGCGACATCGCGGCGTGGGCGGCGGGCGAACCAAACGGCCATCATCTGATTAACCGCAGCGATTGCGATTGTGTCTTCATTGTCATTGGCGCTGGCGATCGCGGTGCAGGCGGTGTCTACGCCGATATCGACATGACATTCGGCGATGCGGGCTATTTCCGCAAAGACGGGACGCCTTATCCCAAGGAGCGGATTAAGTAACCGCGTCCTCAATCCGCTGGATCGTCCATGGTTCCTTTGCGGCGGCAGCGTACCATTCTTCCATCCACGGATGTGCCATAATCGTTTCTGCATAGCTTTCGGCAAAGCCGGGCAGGGTGAAGCCATAGGTCACAAAACGCGTCACCACAGGTGCGAACATGATGTCCGCTGCACTGAATGTGCCAAACAGATATGGCCCGTCTTTGCCAAAGCGCGAGCGGGCTTCGGCCCATGTTTGCAATATGCGGACCGCGTCTTTCCGGGTATCTTCGGATATCGTGACGTCGCGAAAGGTCTTGCGCGTATTCATGGGGAATTCACGGCGCAGGGCGGTATAGCCCGCATGCATTTCCGCCGCCATGGACCGCGCCATGCCGCGCGCGACTTCATTTTTGGGCCAAAAGCGATCCCGCCCCACCTTGTCCGCGAGATAATCGATGATCGCAAGGCTGTCCCAGACCACCGCCTCTCCATCCCACAAGGTCGGCACCTTGCCTGATGATGGCGCAAGGTCGTCTTCGCGTTTGCGCTCTTCCCAGCCGTCGGCAAACAACGGAACAATGATTTCATCAAAATGCAGGCCGGATTGCTTGGCCGCAAGCCAGCCGCGCAGCGACCAGCTTGAATAGGCTTTGTTTCCGATAATCAGTTTCATAGGTCCTGACCCTAAGAAGCGACGGCTTCCAACACAGCCGCGCGCAATTCATCAATGCCCCCGCGCTTTTCAGCCGATGTCACCGAAAGCTCTGGATATGCTGCAACATGCTTGCGCAGTTTTGCCATGGTGTCGGCCTCAACCGCTTCGCGATCGGACGCTTTGATCTTGTCGGTCTTGGTCAGCACAATCCGGTAGCTGATGGCGGCTGCGTCGAGCATTTTCATGATTTCATGGTCGACTTCTTTAATGCCATGGCGGCTGTCGATCAGCACAAACACGCGCTTTAACACCGCGCGACCACGCAGATAATCGTTAATCAGATAACGCCATTGCTGCACCGTCTTGATGGGGGCTTTGGCATAGCCATAGCCAGGCATGTCGACGATGCGGAACAACGCCGGTTCACCGACATCGAAAAAGTTCAGCTCTTGCGTGCGGCCCGGCGTGTTGGACGCGCGCGCAAGGTTGTTGCGGTTCACCAACGCATTAATCAGGCTGGACTTGCCGACGTTCGACCGACCCGCAAAGGCGATTTCTGGGACCGTTGGGTCCGGCAGAAATTCCAGCTTCGGCGCTGATTTCAGGAACGTAACCGGACCGGAAAATATCCGGTTCGGTTCTGCTATTCCCGCAATGACATCGGCGCTCACGTTTTTGCCTTGGCTTTCGCTGCCGCTTTTTCTTGCGCATCACGCGCCATCTGCTCGCGCAACACCGGGTGGCGTGAATAGAGCCACTTTTGCTGCGCAATCGACACGATGTTCGACATGACCCAATAGAGCTGAAGTCCAGCGGCAAAAGGTGCCATGATGAACATCAGGAACCATGGCATCACGGCAAATACCTGCTTTTGCACTTCGTCCATAGGTTGCGGATTCAGACGCTGCATCAGCCACATTGTTACGCCAAGCAATATTGGCAAAATGCCAATGGCAATGAACGATGGCGGGTCAAAGGGCAGCAGTCCAAACAGATTGATCGGTGTCAACGGATCCGGTGCCGACAAATCCTTCAGCCACAGCACGAACGGCTGGTGACGCATTTCGATCGACAGCAGCAGAATCTTGTACAGCGCGAAGAAGATAGGAATCTGCAGCAAAATCGGCAGGCAGCCCGCCAGCGGGTTTACCTTTTCATCCTTGTACAGCTTCATCATTTCCTGCTGCAGGCGTGGTTTGTCATCCTTCCAACGCTCTTGCAGCGCCTTCAGCTTAGGCTGAACAGCACGCATCTGCGCCATCGACGCAAATTGCTTCTGCGCCACGGGATACATGAAGCCACGAACGATGATCGTCAGGCCAATAATGGCTAAACCAAAGTTTCCGAAAAGGCCGAACAGCCAATGCAGGATCCAGAAGAACGGAATGGCGATGAACCAGAACCAGCCCCAATCAATGGCATAATCGAGATATGGAATGCCCAGATTCTTTGAATAGGCGTCAAGAACGGCCATTTCTTTGGCACCGGCGAACAGACGCGAGCCGCTGTTAAGGGCCGCACCTGGCGCAACGCTGGTATAACGTGTTGGAATAACCTGCGCCTGATAGACATCGCCGCTGGCACGGAACTTGGCTGATACGGGCGTTTTTTGGTCAGGAATAAGCGCGCCGAGCCAATATTTGTCGGTGAAGCCAAGCCATCCACCCGTGCTGGTGAATGATGCCTCGCCTTTGTTTTCCTCGACGTCGACATAGCCCCAATCATAATTGGGCTTTTCGTCAA
>NZ_JBIICH010000083.1:0-9977 GCF_044239005.1 Sphingorhabdus sp. | reverse complement strand
TTGGCATATCTTCACCTTGTTTAAAGCGGTTACTTTGGGTGGGCAGCCGTATTTTGCGGTGGAGGCTCAGCCTTTGGCCCACCCGGCCGATCACACAATGTGCTGCTATTCTGAGTTCTTCCCAAATAGCCAAAGAGAATCGGTCCTCTGGCCATGGGAAGGCGCGCCATTAGCGCCAGCAGGCGGTCGGGTCAAGTAGTGCCCACACGTTCGCCCAGCACAGCATTTTCAATCCGGATCCGCCACCACAATAATGCAGCGTTCAATATCGAAAACGTCAGCGCCATGGCAGGTGCACCAAGCAGAAGCGGCAGCAGCGCGATTTCCACGACCACCAATGCGTAATTTGGGTGCTTGATAAACCGATATGGCCCACGCTTCACCCGCGGGAAATGCGGCGCACTGATGATGCGGGTCGTCCACCACCGGCCAATGCTGGCCAGCGTCCAGAAACGGAATGTCTGGCTGGCGACGAACGCGTTGAGCAATAAAAGGTTCGGCCCTGCTGTCGGTTCCGCAAACAGCGCAATCGACACAAGCCAGCCGCTGTGGAGCAATATGAACAACGGATAATGCTTTGCCCCATGCTCACGCCCGCCTTCGGCCAGCAAACGCCGCGTGTTGGCGTTGGCATAAGCAAGCTCGGCAAGCCGTTGGATAATCACATAGGCAAAGACAATGAGCGCCCAGATAGGCCAATCCAACAGCATCATGGCGTAAGAACTCCCATCGCACCGACAAATCCCGGACCGAGCGCCGTTAACAAGGTTGGCTTTGCAATCGGCCCTGCTGCCAACAAAGCGTCCAACACAAATAGCACCGTTGGCGAACTCATATTGCCATGCGCCCGCAGCACCGAACGGGTCATTGCCAAATCATCACCCAGATAGTCCGCAAGCGCATCGACTACGCGGCCGCCGCCCGGGTGACAGGCAGGCTCGGCCATCTCGGCTTTCTCAAGACCTTGCCGCGCCAAAAATGCGTCGCAGACGGGCGCAAAATGGCTGTTCACGAACACAGGAATGTCACGCGCAAGCACCAGATCAAATCCCGTGTCGCCGATTTCCCAGCCCATCATATCGAGCGTGTCAGGCCACACATGGCTGGCAAAGGCGGAAAGCACAGGGCCGGACCCTGCCCCAACCACCGCCGCCGCGCAGCCATCGGCAAACAGGGCAAGCGCAACCATATCTTTTTTGTCCATCCGCGCATGGTCATAGGCAATGCTGCACAGCTCAAGACTTACGAGCAGGACGGGCTTATCCGGATTGGCGCGGAACAGGTCTGCAGCGACGCCAAGTCCAATGACCCCGCCCGCGCAGCCATAGCCAAATAAGGGCACGCATCGCGTATCGGGCGCAAAGCCCATTTTCGCGATCATCCGGCTGGGCAGGCTTGGTGTCATGGTTCCGGTGGTTGACACAAACACAATCTGACCGATGTCGGCAGCATTGACGCCTGCACGATCAAGTGCCTGTGCCGCGGCAGCCTCAAACAGAACTGCTGCAGCGTCGGCATATACCGCTGCGCGACCGGCCCACGAGCGCGGCGCAAAATAATATTCAGGCGGCATCGCAATATGCCGCTGATCAATGCCGGTATTGCCCAGAATATCCGCCATGCGCGGCGGTAACGCATGACCTTTGGCCTGCGCCAATATCGATAAGACCTGTTCTTGCGTAATGCCATGCGGCGGCACAGCGGTTCCAAGCGAGAGCAAGCGGGGGGAATTAGGGGTCATTACGCAATCAGCTACGCCTGTTATCGGCTTTGCGCTAGGCAGACTTTACCCTAGCCCGATTTACGCCCAACCGACATATCGCCCTTTCACAATTGCAGCGCGAAGATGACAAGCATGGCGGGGCTTGATAGAGGACCGCCAAACCGAGATTGAAAGAAGCACTGAACATGAATGCCATCACCCGCCCCGTCCGTACCCGGGTAGCACCTTCACCCACTGGCGATCCGCACGTCGGCACCGCGTATATCGCGCTCATCAACTATTGCTTTGCCAAGAAGCATGGGGGCGAATTCCTGCTGCGGATTGAGGATACCGATCAAGTGCGGTCAACGCCGCAATCGGAAAAAATGATTCTGGAATCGCTCCGCTGGCTGGGGCTTAGCTGGGATGAAGGTCCCGATGTTGGCGGACCGCACGGGCCCTATCGCCAGTCGGAACGTAGCGCGATCTATACCGAACATTGCGACCGTTTGCTGGCCGATGGCCATGCGTTCAAATGCTATTGCACGCCTGAAAAGCTTAGCGCCTCGCGTGCGGCCCAAATGGCGGCGAAGTTGCCGCCCAAATATGACGGCACCTGCCTGTCGCTGACTGCTGACGACTGCGCGAAGCTTGACGCAGACGGCGTGCCGCATGTTGTCCGCATGAAAATTCCAACGACCGGCAAATGCATCGTTCAGGATACATTGCGCGGCGAGATCGAGTTTGAATATTCGGTGGTCGATATGCAGGTCCTGATGAAATCCGACGGATTGCCGACCTATCATTTGGCCAATGTCGTCGATGACCATCTGATGGAAATCACGCATGTCATGCGCGGCGAAGAATGGATTTCGTCGGCGCCCAAGCATTTGTTGCTATATCAATATTTCGGCTGGGAACCGCCAGTGCTCACGCATTTGCCGTTGCTGCGCAATGCCGACAAATCAAAGCTGTCAAAGCGGAAGAACCCGACCAGCATCTTATATTATCAGCGCGCAGGTTATTTGCCGCAGGCGATGCAGAACTTTCTGGGACTGTTCATTAAATCGGCAAGCGAAGAAGACGAAAAAACCTCGCTGCAAACGCTTATCGACGAATTTGACGTGCACAACATATCGCTCGGCGGTCCCGTGTTCGACACGTCGAAACTGGACTGGCTGAATGGTCGTTATCTGCGCGAAGAATTGAGCGTTTCGGAGTTTCTGGACGCCGTAAAAGCATGGGCATTGAATGACAGCTATCTGACGCCCATCGCCGAAATGGCGCAGGCACGGATTACCAAAATGTCGGATCTTGGCGGACTGACCGCCATGTTCTTCATGAACCGGATTGAAGGCATGACGGTTGATCGGCTGCGCGATGGCGTGAAGCTGGAACAGGATGCGCAACGCGCGGCCTATACCATTGCGTTGCAGCAGTTTGACGGGATGATTGAATGGCACCGGGACGGTGTTGAGGGAACATTGCGCCGCACCGCCGAAGTTCTGGATGCCAAGTTGAAGGATGTTATCCGGCCATTCTATCTGGCCATAACCGGCAGCGCGCAGGGCGTGCCCTTGTTTGACGCCATCACCCATCTTGGCCGCGACATCATTCGTGAACGGCTGCGCCACGCCATGGAGCTGCTTGGGCCAGCGACATCGAAAGAGGTCAAGGCTTGGACCGATTTGCTGACGGCCCCGCCAAAGGCAGAATGAGCGGGCTTTCCATACCCAATGGCTGGGAAGCACCCTTAAGCGCGGCACTGGCAAGCGAAGGCATGGCCGCACTTGCACGGTTTTTGGAGGCCGAGCAGGCGGCTGGCAAAACGATATACCCGGAACAATCCGCATGGTTTCGTGCGCTTGAACTGACCCCGCTCGATCGGGTGCGGGTCGTCATTTTGGGGCAAGATCCCTATCACGGCCCGGGCCAAGCCCATGGCTTGAGCTTCAGCGTACCGCCCGGTGTAAGGCCGCCGCCAAGCCTGGTGAACATTTACAAGGAACTGGAGAGCGATCTCGGCATACGCCGTCCATCCCATGGCTTTTTGGAGCATTGGCCAAAACAAGGCGTGCTGTTGTTGAACAGCGTCCTGACGGTGGAAATGGCCAAGGCCGCTTCGCATAGCCGAAAAGGATGGGAACAGTTTACCGACGCGATTGTTGGGCGCGTAAATGACAAGCCCGATCCGGTCGTATTCATGCTGTGGGGTGCCTATGCCCATAAGAAAGCGGCCAATGTCGATGCCAGCCGCCATTTGGTGCTGAAGGCTGCGCATCCATCACCACTGTCCGCCTATAACGGCTTTTTGGGCTGCAAACATTTCTCGCAATGCAATGCCTTTCTGACTAGCAAGGGTCAGCCCCCGATTGATTGGACCTTGCCCGATGCGGTTTAGTGAACAGCCCCACCGCCGCTTCGATCCGCTGAAAAACGAATGGATTTTGGTGTCGCCGCACAGGGCGAACCGTCCATGGCAGGGGCAACAAGACACGCCAGACAATGAAGTGCGTCCAAGCCATGACGCGAACTGCTATTTGTGCCCCGGCAATGAACGCGCTGGCGGGGTGCACAACCCCGATTACAAACATGTCTTCATTTTCGACAATGACTTTGCCGCGCTGATGCCGGGGGACGGCGGCGAAACGGACGAGGACAACCCGTTATTTCGTGCAGCGCCCGCAATTGGCACATGCCGGGTCATCTGCTTCTCGCCGGACCATGGAAAGACATTGCCCGAAATGCCCGTGGCCGAGATCGCGGCCGTCGTCGACAATTGGGCGGCGCAGGAAGCCGAGTTGTCGGCCAGCCATGCCTATGTGCAGGTCTTTGAAAACAAAGGCGCGATGATGGGCTGTTCAAGCCCGCACCCACACGGGCAAATATGGGCGACCGATTATGTCCCCGCCGAACCGGCGCGCGAGGACGAAACGCAGGCCGAATATTACGACAAACATCACAGCGCGATGCTGCTCAACTATGCGGCACAAGAGGCAGAGGACGGTGCGCGAACCGTCGCCATGAATGACCATTGGATTGCGGTGATACCTTATTGGGCGAGTTGGCCGTTCGAGACCCTCCTGCTACCGCGTTTTGCTGTCCAGCGGCTAAGTGCGCTGACCTCCGCACAACGCCATGACTTAGCCGACATCCTAAAGTCCGTCACGACCGCTTACGACAATCTGTTCAAGACAAGCTTTCCTTATTCGATGGGGTGGCATGGCGCACCATGCGCAACACCGGGCGCCCCGCACTGGCAACTGCACGCCCATTTCTATCCACCCCTGCTGCGTTCAGCGAGCGTGCGAAAGTTCATGGTGGGATATGAGATGCTGGCCGAAGCGCAGCGCGATCTGACGCCCGAAGCGGCGGCCGAACAGTTACGCGCGCAAAGCAAAATCCATTATCGGGCCAAAGCATGACGCCGCTAGACAAGGCGCTATATAACAATGTCAGTGCGGCCTTTGCCCAAGGATTTGGGTCAGCGCCTGATCTGGTGGCCCGCGCGCCCGGACGGGTGAACCTGATTGGCGAGCATACCGACTATAATGACGGGTTTGTTCTGCCGTGCGCCATTGGCCCGTCGACGATGGTTGCCGCCAGCCGGCGTGAAGATAACGCCGTACATGTTCTTGCTGTGGACTTTGGCAACGCGGTCGATGCGTTCAACCTCAGACAACCCATCGAACGCAATGCGGACCAGCCATGGGCCGATTATATACGCGGCATGATAATGGCCCTGCAAAATGCGGGGCATGCACTTACCGGCGCGAACATAGCCATCGCGGGTAACTTACCCAAAGGCGCGGGCCTGTCGTCATCGGCATCGCTTGAGGTCGCTGTCGGCAAAGCGATGCTCGCCCTGGCCAATATCGAGATTGACCACAGCCGCCTCGCGCAAATCGCGCAAAGTGCGGAATGCGACTTTGTGGGCACCAAATGCGGCATCATGGACCAGCTCATTTCCGCCCAAGGCAAAGCCGGCCATGCGCTCTTGATCGATTGCCGAAGCCTTGCACTGACCGATGCACCCGTGCCCGATGATATTGCCATCATGATTGTCCATTCCGGCGTCACACGTGGCCTCGTCGACGGGCATTACAACGAACGCCGCCGCCAATGTGAGGCGGCAGCCAAAGCGATGGGTGTCGCCGCGCTGCGCGATGCGGACCTCGATATGCTTGCGGCGGCGGGACTTGATGACGTCACGACGTCACGGGCACGCCATGTGATTACCGAGAACCAACGGACATTGGATGCAGCGGGCGCGCTGGCGAGAAACGATCTGACCACGCTTGGGGCGCTGATGGCGCAAAGCCATGCATCGATGCGCGACGATTTCGAAATTACCGTTCCGGCCATTGATGAACTGGTCGCGCTTTTGCAACACGCGATCGGTCCCGTGGGCGGCGCACGGATGACGGGTGGCGGCTTTGGTGGCGCCTGTGTCGCGGTCATGCCAGCGGCCCGCGTCGATAAAGTCCGTGCAGCTATTTCTGCCGACTATAAAACGCCTTATGGTAATTCGCCATTGATCATGGTTGAACGCCCAGGTCGGGGGGTCGCAATTATATGAGGGATATTCAGGTGCGCCGTTTCATTCGAGAGCCGCTGGTACATTTTTTGGCCGCAGGTTCAGTGCTATTCCTGCTGATGAGCCAATTCGGTTCCTCCGACAGTCTGGACCGAAGCATTACGATCAACGAAGAGGAGGTCGCGCGGCTTGCATCCCAATGGGAACAGACGTGGCAGCGCCCGCCGAGCGCGCAGCAACTCGACAGTCTGATCCGCGATTACATCAAAGAAGAAGTGTACGTCCGCGAGGCTATGCGGCTTGGGCTTGACGTGGACGACCCGATTATCCGACGCCGTTTGCGCGCCAAAATGGAGTTTCTAGCGACGGCTGAAATCCAGAATATGGAACCAACCGATGCCGAACTCCAACGGTATTACGACACCAAAAAATCCCTTTATGCTGCGCAACCCGCATTCAGTTTTGACCAGCAGTTTTTGGGCGAAGATCAAAATGTGGCGCAAGATTCTATGCGGATGCTCCTCCAAGGAAAAACACCGCCCGCGCAAGCATTGAGCGTTCCCCAAAGTATGGAAGACGCCGAGTGGGACAGCGTATCGCGACAATTCGGCGATGATTTTGCCAATAATCTGCGCAATGCCCCGCAAGGCAAATGGTCTGGCCCCGTGCGTTCAGGCTTTGGCTGGCACGCCGTCCGCGTCCGCAATGTTGTTGCCGCAGGGACGCCAGCCTTGTCAGCTGTCCGGCAGCGCGTATCGAACGACTGGCGCGCCGAAACCCAAACGAAGCGTGAAGCCGCCGCATATCAGGCGTTGCTTGACGGATATGACATTCGCATTGCCAAGCCATGATATTCCGACTGCTTCTTTTAATCATGCTTGCGGCCGGCCTCTCGCCCGCACAGGCGGATGATTTGCAACCCGGCTATTTGGAATTGCGCGAGCGGGTCGGTAACGCGCCGAATGCGCACCAATATGATGTCACGTGGAAAGCACCCATCAAGCCGGGTCTCGCAACGGGGGTAACGCCCACATTTCCGAACGATTGTGTTTCGACACCCCCCGAACGCAGTATCGACAGCGCGGCACTTTTGGTGCGTTGGGTTATCAATTGCAAAGCGCCGTTGGCAGGCCGCGCAGTCCGTCTGGACGGTATGGAGAATATGGCCGCTGATGCGCTGCTGCGTTATCAGTCTGCCCGCGGTGTGACGCAGGCTGCGCGGCTTACACCGTCAAATCCCCAAGCGAAGATAGCGCAACGGCCGGATAGGTGGCAGGTTGCCCGCACATATTTCATCACAGGCGTTGAACATATCCTGATGGGCTATGACCATCTGTTGTTTGTGCTGTGCCTCGTGCTGCTGCTCAATGGCGCCTGGCGTGTGGCCGGAACCGTCACCGCCTTCACAATCGCGCATTCGCTGACATTGGTGGCAACAACGCTTGAGCTGATCAGCGTTCCGGGTCCACCGGTTGAGGCCGCGATTGCGTTGTCCATCGTATTTTTGGCCGTCGAGGTTGTTAAACGCGACCCCAGCGCGCCCCGCCTTTCGGAACGCATTCCATGGGTTGTCGCCTTTCTCTTTGGGTTGCTGCATGGCTTTGGCTTTGCGGGTGCACTGGCCGAAATCGGACTGCCGCAAGGTGAAGTCCCCATGGCGTTGCTGACGTTCAACCTGGGCGTCGAAGCGGGCCAAATCCTTATCGTTTGCGCGGCGATGCTCGTCCTGTCCCTGCTCCGGCGGTTTAATGCGCTTTATGCTGCACGGCTCCATCGGTTCAGCGCTTATGCCATCGGCACCATAGCCGTCATGTGGCTTCTGCAACGCGTATTGGGCGTCAGCTAGCGCCTAAAGTCCTTGTGCGCGGGCAAAGCCCAGGAACAGGTCAGGCCAAGCCTCCACGGGCTTGCCTATGGCCTTTCGCAAGCCAAAGCCGTGTCCGCCATGGGCAAAGACATGGGTTTCGGTCAAAATGCCTTTGCTCCGCAATGCCGCACGCATCAGATAGCTATTTTCAACGGGCACAGCATCGTCATCCTCCGCATGCAGCAGGAAGAACGGCGGGGCGTTATCTGGCACATTCATATGCGGGCTTAGCCGCTTTTCCGCCGCAGCCGTCGGTGCAGTCCCAAGCAGCTTTTCACGGCTACCGGCGTGCGCATTGGGTGCCTGCATGGCAATAACGGGGTAGATTGGTGCAGCAATAAAGGGACGCGCCGACAGCGCATCGGCATCATCGACGGGTTCATATGTCTTCACGTCGAACCGGGTTGCAAGGTCGGCACAGAGATGTCCACCAGCAGAAAAGCCCATCGCCCCGACGCGTGCGGGGTCTATGCCATAGGTTGCGGCACGCGACCGGATCAGACGCATCGCCCGCTGCGCGTCCGACAAACCGACATCAGGTCCTGCCGCCCAGCCTTCGCCCGGCAGCCTATAGAATAACACAAACACCGTATAGCCGCGGGCGGCAAGCCAGCGCCCCATTTCATAGCCTTCTTTGTCCACCACAACCCAGCGATAGCCACCGCCCGGTGTGATTAGGACCGCGGCCCCATTTGGCTGGCTTGGCCGGAATACAACCATGCGCGGACGGCTGATCCCGAATACGGCGCGGTCGGTCAGTTGGGCATCGGTTGAACGTTCGTTCACCGTTTCAACCAAGGGCTTCGCTGGCGCTCCGGGCGCGCCATCGGGCCACAAGTCAATGGTTTCGGTGGGCTGATACAGCCCGCGCGGCACAGGCACATTAGACCCCGGAGGTGGTGTTTGCCCCAACGCCGTTCCTGCCATGCCGGCGGCGGCGAGTGCCATGACTGTGCGTCTGTCGAAAGTCATATTACCTCATATCTAAAGTGATTGATCCGCGCGAGATTGCCCAGTCACATTCAGCCCTGGACAGACTGTTATTCACATAAAAAGGGCCAGTCACGCATTGCAATGACTGGCCCCATTTTTACGTTTCAGACAATCCGCAGATTACATTTTGAAGCGTGCACCAAACAGGATGGTCCGGCCAAAATGGTTGTTCTCATAGTTGCGGTCCGCATCAAAGTCGGTGAACCGGTAGCGATAGGTATCCAGCAAGTTATTGCCTTCTACAGATACTTCCATCCACTCTGTAAGCTTGTAACGGACAGAGGCGTCAAAGTTGGTGGTTGCGCCATAGCCTTCCAAAATGTTGCCTGTGCCGCTTGCGCCTTCATGATAACGACCACGATAGCTCAGCATCCCGCGGGCGCTGAACTTGCCATCATCATAATAGAGCGTGCCGTTAAATGCCTTTTTGGTGACATTGCCCAGCGTATTGCTGACGACCGCGTTCTGCAAAGCGCCACCTGGGGCAATTGCAGGGCCTTGGACATTGAAGCTTGCGTTCGAGTCAATGAACGTGGCGTTTGCAAGGATGCCGAAGTTGGAAAGCATGCCATCTGTGAACGCGCTGAACGGAATTTGCGCAGCGAGTTCGATGCCCTTCAGTTTCGCACCGGAACCATTGACGGTGGTAGCCAGCGTCCAACGTGGTTCAAGCTGTTGCGCCGGGTTCAAAGCCGCTGGTGATGCGGGGCTGAGCACCGATGCTGGCAAGCCGGTTTGCGCAAATGTTGCGCCGGTAATCGACGCCGATTGCGTGAATGTGCTGACATCCTTTTGGAACACGGCGAGTGACAACACAGCCTGAGGCGCAAAATACCACTCAAGCGACAGATCGTAATTTGTAGCGCGGAATGGAGCAA
>NZ_JBIICH010000082.1:0-10043 GCF_044239005.1 Sphingorhabdus sp. | reverse complement strand
AAATGAATGCGAATTCCGGAACGACGAGATTTGTCGGGGCTGGGCCCTTCCGGATACGTGCGGCGGTATCATAATGTGAACCATGGCATGGGCAGAAATAGCCGCCATATTCACCCTTAACTTCACCCGCTGCGGCACCAAGCGGCACGCAACCCAAATGGGTGCAAACGCCGAGGGTAATCAGCCAATTTTCTTTGCCTGGTTTGGTGCGATCAGCAAGGGTTTGTGGATCGCGCAGCGAACCCACATCAACCTTATTTGCTTCTTCGACTTCAGCAGGCGTCAGATTGCGGATGAACACCGGCTGTTTGCGCCAGCTGGTCTTAATCGACTGACCTGGCTGGATAGCGGCAACGTCAACCTCGATGGAGGCGAGTGCCAGCACGTCCGCGCTTGCGCTCATCTGCGATACCAATGGCATCGCAACCGCTGCTGCACCTACGCCCGCGAAGCTGACGGCTGCGACGTGAATGAAGTCGCGGCGACGAACGCCCGAACCTTCTGCGCCACCATGATTCTGGTCACCAGCTGCAGCTTTCGTTGCGACTGAAGCGGCCGGCGCAGCCGCCGGCTTTTTTACTGCCGGCTTTTTCGCCGTGCTTTTTGTCTTTTTGACTGTCGACATAATCTGCCCTTTTTGCGTTGCGGCGGTTAAACCGCAATAGCGTCGAAATCCCGTCTCTCCCCAAGCTGAAAAGCCATTCGCCTTACAATTGGGTCGATTCAGCGGGCCTGATAGACGCCTTTAACGGCTTTTGCCAACAGTGAATTTGGTGTCGCGCATACCAAATAGCGCTATGCCGATTGCATTTTGCAAAACCGGCGTAAATTCGCGGCTAATGCTTGCTTCTCGCAACATATTACGCCTAAAGGGCGCGTCTTTTGAATGAATATTGTTGGAGTAGATCGCATGGCGACACCTTGGACGCCGGATAGCTGGAGAAGCGCGACGGGCATTCACATGCCTGAATATAAGGATGCAGCAGCATTAGCCGCAACCGAAGAGACACTGCGCAACTATCCGCCGCTGGTTTTTGCAGGCGAGGCGCGCAATCTGACCGCGGATCTTGCCAAAGTGGCCAACGGAAAGGCGTTTCTGTTGCAAGGGGGCGATTGCGCCGAAAGCTTTGCCGAATTTCATCCCAATAACATCCGCGATACATTCCGCGTCATTCTGCAAATGGCGGTTGTGCTGACCTTTGCGGGCAAGCTGCCGGTCGTGAAATTGGGCCGGATGGCTGGCCAGTTTGCCAAGCCACGCTCAACCCCCACCGAAACAATCAATGGCGTCGAACTGCCCAGCTATTTCGGCGACATTATCAACGACATTGAATTTGTTGCCGAAGGCCGCGAGCCTGACCCGGCGCGGATGATCCGTGCGTATAGCCAGGCTGCATCAACGCTGAACCTGCTGCGCGCGTTTTCCAACGGTGGTTACGCCAATCTGCAGCAGGTCAATGCGTGGACGCATGATTATATGGGCCGCTCGCCATGGGCGCAGAAATATAAAGAAACCGCAGACCGCATTAGCGAGGCGCTGGCGTTCATGGAAGCCTGCGGCATCACGCCAGAAACTGTCCCGCAAATTAAGGGCACAAGCTTTTACACCAGCCACGAGGCATTGTTGTTGCCGTATGAGCAGGCAATGACACGTCAGGACAGCCTGACCGGCGATTGGTACGATACGTCGGCGCACTTTCTGTGGATCGGCGACCGCACCCGCTTTGACGGTTCGGCGCATGTCGAATTCTTGCGCGGCATCGGGAACCCCATTGGTATCAAATGCGGACCAAGCCTTGAACCCGACGCGCTATTGCGCATGTTGGATGGGTTGAACCCATCGCGCGAAGCAGGCCGGATCACGCTGATCTCGCGTTATGGGTATGACAAGGTTGAAAGCGGATTGCCCACTTTGGTGCGTGCCGTCCAGCGTGAGGGGCATCCGGTTATCTGGTCATGCGATCCGATGCACGGCAATGTCGTCAAATCCGCCAGCGGATATAAAACGCGTCCGTTCGAGCGTATTTTGGCTGAAGTCCGCGGCTTCTTTGCCGTGCACCGTGCAGAAGGCAGCTTTGGCGGCGGCATCCATATCGAGATGACGGGTCAGAATGTTACCGAATGCACCGGCGGTGCGGTTGCTGTGACGGACGAAGGTTTGGCCGATCGGTACCATACGCATTGCGACCCACGGTTGAACGCCGCGCAATCGCTTGAACTCGCTTTCCTGTTGGCAGACATACTTAATCAGGAAATGACCGAGCGGGCGAAGAAAGCCGCATAAGCATCCGTAAGCGACTGCGGGTTGCTATATCTGACCCTAGATGTTCGGCCGAAATTAACGCGTCTGGGCGATCGTTTCTAGGCGGTAGCCGTATCCGAAGACCGTTGAAATGCGAAAGCCGTTTTCGGGCTGCAGGTTCAGCTTTGAACGCACGCGCGAGATATGCATGTCCAACGTACGCGTCGCCAAGGCCGCGGTCGTCCGCCAGATCGCCTCCATGAGATAATTGCGCGACAATGTGCGGTTGACATTGCGGAAGAAAAAGTCGGCCAATTCAAACTCTTTGGCCGTCAGTGCAATGATTTGCCCATTCACAAAGACCGTCTGTTCAATCCGGTTCAAGCGATAGTTGCCATATGTCGCTTCGGTATCAAACGCGCCACCAATTGCGCCGCAGCGTAATGTCGCACTGATGCGCGCGGCGATAACCGCGCGGTCTTCTGGCTTACTGATATAATCAGCGGCCCCGGCATAAAGTGCCTCGGTAATGTCTTTTTTCGCAGACCGGTTGGTTATCATCATGACCGGCGGTTGCTTGGGCAGCGTCTCTTGCATCCATTTCAGAATCTCGAGACCATCTTTGCCGGGCATGTTCCAATCGAGCATCAGCAAATCAAACGGGTCGCTGACCAAGGTCCGCATAAGTGCGTTCCCATCGGTATATCCAACCGCAGCATGGCCAAGTTCTTCGACGATTGCTTTCAGATGATGAACCACTTCTGGCTCATCGTCTGCAATTACTACCCGCATATTTTGGTCCGCCCCTCAGCAAGTTGCCGAATATCGGCGCCCGTGAGAAAAACATGCCGATAAACATTGTGTTACCAGCCGTAGGCCCAAAACATTTACAATGTCTTACATGTGCGGATGAGGTGCGAAATTGGCGCGGATTGAGGAAATGGCTGGGGCGGCAGGGATCGAACCTGCGAATGGCGGCATCAAAAGCCGCTGCCTTACCGCTTGGCGACGCCCCAGCAAGCCAGCAATCTGGCCGATGTGCGCGGCTTATATCGTGCGAATCTCGTAGCGCAACAGCTTAATCGATGCGTTGCACCCAACCATGGGTGTCTGCTGCCGCTCCGCGTTGGATATCCACAAGTTTTGTGCGGATTTGCTGGGTCATTTGCCCCGCGCCGCCCGCGCCAATGGTGAAGGCGCCTTTGGTAGATTTCACCGTGCCAACTGGGGTCACGACCGCTGCAGTGCCACAAGCAAAGACTTCAACGAGCCGTCCGGATTCGGCATCGGCGCGCCATTGGTCCATCGCGTAGCGCTCCTCACGGACGTTCAAACCTTGCGCGCGGGCAAGCGTGAGAACCGAATCGCGGGTGATGCCTTCCAAAATCGTGCCGTCGGCTGGCGGTGTCAGCAATGAACCGTCGTCGAACAGGAAAAACAGGTTCATGCCGCCAAGTTCTTCGACCCAGCGATGTTCGGCGGCGTCCAGAAAGACAACTTGGTCACAACCTTGGCGAATGGCTTCGGATTGGGCGACAAGGCTGGCGGCATAATTACCGCCGCACTTTGCCGCGCCCGTTCCGCCGCGTGCGGCACGGGTATATTGTTCCGATACCCAAATCGAAATCGCCGGTGCGCCGCTTTTGAAATAATTTCCGGCCGATGACGCGATGACCATGAACAGATATTCTGCCGACGGCTTCACACCCAAAAACACTTCGCTGGCGATCATGAAGGGGCGCAAATAAATCGACCCGCCATCGACCGGCGGAAACCAGTCCTTGTCGACCTGAACCAGTTGGCGGCACGCCTGCAGAAACATCTCTTCAGGCAGTTCGGGCATGGCAAGGCGCTTGGCCGACCGCTGGAAACGGCGGGCGTTCTGCTCAGGACGAAACAGCGCCATCGACCCGTCTGCAAGGCGATAGGCCTTTAAACCTTCAAATATTTCCTGCGCATAATGCAGCACAGCCGTCGCGGGATCGAGCGTGAGCGGCGCACGCGGTCCTACTTTCGCGTCATGCCAGCCTTTGGCGTCCGAATAGCGGATGGTGACCATATGATCGGTGAACACACAGCCAAAGCCGGGATCAACCAGCCGCGCAGTCCGTTCCGCTATATCAACGGGGTTTGGGTTCGCCTCAAATGGAAATGCGCCGGACGTCATAGATGCTCTCGTCAGTTAGGGTCTTGCTTCGTCCTATGGGCTGGGCTTAGATACGTCAATATGGCTGCCCCATCTTCTGTATCTGTTGCGCCGACGGCGTCACCCTTGTTTCTGCGCGAGCATGAGGTGCGGCGCGGCGTTGAGCTTTTGTTTTTCGGTTATACGCGGCTCACGCGCGCTATAGACAACGGATTGGCAGAGCATGGCCTTGGCCGCGCGCACCATCGTGCGCTGTATTTCATCGCCCGCCAACCCGACCTGACGATTAGCGAATTGCTCAAAATCCTGGCGATCACGAAACAGTCTTTGGGCCGGGTGCTGACCGACTTGGCGGAGAAAGCGTTGGTCGAAACGCGCACGGGCGTGGTCGACCGGCGGCAGAAGCTGCTGCGTCTGACTGCAGAGGGTGTCCGATTTGAAGCGCAGCTATTTGATGCACTGCGCACGAGCCTTGCGTCCGCTTATGCCGCGGCAGGGCAGGAATCGGTCACAGGTTTCTGGCGCGTTTTGGAAGGGTTGATACCCGCAGAGGACAAGGCCATGGTTATCGCCCTGCAGAAGGACATTTGATGCGCGACACGCTTGCACGACTTGAACACACCATTGCCCAGCGGTCGAACGCTGCGCCCGATAGCAGCTATGTGGCGTCATTATTCGCCAAAGGGCGCGAGAAAATTGCGCAGAAAGTTGGCGAAGAAGCCACCGAGACCATCATTGCCGCGCTGTCGGGAAATGCCGAACATCTTACTGCTGAAGCGGCAGACCTGCTTTTCCACCTGATGATCTTGCTCAACGAGGGCGGCGTGGCATTTGACGATGTTCTCGCCGAACTGGACCGCAGGGACGGCGTATCCGGCCTGGTGGAAAAGGCTGCGCGCGACAATTCCGGAGAATAAGATGCCAATCGATGCGACGCTGCCTTACGATGACCAGAATATCTTTGCCAAAATCCTGCGCGGGGAAATTCCCTGCAAAAAGGTTTTTGAAGATGACTGGGCACTTGCCTTTCACGACATCAATCCGCAGGCACCGACGCATGTCCTCGTCATTCCCAAAGGCGCTTATGTCAGCTGGGACGATTTTAGCGCCAAAGCAAGCGACGCGGAAATAGCCGGATTCGTCCGCGCTGTCGGCCACGTCGCGCGCGCATTGGGTCTGGTCGAACCCGGATATCGGTTGCTCGCCAATATCGGAATGGATTCGCATCAGGAGGTTCCGCACCTGCATGTCCATATTTTTGGTGGAAAACCGCTCGGGCCGATGCTTATGCGATGAAATTCAGTTGCGCTAATACACGGAGTGTTTAGTTCGACTATGGAGCTGTAATTTTTTGGGAGATGAGTATGATTTTCGGGCGCGTAAAGCCGCTTGATGCGATCTTGGCTACGGCTGAGAAAAAATCGCTCACGCGAACGCTGGGGGCTTTTCAGCTTACCATGCTAGGTATTGGTGCCATCATTGGCACCGGCATTTTTGTTTTGACCGCGGAGGCTGCAAATAAAGCTGGTCCGGCTATGATGATTAGCTTTGTCATCGCTGCCGTGGTTTGTGGACTTGCGGCATTATGCTATTCTGAATTGGCATCAATGGTGCCTGTTTCAGGGTCGGCTTACACTTATAGCTACGCCACTTTCGGCGAAATCATTGCATGGATTGTCGGCTGGGCGCTTGTCCTTGAATATGCCATCGCGGCCTCTGCTGTGTCAGTGGGTTGGTCTGGATATATGGTTGGGCTGGTTGAGAATATCTTTGCGATAGAGGTCGGTAATGACTTTGTTGCTGGGCCATTCGACGCAAACCCCGGCATTATCAACGTACCCGCTATGCTCATCGCATTATTGTGTATGGCGTTATTGTTGATTGGGACCAAAGAAAGTGCGCGCTTTAACGCAATCTTGGTCGCTATCAAGGTGTCGGCTCTGATGCTCTTTCTTGTTCTGGCATTGCCAGCAATGAACGCAGAAAATTTCCAACCATTTAGCCCGAACGGCTTTTTCGCGAAGGAAGTTGTCGATCCGATTACGAATAACATGGTCACAGTCGGCGTTGCGGCTGCGGCAGCGTCTATTTTCTTCGCTTATGTTGGTTTCGATGCCGTTTCCACAGCGGCAGAGGAAACGATTAATCCGCAGCGGAATATCCCAATCGGTTTGATTGGTTCGCTGGCTATCTGCACCATCATCTACATGTTGGTTGCTGCGGGTGCTACGGGCGCTGTTGGAGCGCAGCCGGGTGGTGAACTGTCACAATCAAAAGAAGCTTTGGCCTTCGTGCTCAATGAAATTGGTCACGGATGGGCAGGGAAGCTTGTGGCTATTTCGGCTGCCATTGCATTGCCTTCGGTTATCTTGATGATGATGTTCGGCCAAACCCGCATCTTTTTCGTGATGGCGCGCGACGGATTGCTGCCTGACATGTTTTCCAAACTTCACCCGAAATATGGAACGCCGCATGTCGTAACATTGTGCACAGGTATATTTGTGGCATTGTTTGCTGCACTTTTCCCTGTTGGCAAATTGGCTGACATTTCAAACTCTGGCACTTTGTTCGCATTCTTTACCGTTGCGGTCGGTGTCATGATCTTGCGTCGTACCAATCCCGACCGCCCTCGGCCATTCCGCACACCTTTGTACTTCTTGGTTTGCCCATTGGCTGCCGCAGGTTGTGTGTTCCTGTTCTTCCAGCTTTCCGGTTATACGGAACTTATGTTCTTGGGTTGGACAACAATTGGGTTGGTTGTGTATTTCTTATATAGCCGCCGCCGGAGCCATGTTGGCCAGGGGATTGCGTAACATCGGAGCGCCGAAAAGTGGTTTAGCTGCGATTTGGTAAATTGGTTACCAGACGACAAAAGGGCAGGGGCGCTTCGGCGCCCCTTTTCTTTGCCTAGCTGCGGGGATTAGCAGGAATAGCTTGGGTCGTGCCGGGACGCGTAAACAGCTTTCCCTTTTCGCACCATAGAACCAATATCAGCGCGGCAAGCCCGCAACACAGAAAGCCAAGCGCGACAGGAAAGACGCTGCCGTCAAATTGCTGTCCGATGATAGCGCCAAGCGAGGCAGCCAAGGCCGTGCGCACGAACGTCTGAAACGACGACGCAGCGCCCGCGACATGGCCAAAGGGTGTCATCGCAATCGACGAGAAGTTGGAGCCGATAAACCCAACCATCGCCATATTGCCCGTCAGTAACAATAGGAACAACGGCATCGACTTCGGCGCGAATTGCGCCGCGAGCAATTGCAACGCGCCAAGGGTGATGAAGGTCAAAAGCGCGGTGTGCGAGACGCGGCGCGCGCCAAAACGTTCCACAATCCGCGCATTGGTGAAGTTGGACACAGCGATGCCAATGGCAATGATCGCAAAGCCAATGGTGAAAAAGTCGGCGGCGTTGAACACCTTGTCAAACATTTGTTGCGAGCTGTTGAGGTAGCCGAACAAAGCGCCCTGAACTATCCCTGCGCCAATCATATATCCTGCCGCGTTGCGGTGCAGGACGACGGCTTTCCATGCCTTTGCCAACGCGTGGGGTTCAATCGGAATGACATTTTCCGGCGCAAGTGTTTCGGGTAAACGGAAATATACCCAGATCGCGGCAAACACGGCCATGAACGCCATCAGATCGAATATCACCCGCCAGCCTGCAAACAGCAGGACCATTTGCCCGACGGTTGGCGCGATAATCGGCACGATCATGAAAATAAGGAATATGGTCGACATCCGCCGCGCCATTGCGTCGCCTTCGAACTGGTCACGGATAACGGAGATGACCAGCACGCCCATTGCCGCCGCGAGCAAACCATGCGCGAAACGCATCGCGAGCATCATTTCAAAGTCCGGGGTAATCGAACAGGCGAGCGAAAAAACGGCGGAGCCTGTGATGGCAATCAGCAATATCGGCTTGCGGCCATAGCGGTCGGACAGCGGACCATAGATCAGCGCGCCAATGCCGGTGCCAGCAAGAAAGACAGAAATAATATGCTGGATCTGGTTGGGATCGGAAACCTTCAGCCCCTGTGCCATCGCGGGAAAGGCGGGCAACATGGAATCAATGGCCAACGCGTTCAGCGCCATCAGCGATGCCATCATGATGGTCAATTCGCGCGGGCCGATGGATTTTTTTGCAGAAGCGGGGGAGGTCATGTTGCGGCTATGGGGTAGCAGCGGCAATAATTCCACCCGCTAAATCTTTAAATCAGCCCGGCGCTCCGCATGCTGGAAAAGCCGTCTTTGCCGATGATGATGTGGTCATGCACGGTTATCCCGAACTTCTGCCCCGCCTCTGCAATGTCCCGCGTCATGGCAATGTCTTGCCGGCTTGGGCTGCTATCGCCGCTGGGGTGGTTGTGGACAAGGATGATGGCCGCTGCGCCCAAGTCCATCGCGCGCCGGATGACTTCGCGTGTGTAAATCGCCGCCTGATCGATGGAACCTTCGCTCGCGATCTCATCGCGGATTAACATATTTTTGCTGTTAAGATATAAGGTCCGCACGCGCTCAATGGTCAGATGCGCCATGTCGGCGCGCAGATAGTCCAGCAACGCCTGCCATGATGACAAAACCGGCATCTCGCGGACGGGCGCGCTTAAGAGACGCAGGGCAGCCACTTGGACGATTTTCAGTGCAGCGACACTTGTTTCGCCCATCCACTTTTCGCGCATGATGCTGTCGGCATCGGCCGTTAACAAGGCCGACAGGCTGCCATATCGCGCGATCAGATCCTTGGCGATTTGCTTTGTATCGCGGCGCGGAATGGCCAAGGCGAGCAAATATTCCACCAGCTCATGGTCGTGCAGGCCTTCGCCTTGCTGTTCAAAAAGCCGCTTGCGCAGACGCGCACGGTGGCCGGTGCCATGATGTTCGATTTTATCCGCGCCGTCCACCATCAGCACTGTCCTTTTGCGATAATGCTCTTTTTGGAGATTTTTGCGACGGGTGCAAGTCGATTGACGCGAATCCAGCGCATCTGAATGAGACCCGCTTTGTCCGTAACAACTGAAACATATTCAGGACGACCAAGATATAAGGGTATCAGCCGAACCAAAATAGCGGGCCGGGACAGCGATGCTTCGGCCCTTTCTATTGCGACGCAACATTCTTGGCGACGCGCTGTTGACTTGACGCAGGCGCTCTCCTAAAGCGCCGATGCCTAGGCGGGGTTGCCCCGATTGCGTGGCGGTTCCGTGTGTTTATTTGGATGGAATCACATGATGTCGGACAATTCCGGGCAGGATGGAAAAGGCAAAAGTGACGCCCGGCTCGTGTCGTTGGATATGCAGCTGAAAGCGGCGCGGAAAGCCGAAGCAGAACGCTCAGGTCAAGATCAGGCTCCAGCCAAAGGAATGCGGCAAGGGAACAGGGTTTTAACCGAGTTGATCGCGGGTCCTGCTGGTGGTGCTTTGGTTGGCTGGGTCTTGGACCGCTGGCTGGGTATCGCACCTGCGCTCCTGTTGACCTGCATGTTCTTGGGCATTGCAGTCGCCTTCAGGAATATAATAAAGATTTCAGCAGAGCGTCCGGACTAAACCGGGCGCTTGACGTGTATATAACAGGGTAGTGAACGTGGCAGGCGAAAGCGGCAAAATCGATCCGATGTACCAGTTCAAGATTGAGCCGCTCGCGCAGCTTAACCTTGCA
>NZ_JBIICH010000081.1:0-10311 GCF_044239005.1 Sphingorhabdus sp. | reverse complement strand
TTGATGGGGGCAGTCGACGCAATAAGGCGGTCTGTCAAGAGCAGCTTGGCGCTGCCCATATTGGAAAAGGCGAATGTCAGCCGTCCGGATTTGCGGTCATCGACATGAACATTGTCACCGTCGACGCCAACAATATCGCCACGGATATTCTTGCGGCCATCCATTGGCTCTGCCAGCTCAACCTTAACCTCATGGCCTGCCCAGTCGGTAAAATCGGCAAGGCGAGTCAATGGCCGGTCAATACCGGGCGAGCTAACCTCAAGCCTGTACGCTTCGACAATTGGGTCAAGCTCGTCAAATTTGTCCGATATACGGTGCGACAACGCCGCACAGTCATCGATACCAAGCTGCCGCGTATCGGGGCGCTCGGCCATCACCTGCAAGGTTGGCTCGTCGCTGCCCTGCCCGCCGGTTTCAAACCACGCGACACGCACCAGCGCAAAGCCGAGCGCTTCTGCTTCGGGTGCAATCAACGCGGTCAGTGTATTCAGGTCAGGCAAATTCAGTCTTTCTATACGGCATGCAAAGCTTCTGGCTGCCAGCACCTAGTGGCGCTAGCCCTTCCAAGTTCTCACAATGTAAGGATGACAGCCGTATAGCGCCGAACTCTCTTATATGCAAGCCTCTTGCATATACGCCGGTCAGTACCCAACTGCGCTAAGCGGATATTTGAGGAGCACTTATACATGTCGAAATTATCATTCCTAATTGGCGCGTCTTTTTTGGCAGCGGCCTGCCAGCCATCCGTGAGTGATGCAGCACCCACCGATAGTGCATCGCAACCGTTCGATGTCACGGTGATGGCGGACTTTGAAGAGCCTTGGGCGATGACATTCGTTCCCGGCACGCCATATGCGCTGGTGACGGAGAAAAAAGGTAAGCTGAAGCTTTGGAAAAAGGACAGCGCAACTGTCGACGTCACGGGCGTACCCGCAGTAGCCTATGGCGGACAAGGCGGCCTGGGTGATGTCATTCTCCATCCCGACTTTGCGAATAACAAGTTCGTTTATATCAGCTTTGCCGAAGCAGGCGAAGGCGGGTTTGGCGCAGCTGTCGCGCGCGGCAAGCTCGATCTGTCAGGTAACACCCCGGCATTATCCGACGTTCAAATCATTTGGCGTCAGGAACCAAAGGTTTCGGGCCAAGGCCACTTCGGACACCGTTTGGCATTTGGACCCGACGGGATGCTGTACATCAGCAGCGGTGACCGCCAGAAATTCGACCCTGCCCAAGATCTCAACCAAAATCTCGGCAAAATCGTCCGACTAACCGATGGCGGTATGGTACCATCGGACAATCCCTTTTACGACCAAGGGCGCGTGAAATCGCAAATCTGGTCCTATGGCCACCGCAATCCGCTCGGCATCGCCTTTGATGCGCAGGGACGTTTGTGGAATCAGGAAATGGGACCTGCGGGTGGCGACGAGTTGAACCTTGTGAAGAAGGCCGCCAATTATGGCTACCCCACCGTGTCCAACGGCGATCATTATGACGGCCGCAACATCCCCGACCACGCGGCAGGCGATGGTTTTGAAGCACCGAAGCTATTCTGGAACCCGGCGATTTCACCCGGCGGCCTGATGATTTATTCGGGCAATATGTTCAAGGATTGGAAGGGCAGCGCATTTATAGGCGGCCTTGGCGCAAAAGCGTTGGTCCGCGTAAAATTGGACGGCGAGAACGCAACCAAGGCTGACCAATGGAATATGGACGCCCGCATTCGTGAAGTCGAACAGGGTCCAGACGGCGCCATATGGCTGCTTGAGGACGAGCGTGCCGGATCGCAGGGCCGCCTGCTGAAGCTTACGCCAAAGAAGTAAAACGTGCGGCGGCGCTTAAGGCGCCGCCGTTACCGTTCCTGTTAGGTCCGCAAGAAACGCGCGGACGCGCTTCGCATTCATACCCAGATCGCTGACCCCAACCCGGCTGACCGATCGCATATCAACAATGCTGCCCTCGCCGGTTTCTGATGGACGAACGCGCAGCACCACATCGTCCTTAAACTGAAAGAACGCGCTGGTCTCGGTTGCCTCAAAGCGCCCTTCTTCAGGTAACGATATCGCAACATCCCACCCCCGTGCCTTGGCGAGGCGTTCCGCCTTGGCGATAACGATGGGAACCGGTTCATTGCTGCGTACCGAGCGAATATCGCCATAAGCTTTTTGATGCACCAACGCCCAACGTTGCAGCGGCGTGAGGCCCTTCATATCTTTATCATCCGCGCCGGGAACATTGTCGAGATTGTCGGCGCGCAATGCCAAGGTCTGAAATGCCGGCGGGTCTGCCAAATCCGTTGAGACATCGTGGATCGCAGGGACGGTCAACGCCGCCATCAAAAACGTTCCCACCCAGGCAACATATGCAAGCGCAATAACCATACCGACCCATCGACGCGCACGTGGCGGCGGGTTGACAGCGTTACGCACGCGCCAGCCTTGCACTGCGCCAAGCAATAGGGCGCCAAGGCCCAGCAAAAACGCCCCAGCCACGCCCTTTAATCCGGACGTATATTCCCAATAGCCCCAACCGGTTCCAACGGCAGAGACAAGGCCCCAAAAGAGCGCGCCAACGCCAGCGGCTAGGACAATATAGCCCCAATAGTCGATCCTCTTAGGAACAGGCTCTCCGGGTTGCGGGGACGCTGCAGATGCTTGCGCATTCATGGTCTCATGAGGGATATCTTGCTCGTTCACCAAATTGTCTCCTGCACAGCATTTTCTAACGGGCACAGGCTAACCGATGTTCCAGACAAACGCAATTTGCCAAGATTACATAACAGAATCATCGATAATCGATTGGACAAATGCTGGCTGCAATGACAGGGGGCCGCATATGTTTCGTTCATCTTCCCCCTCGTGTGATTAATCATGCACGCAACGGCACTCTCGAACCTTGCCGATGGCGTTGTAGACGCGTTGCTGGATGATGCCTTTGGCCTCGACCGCCATCAACGCACTGCCTATCTGCTGCGTAAGGGCATGTCCGCCATTGGCCATTTGTCGCTCGGCATCTTGGACGGCGACGAGCTTGTCGGAAGCATTCAATGTTGGCCGATACGTGTCGGCGA
This sequence comes from Sphingorhabdus sp., assembly GCF_044239005.1. GTDB lineage: Bacteria > Pseudomonadota > Alphaproteobacteria > Sphingomonadales > Sphingomonadaceae > Sphingorhabdus_B. The sequence continues at coordinate 7,244 of NZ_JBIICH010000081.1, read as the reverse complement.
CGCGGCCTTGATATTGGTCGGCCCAGTCGCGGTCGCCAGTCACCGTCAAAATGCGGGCATTGGGACACGGCTCATGCATCTGATGCTCGACGCAATGCAGCCGGACGATGCACCGATGGTGATGATTGGCGACCCTGAATATTACGGGCGATTTGGATTTAGCGCTGAAGGCACATCGGGCTGGACTTTGCCGGGCCCTTGGGAACCACGCCGACTTTTGCTGCGCAACCGGGCAATGCTGGCCTTGCCGGAACATGGCGCACTTGGTCCAGCCGACTAAGCTTTGACGACCGTCCGCTTTAGCCGTATCGCCAGCCTATGCCTTACGAAGCCCCTGATCTTGCGAACCTGAGCCTTTCGGATATTGCCGAGCTTGTGGCGGCACGAAAGCTGCCGCCGGTTGAAAGCTGGACGCCCGGCGCGACGGGCGACAGCGAAATGCGTATCGCTGCCGATGGCAAATGGTATCATCAGGGCGGTGAGATCAAACGCCCCGCAATGGTCCGGGCTTTTTCGAGCTTGTTGTTATGCGACGCCGATGGAAAGCACTGGCTTGTCACGCCACAACAAAAGCTGTCCATTGCGGTCGATGATGCGCCCTTCATTGCGGTTGAGCTGCAAAGCGAAGGCGAAGGAAAAAATCGGACCCTCGCGTTTCGATTGAACAGCGATGATCTGGTCTTCGCAGATGCCGACCACGCCATCGAAATGCGCAATGGCCTGCCCTATCTGCATGTGCGCGGCGGACTTTGGGCAAAGCTTGCACGGCCCGTTTATTACGAACTTGCCAACCTTGCGCTTGCCGAAGACCCCGAAGGCGTCAGCATCTGCAGCAAAGGTGCGCAATTCAGCTTGATGGCGCCTGCATGAGTTGGCGGCACCGCATACATCAGGCGCTAGACCCCGCGCTGGATATCGAGATTGAGGATGAGCGCTACTTGGGTGACACGGTGCAACATCGTGCCGCTGCCGTCCTTATCCCGATAACCGACCGCGCCGAACCGGGCGTTATTCTCACACAACGCCCGACATGGCTGCGCAGCCACGCCGGCCAAGTCGCATTTCCCGGCGGCAAGGTTGACGATACCGACGAAAGTTCGATCTTTGCTGCATTGCGCGAGGCGGAAGAAGAACTGAACATACCGCCTGCCCGCGTCGAGGTGATAGGTGTGGCCGACACTTATTATTCAGGCAGCGGGTACAGCATTGCACCCGTTGTTGGCATCATCCCGCCTGACCTTGAGCTTCAACCCAACCCGCAAGAGGTGGAAGACTGGTTTGAAGTCCCGCTTGCGTTTCTGCTTGATCCTGCCAATTCCATCAAGAAAGAGGCCAACTGGAATGGGCAGCAGCGTAGCTATTACGACATGCAATGGGGCGAACGGCGGATATGGGGCGTAACGGCGGGGATAATCGCCAATCTGGTACGGCGGCTGGCATGATTGCGGCACAGCTTCCTCACGCCGAATGGCAACAGGCCGCGGGCTTACAAAAGGTGCTGGCGCTGCTGGCCGATTCTTATGGTGGCCCCCGATATGTCGGCGGCGCTGTGCGCGACACATTGTTGGGGTTGCCCGTTTCAGACGTTGATATTGCCACCGCATTGTTGCCCGAAACCGTTATGGACCGATTGGAAGCGGGCGGCGTCAAAGCCGTGCCCACGGGGCTGGACCATGGCACAATTACGGCGGTCGTGGACGGCAAGAATTATGAAATCACCACATTACGCCGCGATGTCTCCACCGATGGTCGGCGTGCGACGGTGGCTTTCGCAACCGATTGGCGGGAAGATGCCGCACGGCGGGATTTCACGATCAACGCTCTATATGCTGATCCCCAAACAGGTGAGGTTTTCGATTATTTCGGCGGCTTAACCGATCTTGAAAACGGCTGCCTGCGCTTCATCGGCGACGCGAAGCAGCGGATCGCCGAGGATTTCCTGCGGATATTGCGGTATTTCCGCTTCCTGGCCCGATTTGGCAGCGGTCCGGTGAACGCGGACGCAATCAACGCCTGCGCACAAGGGGCGCATGGTCTGACGGCGCTGTCACGCGAACGCATTGCGCAAGAACTGGCCCGATTGCTGTCGCTCAAAAATCCAGCTGCGTCTGTCGGTCTCATGATCGACAATGGCATTTTCGCGCCATTTCTTCCCGAACTTTGCAGCGATGCGCATGATCGATTGCAGCGGCTTGTGGAACGCGAGCAGTTGCTCAATCAACCGCTCTCGCTCCCTGCCCGGCTGCTCAGCATATTGGTGACGGATCCCGTCGCGGTCGACAAAGTGGCTGCACGGCTGAAGCTGTCAAACAAAATGCGGGAGAATCTCGCCAACCGGTTGAACGCCGGCATGCCGTCGGAAGGCGATATCCGCGCCATCGCTTATCGTTTTGATAATGACACCGCGCGCGATGTCGCCATGTTGTTTGCCGACGACAATGCCCTGCCGCTTTGCCTGGCGCGCTTGGACAATTGGGATAGCCCCATCATGCACATCAAAGGCGGCGATCTAATCAAAATGGGGTTGCCCGCTGGTCCACTCGTCGCAAAAACCTTGCAAGAACTCGAAGCCATCTGGGTTGCCGAGGACTTCCCGAATTCGGATCGCCAGTCCGAATTGGCGCTTCAGCTTGTTGAGGCCGCCATGACAGCGGCCAAAAAGGCATAAGCCGTATCTTCAGGCAAAGGCCGCGCATAATAATAGCCCTGCCCAACGGAACAGCCAAGGCGGCGTCCACCTGCTCTTCAAAACCGATGCGGCTGCAAAATCCGGTCAGGCTATCGCTCAGCGTTACGCGGCGTTAAGCATAGCGATTGTAAAAGATGCTCACCCCGTGCGTGGTTAATTTACATTAAACCTAATCGAAGCGGTTATTCCTTGGAAAACCTTGCGGCGGAAGTCGACCCGCTGCGCCGCGTGCCACGCGCCACAAGGACATATCGTTTTCCGTGCGCATCCGGCCGCTATCGCCGCCCATTGCCCAGCTGAGCCCTTCGCTCATCTTAAAGCAGACGGCATCTGCAAGGCCGCCATCCTTATAACGCTGCAAGGTAACGCCCTGCCCCTTGGCCATTTCGGGAATTTCACTGAGCGGGAAGACCACCAATTTGCGGTTGTCACCCACAACGGCAACATATTGGTCTTTCAACGTCGCCTCGTCCGTTGTCTCCGCCGGAGCAAGGCGAACGACCGAGAGCTTTGCGCCCGGTTTCAACGTAACGACGCCGCGTCCTTTGCGGGTTTCGGCGATAATGTCGCTCATCCGCGCGATAAAGCCCTTGCCCGTTGACGCCGCGAGCAACATGCGCCCGTCTGCCACGGCAGGGAACGCCGCAACGATATCGTTCCCGGTTTCGATGTCGATCATTGTGCCAACAGGTTCACCAAAACCGCGAGCACCGGGGAGCTTATCGGCACCCAAGGTGTAAAAACGGCCATTCGCTGTTGCGATCAGGATCTTGTCTGTCGTCTGCGCATGGAATGCAAAGGCAGGGCCATCGCCTTCCTTAAATTTGAAATCAGCGCGCGCAGATAGGTCCGCATGGCCCTTCATGGCTTTAATCCAGCCACGTTTTGACATGATAACCGTAACGGGTTCGCGTTCGACGAATGCCTCGAGCGAAATCTCGCGTGCTTGCCCTGCTTCTTCCAAGCTTGTGCGGCGGCGGCCAAGTTCGGTATCTTCACCGTAATTTTTGCGCAGCGCAGTCAGGTCTTTTTTCAAACGCGTCTTCTGACGCGCCGGGCTTTCGATCAGCTTCACCAGCTCTTCGCGTTCCGCTTCCAAGCCCTCAAGCTCGCGCCGAAGCTCCATTTCTTCCAATCGGCGGAGCGAACGCAAACGCATGTTGAGAATGGCCTCGGCCTGCCGGTCATTCAGCTGGAACTCGGCCATCATAACCGGCTTTGGTTCATCTTCGTTACGGATGATTTCAATGATGCGATCAAGGTTCAGGAACGCAATGATATAGCCTTGAAGCAGTTCAAGACGGCTATCGATCTTTTCCAGCCGGTGTTGCGATTTGCGCACCAGCACTTCAATTTGGTGCGCCAACCAACGCAGCAGAACCTCGCCCAAGCCCATGACCTTTGGCGTGCGGTCGGCATCGAGCACGTTCATGTTCAACGAGAAGCGCGTTTCAAGGTCCGTAAGGCGGAACAGCGCGTTTTTCAGATCTTCGGGATCGACATTGCGGCTTTTGGGTACAAGCACGATACGAACGCTTTCGTCACTTTCGTCACGAATGTCGTCCAATATGGGCAGCTTTTTATCGGCAATCAGTTGCGCAATTTGCTCGATCAGCTTGCCTTTTTGTACCTGATACGGAATTTCCGACACAACAAGCTGCCACGTGCCGCCGGGCAGTTTTTCCACGCCTGAGGGTTCCCAGCATTTCTCGCTGTCTTGCCAGCCATTTGAAAAACGCGCGCGCACGCGCATAGCACCGCGACCGCTTGCATAGGCTGCACTTATCACCGCAGGACTGTCTACCAGCACGCCGCCCGTTGCAAAATCGGGTCCCTTGACGATTTCCATCAACTGGTCGTGCCGTGCCTGTGGCTCGTCAATGAGGAGCATGGCAGCATCGATAATCTCGGCCGCATTATGCGACGGAATGCTGGTCGCCATGCCGACCGCGATGCCACTTGCACCATTGGCCAGCAAATTGGGGAACAGACCGGGCATAACCTCGGGCTCTTCATCTTCACCATTGTAGGTAGGGCGAAAGTCCGTTGCGTTCTCATCAAGCCCGTTCATGAGCTCAATCGCTGTGCGCGTCAGACGGGCTTCGGTATATCGATACGCCGCCGCATTATCGCCGTCGATATTGCCAAAGTTGCCCTGCCCGTCCACCAGCGGATACCGCAGCGAAAAAGTCTGCGCGAGCCGAACCATTGCGTCATAAACGGATTGGTCGCCATGCGGATGATATTTACCGATAACATCGCCGACAACACGGGCACATTTCTTATATCCGCTCGCTGGATCAAGCTTGAGCAAACGCATTGCCCATAACAGCCGCCGATGCACAGGCTTCAATCCATCGCGTAGATCGGGAAGCGACCGCGCGGTGATCGTTGACATCGCGTAGATCAGATAGCGTTCCGACAAAGCCGCATCAAACGGCGCGTCGACAATCGCGTCAAATGGATCTTCTGCTGGAGCATCTACTATGTCAGACATATCTGCCCCGATAGCGAGCGAACCCGCCGTCGCAAAGCAACGATTTCAGCAATCCACAGCTTAATGCGCTGAGCGCTATATGTTGCGTTGTAATAAAGACACATTTCCGCTGCAAAATTGCAATAAAATACGAGTTTACTGGAATTTGGCGTAACAAAGTGCCAGCCTCATACTCGGAATTAAAAATATACTGACAAACCGGGGAATGATCATGAAAACATATAAGCTAATTTCTGCACTTGCGGTGACGGTCTCATCCACCGCGCTGTTTGTGGCGGCCGCCAATCCGGCGTTTGCACAGCAAGATACACCCGCGCCGGCAGCCGAGGCCGAAGAGGCAACCGGTATAAATGCCATTATCGTGACCGGCACACGCCGGACCGACCGCACCGTTGCAGACAGCACAGTGCCTGTCGATGTCATCTCCGGCGAAGCGCTGCTGAACAGCGGTACAACCGAAACCAACAAGTTGCTGAACCAGTTGGTTCCATCATTCAACTTTCCGCAGCCATCTTTGACCGATGGCACCGACTCGCTTCGTCCGGCGACCTTGCGCGGACTTGCGCCAGACCAAGTGCTCGTGCTCGTCAACGGCAAGCGTCGTCACCAGTCTGCGTTGGTCAACCTCAACGGTTCAGTCGGTCGCGGATCAACCGCGGTTGATTTGAACACCATTCCGCCGCTCGCCATCGAACGCCTCGAAGTTCTTCGTGACGGCGCGGCATCGCAATATGGTTCCGACGCAATTGCAGGCGTGATCAACATTCAGCTGAAAAAGGGCATTGGCGGACGCGCGCAGGCAACGTTCGGCAAATATATTACCGAGATGGAAGATGTCGGTCAGGTTGATACCGTTTCGTTGACCACTGGCCTTTCGGACAACCCCGTCATCACATACACCGGTGAAGACCGCAAACGTCGCGACGGTGACACATACACCTTCGCATCAAACTTTGGTCTACCCTTGGGCGACAACGGTTATGTGAACCTTACGGCGGAATATAAGGACCGTTCACCCACCAACCGTTCGGGCCCAGACATCCGCCGCAATTATTTCAACGCAGGTGATCCGCTCGAAGCGACCTTCAACCGTTATGCGCACCGTTATGGTGACGGCGTGTCGCAGGATCTAAACTTCTTCGTCAACGGCGGCATTGAATTTTCTGACGCAGCAGAATTCTACACCTTCGGCAGCTACGGCATCCGTAAAGGTAATGGCGCTGGTTTCTACCGCCGTTCCGCGGACGTACGCAACCGCGATTGGGCCGCGTCCACGACGACCTTTGTACCCATTTACGCAGATGGCTTCCTTCCCCTGATTGCCAGCGAAATCGTTGACATCTCTGCGGCGGCAGGTCTTCGTGGCGCCATGAGCGGATGGGATTATGACCTATCGGTGGTCTATGGGTCCAACCGTCTGGATTATAACATCGAAAATACGGTCAACACGTCCTTGGGCGGCACCGTAAGTGCGCGGCAATTTGACGCCGGCGGCCTTCGTTCAGGCCAGACGTCGATCAACCTTGATATGCGCCGCGATTTGGACATCGGCATTGGCCAAAGCGTATCGCTTGCCGTCGGTGGCGAATATCGCAACGAAAATTATAAAATCGTCCCAGGTGAGCTTCAAAGCTACGTCAACGGGCCGTTCTCGGCTGCGCCGTTCAATGCCGCCGGTGGTGCACAAGTGTTCCCGGGCTTCCGCCCTGCAAACGCGACGGACGTTTCACGCAATAGCTTTGCTGGTTACATCGAACTCGATGCCGATCTCTCCGATAGCTTGACGATGCAATTGGCGGGACGCTACGAACATTTCAGTGACTTTGGTGATACCATCAATGGTAAAGCCGCAGCACGATATGAAATCGTTGATGGCGTGGCTTTGCGCGGATCAATTTCAACTGGCTTCCGCGCGCCAAGCCTCGCCCAGCAATCATTCGCAACCACATCGACCAACAACGTCGGTGGCGTGCTTATCGAAATCGGGACATTCCCGGTTTCATCGCCTGTGGCCGTTGCGCTGGGTGCACAGCCGCTCACGCCAGAAAAATCGGTTAA
>NZ_JBIICH010000181.1:0-2572 GCF_044239005.1 Sphingorhabdus sp. | reverse complement strand
ATAGCTGCCGAGCGTTGGCCCGAGCGTTGCGTTAAATCCACCGCGATAGGCTTTGCCGATGGCGGTACGGGCGGTTGATACGATTACTGCGTCACGCATGGTAATGGTTCCTTGAATTAAAAATTATACGAAAAACTGGCTGATCCATTCAGCCTGAAGTGCTGGTTTGTCTTCACCCTCAATCTCGACGGTGAACTCAAGCGTCTGCTGCCATTGGCCAGGACGCTTTTCAACGAGTTCAAGAAGTTTGAAATGTCCGCGCACCCGCTTGCCCGAACGGACAGGCGCCAGAAAACGGGTTTTGTTGCCACCATAATTGACGCCCATTTTGACGCCTTCGATCTTGGGACAATCGGACTTCGCGCTGAGTACGGGAAAGAGCGACAGGGTCAAAAATCCATGTGCGATGGTGCCACCGAATGGGGTCATCTTGGCCATTTCTTCATTGATATGGATGAACTGGTGGTCACCGGTTGCATCTGCAAATTTGTTGATCATGTCCTGATCAACCAAAATCCATTCAGAAGTGCCGATTTTTTCGCCGACCTTCGTCGCGAATTCCGCTGGGGTAATAGTGGTCATGGGTGTGTCTCCTGCAAACTATTTGGCCGCACCGTGGCGGTTTCGAACGTTCAATACAAGCCCCGGCGATTTGCCGTTACGGCAAGCTTGCGCCCCAGCAACCCAGCATCCGCGAATCAGGCTTTGGGCGCAGGAGCGGGCGGCGCATAGGGCATCACCATATGGCCATCGGGGGCTGCGGTGAATGTGGTTTGTGTGGGATAAGCAAAGGAAATGCCTTCACGGGCAAACCGGTCGATGATGGCAATGCCGATATCATGCCGCGCCCGAAACATAACCTCCACGTCATCGCTTTCGATATCGAAAACGAGATGGAAATCGAGCGAGCTTGCGGCAAAGTTGTTGAACCCAGCGCGGATAAATTGCGCGCCATTGCTTTCGACGACTTCGCGTAAGATTTCGGGGATCCGCTTCGCAAGGGCGGGCGGGGTTTGGTACACAAGTGTCAGGACGAAGGTGACCCGGCGATAGAGCGTCAGCGTGTTGTTCGTGATTTCCTTCTCAAGCAACTTGCTGTTGGAAATGATCTTCTCTTCACCCGTTAGCGCACGCAACCTTGTGCTTTTCATGCCGATGACTTCGACTCTGGCGACGGTGTTGTCATAAGACACCGTGTCGCCGCGGCGGAATGGCTTATCAAAAATGATCGATATGGCAGCAAACAGGTCAGAGAAAATCCCCTGGGCAGCAAGACCAATGGCAATGCCGCCAACGCCAAGACCGGCGACAAGGCCAGTGACGTTAACACCGAGATTGTCGAGAATGACGATTGCAGCAACGGCGAACAAAGCAAAGCTGACGAGCAGCCGGATTAAGACCATCGCGCTTTGAAGCGTCTCATGTTCGTGCAGCCCTTCGCCGGCGCGCCGCTCAATCATGCCCAATATGACCTCGCGCAGCCATATCGCCACCTGCACAGCGATCGCGATGGTGAATAAAATATCGATGGCATGGGCAAGCGCCGCAGGCGCATTGGCAATCTGGTTCACCAGCTCAATCGACACCATGACCCGGAAAAACTTGCTCGTGCGCGCTAAGGTACGCGCGACGATTGATTTCACATGCGCGCGATGTTCGGTTTCACGCGCAATTTTGGACGCAATGCGTTTCAACCAGCTGAGCGCGATGAAAACGATAATGGCCATGCCAATGGCTACACTCAGTTCAAAGACATTGCCCTGAACCCACGTCACGGTTGCGTCCCAATAACATTGGAACCGTGGAATGACCGCGTCTGGTTGAATGCGCTGAATTACCGGTGCTGATTTTGCTGTCATATTTTATGTGTAAGGCCGAATGCGCCGCTTAACAACCTTTTGGCATGCGCTAATCCTCCAGTAACAGCGCATCGATAATCAGGCGGTATTGGCCGTCGAATATCGCGGTCTCGGTTATGGCGATGTCTGCAACCAGTTGGCTCGGCAATGAAAATTCATGATCTTCCAACAGCTGCGCGACGGCCGAACGCTGTTCTGCGGCGGTTATTGGCAATGCAACGGACAGGCATATTTGGGCGCCGCTAAATGTAAGGCTATGCCAGGGCCGCTCGTGCAGTATCGCGATGCTTGCTTGGGGCATTAACGCTTGAAGCGCACGAACAAGGCTGTGGGACGGTGCTTGGTCCGTCATTGTCGGTGGCTCCCTTGTGCGTCGGGCCTCTCGCCATAGCTGCACATAAACGCCCGCAGTTTTTCCTCCATTTCGGGTCGGATTTCGCGACCCATTCTGATGTCGAGCACGAGTCGCGGATCGCGCGCTGCCAAGCGCCCGAACTTGGTGGGAGGTAGGCCCTGATCACGCAGAAACCGTTCAATCAGGCGTTTGATATGCATAATGTCTCCTCCAAGTTCGACCCGGATTTGCTTGCCCGAATCAGTTAGAACAAATATAGAACAAAAATGATAGGATAAATCCTACAAGTCTAGGATATTTCCAACCGAAGCGGAGGGATGACCATGGAGGAAGAACCAAGAGCTGCTCTGGAACGGCT
>NZ_JBIICH010000080.1:0-10409 GCF_044239005.1 Sphingorhabdus sp. | reverse complement strand
CATCGCCGGGGGTATGTTTGTCGTCCCGCTCTACGCGTTTCTGACAACGACGGTTGCAAAGTCGCAAACCGCCCGCACCATTGCCGCCAATAACATCGTGAATTCCGGCGCGATGGTGATTGGTGCTGTGATTTACAGCCTTCTCGTCAGCGCAGGCGTCAGCATTCCCGACACGTTGTTCATGATTGCTGCAGCCTGCCTTGTTTCGGCATGGATTTCGTGGAAGCTGCACAAGGCCTGCGACCCCGTCGCCGCCTAACAGTCAGGCAATATAGCTGCTTATTGCGACAAAAAACGCACTGAAGCTGAGCATAAACAAATGCGTATCCTCCCTGCGCCACCACGATGTGGGGCGTGGCGCGATGACGGCGTGCGTCATCTGTGGTGGGGGAAGCATCTGCCGAAGGGGGTGGCGGGCCGCTTCGTTGTGACCGACTAATCTTCTTTTCATCATGATCAGGCGTTAACGTTTTGTTAGGCATAATGGCCATGCCAAAAGATGGTTAAAGAGGGACCCAAATTCGACTGTCCCGATCTGCGACAGTTATTGACGTCTTTTTAACCATATTCCGCAGCACGGGTTGGCGGCCTGCCACTGGCTCTGTTAGGATGCATGCAACAAACAGGAGTTCTCCCGATGGAAAGAGCAGCACAAATTCGGCAGACCGGTGGGCCGGACGTTATTGCGTGGACGGACGTTGAACTGGCAGCGCCCGGTCCCGGTGAAGTCCGCATGCGCAATCTGGCCGTGGGCCTCAACTTCATTGACACCTATCATCGTGGCGGCCTGTATCCGATGGCGTTGCCCTCTGGCCTTGGCATGGAGGCAGCGGGCATCATTGAGGCGGTGGGAGACGGCGTGACCGACTGGCGCGTGGGCGACCGGGTAGCGACTTTTGGCCCAAGCATCGGTGCCTATGCGACAGCGCGCAATATTGCCGCACATGGCCTGTTTTTGGTGCCAGACGGCATCAGCGACGACATCGCGGCGGCGGGCTTGCTCAAGGGCTGCACCACCGAGTTTCTTGTCGAACGCTGTGCCAAGGTTCAACCCAAATGGGACATATTGGTGCACGCAGCGGCAGGCGGCGTCGGGCTGTTGCTGGTACAATGGCTGAAGCATGTTGGTGCCCGCGTCATCGGGACAGTCAGCACCGATGAAAAGGCGGCGCTGGCACGCGCAGCGGGGGCCGACCATGTCATTCTATATGGCAAAGAAGATGTCGCAGCGCAGGTCCGCGAACTGACGGGCGGCAAAGGCGTTGAAGTGACCTTCGATGGTGTCGGCCGCGACACATGGGAAACATCGTTGAACGCAACCGCGCGGCGCGGCCTTATCGTCAGCTATGGCAATGCCAGCGGTCCGGTGACGGGTGTCAACCTTGGCACTTTGGCGCAAAAAGGTTCACTCTACGTCTCGCGCCCAACCTTGTTCGATTATTATCACAATGCCGCGGAGCGGGCAGCGGGCGCAGAATATGTGTTCGACATGTTCCGCCAAGGCATCATCGATATCACGATCGGCCACCGCTACGCGCTGGAAGACGCCGCACAGGCACATCGCGACCTTGAAGGGCGCAAAACAGTTGGGTCTTCGATACTGATTCCCTGACAATGCAGGGCAAGGTTAATTTCGGACAATATTGAGGGGGATTTATGGAACTTAAGGGCAAAACTGCATTGGTTACGGGTGGGACCGACGGCATCGGTTTGGAAATAGCACGCCAAATGATGGCGAAAGGCGCCAACGTCATCGTCTGCGGTCGCCGCGAAGACGTGCTTGCGTCTGCACGGCAAGAGGGATTGGAGGCCATTAAGGCCGATCTTTCCAATGCTGCGGGCTGCGCGGAGCTTGCTGCCGCGCTCGCAGGGCGCGAACTGGACATCCTGATCAACAACGCGGGGATGAGCGGTAATTTCGGTCCCGGCGAGCCGCTTGATCTGGCGCTCACTGATCAGGCGATCTTCCTGAACCTCAACGCGCCGCTGCACCTGATTGGGCACTTGTTACCCGGCTTGCTTCAACGGCCCGAGGCGTCGATTGTGAATGTCACCTCAGGCCTCGCCATTGCCCCGCGCGCGGGCGGTCCAGTCTATTGCGCGACCAAAGCGGGCCTCAGAAGCTTTACCCAATCACTGCGGCACAATCTGCGTGATACCAAGGTTCATGTCATTGAAGCATTGCCGCCGGTCGTCGACACCGCAATGACGCGCGGGCGCGTGAATGGCAAAAAGATGTCGGCAAAGGAATGTGCCGCAGAAATCGTTGATGCCATTGCGACAAACGCGCCTGAGGCGAATGTCGGCATGGTGAAGCTGCTTCGGCTGGTGTATTCGATGTCGCCCGCACTTGCGCAGCGGATCATGATCAGATTCTGATTGTCAGCGATACCGCATCGCACTGCGGAGCAACGGATTTCAAGCTGTCTGAGAAAATATGGTGGTGCCCCAGGCCCGACTCGAACGGGCACTCCTTTCGGAACAGGATTTTGAATCCAGCGCGTCTACCATTCCACCACTGGGGCACATCTTCGTCAGGGCGAACCTGTTGAAGCGGAGGCTCCTCTAACCGAGCCTCCGCCCCGATGCAAGCGCATCCTTATTTCTTAAGTTCCTTAGCGAGTGTCTTCAGCGTCGCTTTGCCGTAAGGCGCCTTGAATCCGCCAATCCCGGCAACATCGACTCCAGTCTGACGATAGACCGCACGCATATGGCTGAAGGTTTTGAACCCGTCCGCGCCGTGATAATTGCCCATGCCCGACGGCCCGACTCCACCAAAGGGCAGATCTTCCATCGCATTGTGGAAGACGACGTCGTTGATAGTTACGCCGCCAGAGACGGTCCGCGACAAGACGCGTTCTTCTTCCGCCTTGTCCGTTCCGAAATAATATAGGCCAAGCGGACGATCATGTGCATTCACATAATCAATCGCCTCATCCATCGACGAATAGGTCATGACGGGCAGAATCGGTCCGAAGATTTCTTCCTGCATCACCTTCATGTCATCGGTGACATTGCGGACAATCGTCAGCGGCATTTTGTTACCGTTTGATCCGACAAAATCCTCGTCCGCAGGGTTGATTTCGATGAGTTCAGCGCCCTTTTCACGCGCATCGTCCAGATAGCCCTGAAGCCGCTCATAATTTCGGCCATTCACAACCGAAGTATAATCGTCATTGTGCAGCAAAGTAGGATATTGCGCGATTGCGCCAGCCTTCACCGCCGCGATGACATCATGCTCTTGGTCGTCGGGCACCAACAGATAATCGGGCGCGAGGCAGATTTGACCCGCATTCATCATCTTGCCCAGGGCAATGCGCTCGCCCGCCTTTTTTGTATCGGCACTTCGGCCAATAATGGTGGGGGATTTGCCGCCAAGCTCAAGCGTAACAGGCACGAGATTGTCCGCTGCCGCGCGCATGATATGCTTGCCCACGCCGGTCGCGCCGGTGAATATCATATGGTCGAATGCCAGTTTTGAAAACGCCATGCCGACTTCAGCGCCGCCTGTGAAAACGGCCATTTCCTCTTCAGCGAAATATTTTGGTACGAGCTCTTCGAACAAGGCCGACACCCGCTCGGTGAATTCGGACGGTTTGACCATAGCGCGGTTACCCGCGGCGAGAATGCCCGCCATCGGGACCATCACCATACCAACGGGGAAGTTCCATGGCGCAACAACGCCGACGACGCCCTTTGGCTGGTAAACGACTTCGGCCTTGGCACCGAGCAGACCCAGTGGGAAAGTTGGCTTGCGCTTTTCACCTTTGGCCCAGCTTTCAAAATGCTTCTTGGCATGCTTCATCGCGCTCACAGACGGCATGATGTCGGTCAGCAGCGTTTGTTCGCGGCTACGATGACCAAAATCAGCAGAAACGGCCTTTGCAAAATCCTCCGCATGATCGATCAACATCGCAATCGCGCGGTCGATACGGTCGCGGCGGACCGACATCGATTCTGGCATAGCTGCGGTAAATGCTGCGCGCTGCTTTTCGAGCACAGTCTGCATATTTGCGGTCATTTTCTCTCTCCATTTAACCCGTTGATGAATTGCTAGCGTGAAGCGTTGCAAATGAAAACCATTTTGGCGTATCCACATGTCCAACATGCAAAAAGCATGACGCGTATATTGGAGAGAACATGATCGAGGCCGGTAAAAAGTGGACACCACCTGCGGGTTGGCCCGTCATGACGCGAGATCAGGTAAAGGCTGCATTATGTGCACCTGGCATGCCGTTCGAGATGGAAACGGCCGAGATTGAAGGTGTACCCACGCGCGTCTGGAAAAATGCTTTACCCAATCTCGCGGTATTGGCCGCGCACGCCAATGCATCATTCGGTGACCGCGAATTTGTGGTGTATGAGGATGAGCGCGTCACCTACGGCGCTTGGTACCGCGCGGTGGCGACACTCGCGCATGCGCTGCAAGCACGTGGCGTAAAAAAGGGCGACCGCGTTGCCCTCGCCATGCGCAATCTGCCTGAATGGCCAGTCGCCTTTTTTGCGGCCGCAGTGACAGGCGCGATTGTCGTTCCGTTAAACGCATGGTGGACAGGTGAAGAGCTTGCCTTTGGTTTGGCCGATTCGGGTGCAGCGGTTCTGATCTGCGACGCGGAACGTTGGGACCGCATATCGCCCTATAAAGCAGAGATGCCGGCGCTCGCGCATGTCATGGTTGCACGCGCGGGTACAGCGGCAATGGCGGAGCCCGCCATCACGCTCGAAAGCATCATTGGCAGTCCAAAAAGCTACGCCGATTTGGCTGACCTGCCATTGCCTGACGTCGCGATTGCGCCAGATGATGCGGCGACCATTTTCTACACCAGCGGGACGACCGGAAAGCCAAAGGGCGCTTTGGGTTCGCACCGCAACCTGCTGACCAATGGCTTTTCCAGCGCCTATTCTGGCGCTGCGACTATGTTGCGCCGTGGTGAACCTTTGCCCGAACCCAGCATAAGGGCGAGCCTGCTTGTCATTCCGATGTTCCATGTCACCGCTTGTTCGGCTTCCATGATTCCGACCATCCAAGCAGGGCACAAGATCGTGCTCCTCCACAAATGGGATACCGTGAAAGCATTCGAGATTATCGAGCGCGAAAAGATCAACGCCACAGGCGGCGTGCCGTTCATCGCTTGGCAGTTAATCGAACACCCAGACCGCGAGAAATATGATCTCAGCTCAATCGACGCGATAAGCTATGGCGGTGCACCGTCCGCGCCAGAGCTTGTCAGCAAAATCTACGAAATATTCGGCGCATTTCCGGGCAATGGCTGGGGCATGACGGAGACCATGGCAACGGTCACCTCGCATGTCGCCGAAGATTATCTGAACCGCCCCGACAGCTGTGGTCCGGCCGTTGCAGTCTCGGACGTGAAAATCATGTCAGAGGATGGATCGACCGAGTTGCCCGTTGGTGAAGTCGGTGAATTGTGGGCACGCGGCCCGCAAATCGTCAAAGGCTATTGGAACCGTCCAGACGCCACCGCAGAGACATTTGTTGATGGCTGGGTGCGCACAGGCGATCTTGCCCGCGTGGATGACGAAGGCTTTTGCTTCATCGTTGATCGCGCCAAAGATATGATCATTCGCGGCGGCGAGAATATCTATTCGTCTGAAGTCGAGAATATCTTGTATGAACATCCCGCGGTTACCGATGCCGCACTGATTGGCATTCCGCACCAAACACTCGGCGAAGAACCCGCAGCCGTGGTCCATCTGGCGCCCGGCATGACCGCAAGCGAGGATGAACTGCGCGAATATGTCAGCGCACGATTGGCAAAATTCAAAGTGCCCGTGAAGATCATCTTCACCGAGGATACCCTGCCGCGCAACGCGAATGGCAAAATCCTGAAACGCGATTTGAAGGCCTTGTTCTAACGCGGCAAACTGGGCTGATTCACATTTGTTTTTGATAGTGCGCCGCCCTATAAGGCGGCAAATCAAAATCAAAGGAATCTCCCATGCACAACGCCGATCCTGTCGTCATCCTGTCCTATGCCCGCACCCCAATGGGGGCCATGCAAGGGGCGTTGGCTGACGTTTCTGCGACCGACCTTGGCGCGACTGTGGTGAAGGCCGCGGTTGAACGCGCTGGCGTCGACGGCGCGGCGATTGAGCGCATTTACATGGGTTGCGTGTTGCCAGCAGGGCTTGGCCAAGCCCCTGCCCGTCAGGCCGCGATTAAAGCGGGCCTGCCCAAATCTGTGCAAGCAACGACAGTGAACAAGGTTTGCGGTTCGGGCATGCAGACCGTCATCATGGGCAGCGAGGCACTCGCCGCTGGTTCGGTTGATTATGTCATCGCCGGCGGCATGGAAAGCATGACCAACGCGCCTTATTTGCTGAAAAAGCACCGTGGCGGCGCGCGTATCGGGCATGACACCGCCTACGACCATATGTTCCTTGATGGACTTGAAGACGCATATGAGGCGGGCCGCGCCATGGGTACTTTTGCGCAAGACACGGCAGACGATTATAAGCTGACGCGCGAAGGACAGGACGCATACGCGCTTGAATCGTTACGCCGCGCGCAAAGCGCGATTGCAGACGGCGCGTTTAAAGCGGAAATCGTTCCGGTAACCGTTGCCACACGCAAGGGCGACGTCATCGTCGACACCGACGAACAACCTGGCAAAGGCATGCCCGACAAGATTCCAACGCTCAAGCCAGCCTTTGCGAAGGACGGCACGATCACGGCCGCCACCAGCTCGTCGATCTCGGATGGTGCCGCCGCGCTTGTGCTCACGCGCCAATCGGTGGCCGACGCCAATGGGCAAACACCGATTGCGCGTATCGTCGCGCACGCGGCGCACGCGCAGGAGCCATCAGCATTCACCACCGCTCCGGTCGGTGCCATCAACACATGCTTGGCCAAGGCTGGCTGGACCATCGCGGACGTTGACCTGTTCGAAGTGAATGAAGCATTTGCCTGCGTCGCAATGTTTGCGATGCACGATCTGGGCATATCGCATGACAAGATTAACGTTCATGGCGGCGCCACGGCATTGGGCCATCCCATTGGTGCATCGGGTGCGCGGATTATCACAACATTGGTGGCCGCACTTCAGCGCCATGGCAAGAAACGCGGCCTCGCATCGCTCTGCATTGGCGGCGGCGAAGCGACGGCTTTGGCGATCGAGCTTATTTGATCGATACAATTTGCGACGTTTGGGCCGTCGGAGAAATCCGGCGGCCCTTTGTTTTTTGCCGCGTGCAGGTTAAGCATGCGGCATGAATATCGTCTTCGTCCTCTTCGACAATGTCACGCAACTCGATTTCACAGGGCCGGTGCAATTCCTCTCGCGAATACCGGGCGCAGATGTTCATGTCGTCAGCAAAACGGGGGCTGCAGTCACCACCGATAGCGGCTTTTCCATTCTGCCGCGATCCAGCTTCGCAGACTGCCCGCAGGCGGACATAATCTGCGTGCCGGGCGGCCATGGTGTGCGCAACGCGATTGCTGACGCGCAGATCGTCGATTTCGTCCGCAGCCAAGCACGCGGGGCGCAATATATTACCAGCGTGTGCACCGGTGCCTTCATATTGGGCGCAGCCGATTTGCTGCGCGGCAAAGAAGCGACATGCCACTGGGCTTACACGCAATTGTTGCCAATGTTTGGCGCAACGCATCGCCCCGCGCGGGTTGTTCGCGACGGCAATTTGGTGACTGCAGGCGGCGTCACCTCGGGCATCGACTTCGCGCTTGAACTGATTTCAGACATTGCCGGCGAAGATGTTGCACGGACCATCCAGCTCGCGCTGGAATATGACCCAGCACCACCGTTTAGCGGCGGAACGCCCGCGAGCGCACCTGATGCGATACTGTCAAACCTGCGCGCGCGCGTCTATGAAAAGGCCGCAACCGAGATGGAAAGCGCCATAAAAAAGATAATTTAACCCGTCAGTTAAATTCCCACTGGACGAAGCCTATTCGAGGGCATAGCCTTTCCGTCGAGGGGGAGAAAAATATGAAGAATAAGCTTTGGTTCGCAGCCGCAATTGCTGGCGCGACATTATTATTGGGTTCTTGCCAAAAGGTAGCAGGCCCGACCGATGTGCCCGCATTCGCTAAGATTAACGGGGATTATCTAAAAACCGGTGGCGATGGCTCAAACTGGGCGATGACGGGTTTCAATTATAATGAGCAACGGCACAGCCCGCTTACCCAAATTAACGACAGCAATGTGCAGGATCTGGGCATTGCCTGGTTCGCTGACTTACCCGACGCACGCGGCCAGGAAGCAACGCCAGTGGTTGTCGACGGCAAAATGTTCATTTCAACCGCTTGGTCCAAAGTATTTTCTTATGACGCCAAAACCGGCAAACCATTGTGGAGCTTCGATCCCGAAGTCGACAAAGCGCGCGGAGTCAAAGCCTGCTGCGACGTGGTCAACCGCGGCGTTGCGTTCTGGAAAGGCAGCGTTTTTGTCGGAACCATCGACGGCCGTTTGATTTCCTTGGACGCCACCACGGGCAAGCAATTGTGGAGTGTCCAAACGCTTGACCTCAAATCCAACGGCACCATCACAGGCGTGCCACGGGTCGTAAAGGACAAGGTGGTTATTGGCTTTGGCGGCGCAGAGTTCGGCGCGCGCGGTTATGTGACCGCATATGACGCCGCGACCGGCAAACAGGCATGGCGTTTTTACACCACGCCCAATCCGAAGGGCGAGCCCGACAATGCCGCGAGCGACAAGATCTTAAAAACGGCGGCAACCAAAACATGGAGTTCCAAGCCCAAAAAGGGTGACTGGCGCGAAAGTGGCGGCGGCGGCACCGTGTGGGACGCAATCGTCTATGATGCTGAGCTTGATCAATTGTACCTTGGCGTCGGCAACGGCAATCCTTGGAACCATGGCATTCGTTCCAATGGCGAAGGCGACAATCTGTTCCTGTCGTCCATCGTCGCGCTTAAACCCGACACGGGCGAATATGTCTGGCATTATCAGGAAACGCCAGCCGAAAGCTGGGATTACACTGCGACCCAGCCGATCATATTGGCGACGGAAACACGCGGCGGCAAAGAACGCAAAGTTCTTTACCACGCGCCGAAGAACGGGTTTTTCTTCACCATTGATCGGCTGAACGGCAAGCTGTTGTCGGCAAACCCGTTCATCGACGGCATCACTTGGGCAACCGGCTATGACATGAAAACGGGGCGGCCAATCGAAAACCCTGCAGCGCGATATGAAAAAACCGGCAAGCTCTATTTGGCGAACCCTTCGGCGCTGGGTGCGCATAACTGGCACCCGATGAGCTTTAACCCCGCAACGGGACTGGTCTACATCCCCGCATTGTATATTGGCGGCGCGTATCTGCCGCCGGTTGCGCCAAACGAACAAGAGCGCAAGGCGCTGGGCTTCAACGTGGGCGGCGCGATGGCGACGGCCGACCTTCCCGATGACATCAATTTCGTGAAGGCTGTGAAAGCGGCCACGACCGGAAAGCTGGTCGCGTTCGACCCCAAGACCGGCAAAGCCAAATGGACGGTCGATCACCCCGCCTCATGGAATGGTGGGACAATGACCACCGCCGGAAACCTGGTTTTCCAAGGTACGGCAATGGGCGAGTTCCGTGCTTATGCTGCGGATAGCGGTAAGCAATTGTTGAACCTTAACGTACAGTCTGGCGTGTTGTCTGGCCCATCGACCTATACGGTGGACGGCGAGCAATATGTCGCCTTCCTGACCAGCAAGGGCGGCGCGTTCCCGCTCGTTTCGGGTTATGCAGGTTCCACCAGTGCTGCGGTTCCCAACATCCCCCGCCTGATCGTTCTGAAGCTGGGCGGAAAAACAGCTCTGCCACCCGTGCCTAAAGTGCCAGCCTATGTGTGGGCGCCGCCTGCGCAATTCGGCACGCCAGCGGATATCGCTGCGGGGGGATCGAATTTCCAACGCTATTGCCTCGTCTGCCACGGACCCGGCGCGGTCGGGAACGGCGTGCTGCCTGACCTGCGTAAATCTGGTGTGATTGCGGACGCCGCCACGTGGAAATCGGTTGTGATTGACGGCATTTTGAAGGGCAATGGCATGGTCAGCTTTAGCAGCGTGTTAACAGCGAAAGAAGCCGAGCAAATGCGCGCTTATGTTGTCAGCCGTTCACATTATGCAAAGGCAAACGATGCCGTATTGAGCGGTGGAGCAAAAAAGGCGGCAAAGTAAAAAACTGCTGCCCATGAATCCGGCATCTGCCTAAAATTTAGGCAGATGCCATGGCCGATATGGCCCAAAATAACGCGTTTTCGTGTTGGTCAATTTTGGCACGATACTTGATATGCTTAATACATCATCCGCGCGCGCGGAGCATCTGCCTCACGCGCCATAAAGGGAAAAGCCATGAAAAAGATCGAAGCGATCATCAAGCCATTCAAATTGGACGAGGTGAAAGAAGCGCTGCACGAAGTTGGCGTC
>NZ_JBIICH010000180.1:0-2624 GCF_044239005.1 Sphingorhabdus sp. | reverse complement strand
GCGTTATGGCGGGGGAAAAGCTAAAGGACTTGCCGCCCATCAACCTCGACATCGATTATATTGCGGTCAAGGAAGCGGTATTCCCCTTTGATCGTTTCCCCGGTGTTGACCCCGTGCTGTCGCCTGAAATGAAATCAACGGGCGAAGTCATGGGTATCGATCGCGATTTTGCGACGGCCTTTGCCAAATCACAAATCGGCGCGCGGATGCCGCCACCGATGGGCGGGAAGCTGTTCGTTTCGGTTAAAGACACAGACAAGCCCGTTATCGTTCCTGCCGTCAAACAAGCGATTGCGTGCGGCTTTACCGTATGCGCAACCGACGGCACGGCAAATTATCTGCGTGATCAAGGGATAGAAGTCGAGCGCGTCAACAAGGTCGCGCAGGGCCGCCCGCATATCGTCGACAAGATTAAAGATGGCGAAATCCACCTGATCTTCAACACGACCGAAGGTTGGCAGAGCCTGAAAGACAGCGAAGAAATCCGCCGTTCCGCGTTGGTTGGCAAGGTTTCGCAATATACAACAGCCGCAGGAAGCATCGCGGTTGCACAGGCGATTGCGGCGCTGCAGCAACGGCAACTTGAAGTTCGGCCACTTCAAGACTATTATTAACACGAGCAGTATCGTTCCCCGACAATTGAACTGCATATCGGATTGATGGTTATCATTTCTCCGGTCGGGATGTTTTTGTGACGAAGGGTTTTGCCTGATGGCGAGTTTTGAGAAATATCCGATGTTGGCTGAAGGCTATGAAAAGCTGACAACCGACTTGAAACGCCTTCGTGATGAGCGGCCATTGATTGTGGAAGCAATTGAGGAAGCGCGTGCGCATGGTGATCTATCGGAAAATGCCGAATACCACGCTGCCAAGGAACGCCAGGGTCAGGTTGAAGCTGCGATTTCAGAAATCGAAGACAAAATAGGTCGTGCACAAATCATTGATCCGACCACTCTGTCGGGCGACAAGATTGTTTTCGGCGCAACGGTGACGTTGTTGGACGAAGATGACAAGCCTGTGCGCTATCAGCTGGTGGGTGAAACCGAAGCCGATGCAAAGGCGGGCCGTATTTCGTACAACTCGCCATTGGGCCGCGCGCTTATCGGGCGTATCGCCGACGATGAAGTCGAAGTGACGGTGCCATCGGGTGACAAATTCTATCTCGTATCCAAAATCGAGTTCATCTGAACATGCGTTTCGTCATGAAGCGCCGTAATATTTGACATGCAGTTTCCCCGCGGACCTGTCACCAACGCACTGATCATCATCAATCTGGCAATAGCTGCCATTTTGTTGGTGCCGTCCTTGTGGCAATATGCTGTCGTTGCCGGCGGGCTTTTTCCGGCACGTTTAAGCGGTGATAGTTCTGCGTTTGCGGACATAATATTTCTCGTGCCCGCGTTGCTTACGCCGCTCACGGCCGCATTTTTGCATGGCGGGATCGCGCATGTCATCATGAACATGCTCATGCTTTTGCTGATCGGCAAAATGGTTGAGCGCGTTTTGGGCGGCGGTCTCTTCTTGGCGCTGTATATGGTGTCCGCTTATGCCGCTGCAGCTACTGAATGGCTGGCGGCCTATCTGCAATTGCCGATGTCACTGGACATGATGGCGCCTGCCATCGGCGCAAGCGGCGCGATATCGGGTGTCATTGGGGCGTATCTATTGCTGTTCCCGAACAAGCAGCCAAAGCGGTGGGGGCCGGTTCCTGCAGCGATCGCGCGTCCGCTGCATCTGACCTTGGCGTGGATTGGCCTTAACCTCGTAATGGGCTTTGTTGGGCCGGGATTAGGCATCGCTATTGCCATCTGGTCGCATATAGGCGGTTTTGTGATGGGATTAGCTCTGGCACGGCCATTGCTGTTGTGGCGCTATCGTAACGCCTGAGGCATTGACGTCACCCTGATGGGTTCAGGGTAACGTCCAATGCATTATTTACGCGCCGGGTTGTAGCAACTTGTGCAAATGAACGACGACATATTTCATTTCGGCATCATCAACCGTGCGCTGTGCGGCGGCCCGCCATGCTTCTTCTGCGCTGGCATAGTCCGGAAACATGCCAACAATGTCCAATTTTTCTAAATCCGTAAACTTCAACGTCTGTGGGTTTTCAACCCGTCCACCAAAGACGAGATGCAATTTTGTATCGGTCACGCTGTTATCCAATTATTTTTCTTTGGCAGCATCCGTTGCCGCCTGACTCGCGGCCTTTACAGCGAGAGCGGCTTTGCTGACAAGGTCCCTAAATTGCAAACGCAACGCGTCGCCGTTCAGGCCAAGGCTTTCGACCTGATCCTTACCGGCGGCTTTCGCGGCATCAGCCATTTTGCGGGCTTTTTTGTTCAGCTTTTTACCGGCCTTGCCCAAAACTTTTGTTTCGCGCTCTGTACGCGGCAAAAGCGCGCCGACGATGGCGCCGATCGCGATGCCGCCCAAGACTATGGCCAACGGATTTTTGTCAATGCCGTCGCTTGTTTTGCCCTTGCCCTTTTCATATGCTTCAGATGCCTTTGCACGTGCTGCGGCAGTGGATTGTGTCGTTTTCGCCTTCGCGCTTGCAAGGCTGTCTTTCGCGCTGTCAGCTGCGGTTTTGATGCTGTCGCCAATCTTGCTCATGTTTCGTT
>NZ_JBIICH010000079.1:0-10706 GCF_044239005.1 Sphingorhabdus sp. | reverse complement strand
TGGATAATCCTGCCGATCGTGATGATGGCAATGATTGCGACGACCATTTGAAACGGGTCCATTAATTGCTCCTCAATTCGACGGCCCGCGAAGGGCCTCTATTTCAGATGTTAATCGGTGACTGTCATCGACAATGATTTTTTCGACATTGGCGAGCCGGTCCTTGATTGAGCCGATTTCTGCGCGCAGTTGCGCGTTTTCTTGGCTCAACAATTTTACGCGTTCGACGGCCTCCTGATCGGTTTTGGGATAGACTGCCTGACCCCATGCACCATCAAGCGGGTAGCCATTTTTGATGCGCATCCATGTGGTGAGCACCCATCCAACCGAAATTGCGACAACGCCAATACCTATCATGGGGCCGATGGCCGTAATCATTGCTAGCTTGTCAGGGTCCATAGCTTCCTCCAATGCGCTTCAGCGTAGTTTTTCGATTTCTTCGGAAAGGCGCCCGGCCTTGTCCGTGACGATCCGTTCCAAGACAGCGACCCGTTCTTCCAGACGACCAACCTTGCCATTCAGCGTTTCATTTTCATTGCTGAGCAGCATGATTTTGCGCTCTGCTTCGGGATAGTCGCCATCGGTCAGCGCTGATTTTCCACCCCATTCATCTTCCAATGGGTAGCCATGTTTGGCGCGGATCCAGTTGTTGATGAGCCAACCGACTGTCATCACAACCACAATCGCAATGACGAAATTGGGGCCTGCAAAGCTCATTTGAATTCCCTCCATGGCAGACGGCGTGTGACGGGCCGGATGGGGCTGTCGCGGAAATCAACGCTCAAGTTGCGGCGATCCGCCTTGCGTTTTTTCTGTGCGAAGTGGCGATATGCAAACCACGCAATCAGCCCGAGAATGATGAGTGTGAACATGAAATATTCCCTCCATTATGCTGCCGTTTATCGAAGGCTCTCGATTTCGTCCGCCAGCTGCTTGTTATTGCTGACATAATAGGTTTCCATTTCGGCCAACCGGTGGTCGATTTCCCGGAAACGCGAACGAATGTCGCGTGTTGTGCGGGCAGGTGACTGACGCACGCCTTGCCAGAATTTCTGGTCTTGGCGGTCATCGGTATAAAGATGGACTGGCTTTTGGTTGGCCATCCAAGCGGTGATGACATAGGCAATTAGCGTCCACGGAAAACCGCCCATCAAAGTGAGCATCACCGTGCCAAGCCGGACCCAGAGAACATCAACGCCGGTATAGTCGGCAATCCCTGCGCAAACGCCTTTCCATTTGGCATTCTGCTTATCCAGATAGAATTTGGTATGTGTACCAGCCATTTTAGCGGTTCCTTTCCAGCCTGTGGGCATTTTCGGGGTCGAAATCTTTTGTTTCATGGTCGATGCGACGTGGCTGCCATTCAGGATTTTCCTGCGCGACCAGACGCTCGACGGTATCGAGACGGTCTTCCAGACGACGGGCAAGTTCGTTCATGTCGCCCAGCATCCGCTCATCATCATAGGTAAGCGTTGCCGCGGTTTTCCAGCGGGTGACATAATGCAGGATCAGCCAAGGCAAACCAATAAACAATATGCCAACGACGAAAACGGGGATGAGCGTATCTTCCATCGGATCAACCTTCCTTCTGTGCGTCTTGTTTCATGGCTTTTTTCATCGCTTCCAGCTCGGCATCGACAACGTCGAAGGACTCAAGTGCTGCGATTTCGTCGCCCAAGCTGCGTGGGGCATCTGAACCGATGGACAGCGAGTCCGCATATCCCTGCGCTTCGTCCACGCGGCGTTCGAGCACGTCAAAGCGTGAGAAAGCCTCGCGAACCTTGTCGCCATTATACATCGTGCGCAGCTTGACTTGATTTTCCGCGCTTTCAAGACGCGTCATCAACGCGTTCTGACGGCTACGGGCGTCGGCGAGCTTTTTCTGCAGCTTGTGAATATCCTGCTCCGAAGCTTTCAACGCGTCGTTGAGAACATCGACCTCCGCCGTCAGCTGGTCCTTCATGTCGGTCGCCTTACGCTTTTCGACCAAGGCCGCCTTGGCAAGGTCTTCGCGATCTTTTGACAGGGCAAGATGGGCCTTGTCGGTCCAGTCAGCTTCAAGCGTGTTCAGCTTGTCGATGTGCCGGCGCAGTTCTTTCTGGTCAGCAATCGTCCGGGCTGCGGAAGCGCGGACTTCAACCAGCGTTTCTTCCATCTCCAGAATGATCATACGGATCATCTTCGCCGGGTCCTGCGACTTGTCGAGCAAGTCCGTGACGTTGGCGGCGATGATATCGCGGGTTCGTGAAAATATGCCCATTGGGTAACTCCGGCTAAAACTGTTCATTTGCGTACTTAAAAAGGGTGCGACCGGGTACCTTTAGGAGGTAGGGGGAGCCGGGGTACTCCGGTCGTAGGCAATCGACGTCAGGCAAGATAGCTGACAACGATTGGCTGATGGGTGTAATTTGGGACGTTCATGTTAATATCGTCATAATGGTTGAGAACCGAAACGGCGTAACTGGTGAAGATCATCGACACGGACAGTGCGACTGCCAGCCATAGACGGCTTTCGCTTCCATTTGCCTTGTCGCTGGTTCCGATATCTTTACGCATCTTGTGTCTTCCCTTTTGCATGCCGGTGATATTCCGGCTTGCAAGATGTATTGCAGGGAGTGTGCCAATTTGAATAAAAGCCGGAAATCCGCCATTTGTGAAAAAATGCGACATTCGAGCGCTGGTAATTATTGCCACACTATGGTGAAATATGCCAATCTTTGAAAATGGAACGCGATAGTCATCAATTTATTGGACAATCGTCCGCTTTTCTTGATGCCGTCGAACGCGCAAGCCGCGCCGCACCGCTCAATCGCCCCGTGCTGGTTGTGGGGGAACGCGGCACAGGGAAAGAATTGATCGCTGAGCGCCTGCATCGCCTGAGTTCGCGTTGGGACGGGCCTTTGGTCACAATTAACTGCGCGGCGCTGCCTGAAAGTTTGATTGAGGCAGAACTGTTCGGCCATGAAGCTGGGGCTTTCACCGGAGCTACCCGTGCACGCGAGGGGCGGTTTGAAGAAGCCGACGGCGGCACGCTGTTCCTCGACGAACTTGGCACGTTGAGCATGGGGGCGCAGGAACGTTTGTTGCGCGCGGTCGAATATGGAGAGGTCACGCGTATTGGTTCATCGAGGCCAATGCGTGTCGATGTCCGTATTGTTGCGGCCACCAATGAGCATCTGCCCAATATGGTGGATAAGGGACGCTTTCGTGCGGATTTGCTCGACAGGCTGTGCTTTGAGGTGATCACCTTGCCGCCATTGCGCGTTCGCGAAGGCGATGTTGAGGTTCTGTCTGAATATTATGGGCGTCGGATGGCGGCTGAACTGGGCTGGGCAGGTTGGCCGGGTTTCGGCGCGCTTGCGACCCAGGCCCTCGAAAACCATTTGTGGCCGGGCAATGTGCGCGAATTGCGCAACGTGGTCGAACGTGCCGTTTATCGCTGGGCTGACCCCGCGCAGCCCGTCGATTATATCCAGTTTGATCCGTTCGATAGCCCGTGGCGCGGCGGCGTGGCGGCTTCATCGCCTGTGCAGGTGCAGTCCGATAATCAGGCCGCTAGTGCCGAGCAGCGTTTCTCCGCCGACTTAAGTCAGGCGATTGATGTTACCGACTTTAGAGAAGCGACCGAAAAATATGAAAAGGCGGTCCTTGAACAGGCACTGGCGAAGTGTCGGTATAATCAGCGGCAAACGGCCAAAGCGCTGAACCTGAGCTACGACCAATTGCGTCATACGCTTAAAAAGCATGATCTTTTGGGATAAAAAAGGGGCAGCCTCGGCCACCCCTTTTAACTTTACCAAGAATGTGACGATTAGCCGCCGTTAAAGCTTACCATCGTGTAGAGCATTGGGATCGACAGCAACGTGTTCAAACGCGATGTCATCATCGCTGTCGTTGCGGCCTTTGCCTTTGTCGCATCATCGGCTTCAACGATGCCAAGTGCCTTCTTCTGGTTAGGCCAGATGATGAACCAGACGTTGAATGCCATGATAACCGCAAGCCACATGCCAACGCCGATCAGTTTGTAGGGATCTTGCAGCGTGAATGCCTGATGGGCGTAACCGGCCTGAACCGCAATGATCAGTCCCAGCAACACAGTCAATGCCGCGGCCCAGCGGAAGAAAAACAGCGCAGATGGTGCGATATGCTTCGACACCGCTGGCTTCAGCTCAGCGGGAATTTTCGGCATGGTCGGAATTTGAACGAGGTTGAAATAGTACAACAGCCCGATCCAGACGATCCCGAAGAATGTGTGCAGCCAACGTGTGACAGACTGCGCCGTCAATGCGTCGCCGTGCAAACCGAACATAAGTGCCAATGACAGCACGAGACCGGCGACCAGCACCAGATGTAGATTTCCAAAAAATTTCGCCATTTTTTCCTCCTGTAGGCATTCAGGTGATTTTGCCCCTGATGCGTTCCTGCCTATCTTTGTGGGCCGCTTTTGTCACATAATTTCTGCGTAATTTGCGTGCGCCCGACGGAACGGGCGCTGCGCCCGTTGGTTTGCGTTGCGGACTTCTCAAAAGGAAACATGCAACATGCCCTTCATTCTCCCGGAACTTCCTTACGACGAAATTTCCTTCGGCGGCATCATTTCTGCGGAAACGATCGATTTTCACCATGGCAAGCATCACAAGGCGTATGTCGATAAAACCAATGCCTTGGTCGCCGACGATGCGGCCTTATCAGGTGCGCCCTTGAGCAAAGTTATCACGGCTGCCAAGGCGAAGGGCAATACACAACTGTTCAACAACGCCGCGCAAATTTGGAACCACAGTTTTTATTGGCAGTGTCTGACACCTGAAAAACAGGTGCCTGGCGGCCAGTTAAAGACAATGATTGATGAAAGCTTCGGCAGTGTCGAAAACCTGCTGGCGAAGTTCAAAGAAGAAGCTGTCGCGCATTTTGGGAGCGGTTGGGCGTGGCTTGTTGTTGACGGCGGCCAATTGAAGATCACGTCGTTACATGACGCCGACACACCCTTGGTGCATGATATGAAGCCCGTGCTCACAATCGATGTGTGGGAGCATGCTTATTATATCGACTATCGCAATGCGCGACCTGACTATGTCGATGCGTTACTCGCCAATGCGATTAATTGGGAATTCGTCGCCGAAAATCTAGATGGACAAGGCCTCTCACGCGCTGACCAGTCCTGATTTTAGGCGTTGGGCGGTGTCTCGGCATCGTCGCCCAGTTTTAGCCCGTGGCGCATCAGCATTGGGATATTGGCAAACGCGAATAGGAACGTGCAGGCCGTTACCCCCCACACCTTGATGGACAGCCAGGTGTCGAACGAAAACCACTCGGGCTGCCGAAAAATCTCGTTTAGTCCGGCTAGCACAAGGAAAAACACGCCCCAGCTAAGCGACAGTTTTAACCAGCCGGTTTCGTCCAGACCTTGATAGGCATGCTCCAGAACATATTTGAGCATCGCCTTGCCGCGGAACCATCCCCCAAGCAGCAGAAGCGCGAAAAAGGCGTAAATGATCGTCGGCTTAATCTGGATGAAGCGTTCGTCATGGAACCAGATCGTCAGCGCGCCGAAAAATACGCCTAAAGCGGCCGTGAGCTTCAGCATCGGTGAAATCTTGCCCAGTTTCACCTTAGAGACAATCACCGCAACAAGGATCGCGACCATGAACGTTGCGGTGCCAACAATCGCGCCTTGTTTCGGATCGGTGTCCGAGCTGCCAAATTTTGATGCCACAAAAAACAGCAGCAGCGGTCCGAAATCGAGAATGAAGTTTAAAGTGCCCGACGGCTTTTTGGCCGTGGCTGCGTCGTTCACAACGAACCGCCGCTGATGGCACGGGCAACATCTTGCGCGTTGAAGGGGCGCAGGTCATCAATGGTCTCACCGACGCCAATGGCGTGAATAGGTAGGCCAAACTGCTTGGCCGCCGCGACCAAGATCCCGCCGCGCGCGCTGCCGTCCAATTTGGTCATCACAAGCCCAGTGACGTCAGCGACTTCTTTAAAGGTTTCGATTTGCGATAGCGCATTTTGCCCCGTCGTCGCGTCCAGAACCAACACCACATTGTGCGGAGCCGCGGGATTTAGGCGCCCAAGCACCCGGCGGATTTTCGCCAGCTCATCCATCAGCTCGCGTTTGTTCTGAAGCCGTCCAGCGGTGTCGACGATCAGCACGTCGATGCCTTCTGCGGTTGCCTTTTTCACCGCATCAAACACGACACCAGCAGCGTCGCCGCCTTCGGGGCCAGTCACAATGGGTACGCCAAGGCGTTCGGCCCAAACTTTCAACTGACCAATGGCTGCGGCACGGAACGTATCACCTGCAGCCAGCATGACGCCATAATCCTGTTCAAGGAAAAGGTGGGCCAGCTTTGCAATTGTTGTGGTCTTGCCCGATCCGTTTACGCCAATCACCAATATGACCTGAGGGCGCGGGAAGGCGTCAATTTCGAGCGGGGAGGCAACGGGTGCCAACACGGCCGCCACTTCGTCCTCGACAATCTGGCGGATTCCTTCGGCATCAATGCCCTTGTCAAAGCGTCCCGCAGCAATCTTGTCGCGAATTTGCGCTGCCATGGCTGGGCCAAGGTCCGAAGCAATCAACGCATCTTCAATGTCATCAAGGTCGCGTGCTTCCAGCTTTGCCTTGGTGACAAGCCCCGCAATATTGTCCGTCAGCTTTCCTGATGTTTTCTTCAGGCCGCCAAACAGTCGGTCTTTCCACCCAACATTCTCGCTCATTCTACAACCTCTGCCTGCAATATTCCGTCTGTTGACCGCAACACCCGCGCGGCGACAATGTTGCCTTCGGGCATGACTTTATCCAGCTGCAAATACGCGAAATTCTCCGCGTGGCCACCCCTGCCGCCATTTTCGACCGCGACATTTTGAATGGTGCCAATCAGCCCCTCCAGCCAGCGGGATTTTTCTGCCGCGACCGCTTCGCGTAAAGCCTTGGCACGCGCCTTGATAACGGGATGGGGCAGTTGCGGCATGCGCGCGGCTGGCGTGCCCTTTTTGGGCGAATATGGGAATATATGCCCGTGCACGATCCCGCATTGTGCAACGAGGTCAATGCTGTTGGCAAACATCGCATCGTCTTCGGTCGGGAAGCCGGCAATAATATCCGCGCCAATGGCGATCTCGGGTCGCTTTGCTTTAAGGCGCGCAACCAGATCGATCGCGAGTTCACGGCTATGGCGGCGTTTCATGCGCTTCAGGATCATATTGTCGCCTGCTTGCAGCGACAGATGAACATGCGGCATCACGCGGGCCTCGCCTGTGAGCAAATCGAACAGCCGGTCGTCAATCTCGACACCATCAATCGACGATAGCCTGAGGCGTGCAAGATCGGGAACGAGTTTCAATATCCGTTCGACCAGTGATCCCAAATTCGGGCTGCCCGGAAGATCATGGCCATAGCTGGTGACGTCAACACCCGTCAGCACCACCTCTTTAAAGCCGGTGTCGACGAGCTTTTGAATATGTTCAATGACGCTGCCAGCGGGGACGGAGCGGCTGTTGCCGCGGCCATAGGGAATGATGCAAAATGTGCAGCGGTGGTCACAGCCATTTTGAACTTCGACAAACGCGCGGGTTTTGCCCGAATAGGCGGTGACGAGATGCGGCGCGGTTTGCGCGATGGTCATGATGTCCGAGACAATGACCGGCCTGTCCGAACGATCAATCAAATCGCGTAACAAGGTCGCGTCTTGTTTCTCATGATTGCCAAAGACGCCCGCAACCTCTGGCATGGCCCGAAATGTTTCGGGCTCCACTTGCGCAGCGCAGCCGGTGACCCACACAGACGCGTCCGGGCGACGCCGATGCGCCTGACGGATGGCTTGGCGTGTTTGCCGGACGGACTCATTAGTCACCGCGCAGCTATTGATGATGACAATGTCATCGCGGCCCGCGAGTTGTTCAGCCAGGGCGTTGCTCTCCGCCAAGTTTAGGCGGCAACCCATGCTGATGACTTCAGGCTTTTTGACGGGCGCGTTCATCCAAACGCATCCCAGTCGGCCTGACCTTTGAACACATACGTCGCGCTGCCGGTCATGATGACTGGCTGTCCCGGACTCCAGTCGATGGTCAGGGTTCCGCCCGATTGGTGGACTGTGACGGGGGATGTCGCCTTGCCCTGACGGATCGCAGCAACGGCCGTGGCACACGCTCCGGTTCCGCAAGCGCCGGTCAAGCCGGCACCGCGTTCCCAAACATTTAGGTGGATTTCATTCCCGGCAACCGACGCGACATTCACGTTTACACGTTCGGGAAACACGGAATCGTTTTCGATTGTCGGACCAAGCTGGCGCAAGTCGATGGCATCAACGTCATCGACAAAAAACACGGCATGTGGGTTGCCCATATTGATGGCCATTGGCGCGGCGAGATTGTCCCAAGCCAGTGGCATCGCGTCCGTATTCATGGGGAAAGCAAGCGGTATGTCCTGCCATGCAAAAGTGGCTTCCCCCATCGACACTTCGACGTCATTGCCTGACAACTTGCCTGAAATGATGCCGCCCAAGGTTTCGATGTTGAGGTCTTGGTTCAACAATGCAACGACACAGCGTGACGCATTGCCACATGCCTCAACCTCGCTGCCATCGGGATTGAAAATCCGCATGCGGACATCGGCGATTTCTGAAGGCAGCAAAAGGATAAGCTGGTCACAGCCAATGCCAAACTTGCGATCCGCGATCATTTGCGCCCGGGCAGGGGACATTTCGATGGATTGGACGCGTGCGTCGATAATGACAAAGTCATTGCCGAGCCCATGCATCTTGTGAAATTCACCCATCGTCATGGCGGCGATTTAGGGGTAGCGGGGCATCAAGTCTACCGTTGATGGCGAATATGGCCAACCTATTGTTCATGGAGCCGCCGTGATTGGGCACAGGTCACAGCCGCTCCAACCAACGGAAAAACTTGATTTGCGACGCCAAGGAGGGTAGGGGCGCGTCCAAGGCAAGGATATTGCCTTTCAAATTTTGTTGGAAATCCGTTGTTTCCAAGCTGGTCGGCGAAGATTCGCTCACCGGCTTTTTGTTCGTTTATGCCTCAAACGGGGCATGTTGGTAAGGAATGTCGATGTTTGACAAGCTGAGCGACCGGTTAGGAGGGGTGTTTGATCGCCTGCGCGGTCGCGGTGCGTTAAACGAAGCTGACGTGCGTGAAGCGATGCGCGAAGTGCGTGTGGCTTTGCTTGAAGCCGACGTTGCGTTGCCCGTCGTTCGTGACTTCGTTGAGAAGGTCACCGAGCAAGCCGTCGGCGCGCAGGTTCTGAAATCGGTAACGCCCGGCCAACAAGTCGTCAAAATCGTCAATGATGCCCTTGTCGAAATGCTCGGCGCGGAACAAAGCGACCTTGATCTTGCTGTAGCGCCGCCTGCGATCATCATGATGGTCGGTCTGCAGGGCTCAGGTAAAACCACAACGACGGCCAAGATTGCGAAGATGCTGAAGGCCAAGCAGGGCAAGAAAGTCCTGATGGCTTCGCTGGACGTCAATCGTCCTGCCGCACAAGAGCAGTTGGCAACGCTTGGCACACAGACCGAAATTGCGACGCTTCCGATTATGCAGGGGCAGCAGCCCGTCGACATTGCCAAGCGTGCGATGCAGGCTGCAAAGTTGCAGGGCTTTGATGTTTTGATCCTCGACACCGCTGGCCGCTTGCATGTGGACCAGCAGTTGATGGACGAAATGCAGGCGGTGGCAAAGGTCTCCGTTCCGCAGGAAATCCTGCTCGTCGTCGACTCGCTCACGGGTCAAGACGCCGTAAATGTCGCCAAAAGCTTCGGTGAGCGCGTTAATGTAACCGGTATCGTGCTGACCCGTATGGACGGTGATGCACGCGGCGGTGCTGCGCTGTCGATGCGCGCCATTACGGGCAAGCCCATCAAATTTGCAGGCGTCGGTGAAAAGCTGGATGCCATCGAAGCGTTTAACCCAAGCCGTGTTGCCGGACGCATATTGGGCATGGGCGACGTTGTCGGCCTTGTCGAGCGCGCGACTGAAATGGTCGAAAAAGAGGACGCGGATAAGCTCGCGGCCAAAATGGCCAAGGGCCAGTTCGACATGGAAGACCTGCGCATGCAGTTTCGCCAAATGTCCAAAATGGGCGGCCTCGGCGCGCTTGCGGGTATGATCCCGGGCATGAAAAAGGCCAAGCAGGCGATGGACGCCGGCGGTATGAACGACAAATTGCTCGTACATATGGACGCCATCATTGGTTCCATGACGCCAAAAGAGCGCGCGAAGCCTGAATTGTTGAACGCCAAACGTAAGATCCGGATTGCCAAGGGTTCGGGCATGACCGTGCAGGACGTCAACAAGCTCATTAAAATGCACCAGGAAATGGCGAGCGCCATGAAGCGCATTCGCAAGATGGGCGGCCTAAAGGGCCTCGCCGCCATGTTCGGCGGCGGCAAGGGTGGCATGGGCGGCGGCGACTTGGGTGGCGCGATGGAGGGAATGCACGGGCTTCCCCCCGGCGCTTTGCCACCCGGTTTCGGCGGTCTGCCCGGAATGGGCGGCGGTGGCGGAATGCCGCCAGACCTCGCAAGACTTCTTAGTAAAAAGAAATAAGTATCACATTTAGTTTAAGAATATTTCAGAAAGGTGAGTTAGTTTTATGGCATTATCCATGCGTTTGTCACGGGGCGGTTCGAAAAAGCGTCCTTATTATAAAATCGTCGTAGCCGACGCCCGCGCACCACGCGACGGTA
>NZ_JBIICH010000005.1:0-39098 GCF_044239005.1 Sphingorhabdus sp. | reverse complement strand
CCAAGCTCCAATAGGCATCACCGCAGTCTGGCCGAACTTGATAGGCGCGGCGATAGGCAGAAATGGCGTCATCCTGCCGCCCGACGGTCTTAAGCGCATGGCCGTAGGTCAGGTTTATGCCTGGATTATTCGGCATAGACCCAAGCAGAGCCTCATAAATCAGCATCGCTTCATCAAAATTGCCGACGGCCAGATTTTCATTGGCGTACAGCATTTCAAACTCTGGGTTACCCGGTTCTTTTGCGCGCAGTTCCGACGCTTCGCTGAGTGCCAGTTCGAATTTCTGGCGTTTGCGCAATACTTTCACATAATCGAAATGCGCGCTGACATTATCGGGCTCCAGAACCTTGCAAGACTCGAGCAAAAATTCCGCTTCGTCATAGGCGTTGAATTTCATGCCGATGTCGGCAAGCAGGCGCATCGCCTCAACATGGTGACCGTTGCGTTGCAGGAACGCGCGGCACAATTGCTCTGCCTTGTAGATACGCCCTTCCTGAATGAAGCTAGCAACGCTTAGCAACTCAGGCGGAAGGGCGGAAAGATGGGTATATTGGGCATGTGCAAAATTAGCCGGCCCCTCGCGCCCGGCTGTATCATGCATTTGTGAAAGTATACGCCAGCTTGCGACCAATGCGCCATTGTGGGTTACTGCGCGCTGGTAAGCGGCAATTGCTTCTTCGGTCAAACCGCTGTCGCGAAAACAATGCCCGCGTTCTTGCCACGCACGGCCGTAGCCAGCGTCGATCGCAATCAATTTATCAAGTGTCGAGAGCGCCGCAGGAACCTGACGCTGCATACGCTGTGTTACCGCCAAAGTGTACAGCGCATCAATGTTATCCGGCGCGGCTTCCAATATGCGCGCGCACAAAGCCTCCGCGTCGGCAAAGCGGGCATTTTGCAAATGCGACCGCGCTTCACGCAACATGGCGTCAATATTATCCGGCGAGGCCTCGGCCAACATTGTCACCTACTCTCCCATATTGTGACGAACGATTGCACGAACCCTGCCGCAATTCGCACGCTTAACGCAATGCAGAAATGCAGAAATGGCAAAGCGCCCCCGGTTTCCCAGGGGCGCCCGCCGTGTTGCTTAAATCTTGTACGAGAAACGCAGGCCGATTGTGCGTGGACGCGAGGTCGTTGTACGCAACTCACCGTCGTTCCCGCTCTTGTACAGCTCGGGACGCTCGTCAGTCAGGTTGTCACCAAACACTTCCAAACGCCACTCGTCTTTCGAGACACCGAATGATGCCGAAGCTGTGGAGTATGAGCCAAGGTTCTGGGCTCCAGCGATTGGCGCGATGACGTCGCCAGGCCGCACCGTGACACCGTTGTAGGTGACAGGAATTGAACCAGCGTAGCCCAGTGTCGGGTTGGATGATTGATACTTGATGTTTACGTTGTCGATAACGTCAGAGACGCTCTTTCCAACATAATGAACACCAATCTGTGCGAACGGAGCAAGACCCGAGGCAAGTTCCTTTTCCCAATGCAAGCGAGCATTGAACTGGAATTTGGGGCTCAAAGCAAGCGGACCACCGAGCGGACGGAGCACTGTTGTGCTCTTCCGGTACTTCGTCATTTCAGAGTCGTTGTACGAAAATGCGCTGTTAAACGTCAATTCCGGCGTGGTGCGCCACGTTACGTCGCCTTCCAGACCCCGGATCCGTGCATCCACCAAGTTTGTGGTGAATGTTTGGTTCGAGATATTCTGGTCGAAAACAGTGATCTGGATGTTGCTCCAGTCGATCTGATACGCAGCGAAATTGACCTGCAAACGACGATCAAGCAGCGAGAATTTACCACCAACTTCATAGTTTTGAACCTTGTCAGGTACATAGGTACCCAAACGGACAAAGTCTGCATTGGTAGGGCAAATAGCACTTGGTACGCGGCAAGGACGACGGTTGAAGCCACCTGGACGGAAACCATCCGAGTATGTCGCATAAACCAACGAAGATTCGTCGAGGCGATAGGTCAAGTTGGCTTTGTACAAAGTGCCGCTATACTTTGCTGGCGAAGCGTCAGCGTAAAGTACATTCAAGTTGGCGCTGACATTATACGTCGTTGGACCTGAAGATGCCGCCGTATAGGTTCCGGTAGTGGCATTGTAGACACCACGTGCACCGCCAAAGCTGCCGTTCGACGAACCGTTGATGGAAGCCTTTTCGTCATAATAACGAAGACCGCCAGTGAAAGTTAGCTTGTCTGGAACGATATCAAAGGACGCTTCACCATAAGCAGCAAACTGCGTATCCTTACGCTGGATGTCGTTGAAGAAGCCGACATTGACAGGGCGTACGCTCTTGTCATTGGCGTTCACTGCCGTATTCGGCGCGCGGCGATAGACGAAGCCAGCGGCCTGTTGCAGATATGACCAGTCGGTATTGTCGAACAATTTGTTATCATCGTAGAACAAACCAAAGGTACCGCGAAGACGCTTATCAGCAGGTGTTGTTACGCGGAACTCATGCGTCATACGCTCAGTCCGGTTACGAACCTGATAGCTTTTGCTCGGCGCATAGCAGGTATTGCCGATATTGCCGTTATACGCTGCGGTGTAATATACGCCACGATCGCATTCATAATAAGGCAGATACAGCCCGATGTTCGAATATCCGGCATAATCAGCAACTTGTGTTGCACGATGCTTCAGGAATGAACCGGTGTAGATCAAATCGAGCGCGCCAAGACGACCGTTTACGCCCCATGTCGAGAGATTTACGCGGTCACGCAGCGAGTTGTCATTGAACTTGGTAACCTTCAGGTCACCCACATCAGGTTCAAAGTCGAATACACCGTCCGTGTCGAGTTCCTGACGCACATGCATCAAGTCGACAGACCAATCGTCCGTGACTTTCCAAGTCAGCGCCACACGGCCACCGCGGTAGGTCGCGTCGTTGTAGTTATCTTCTACAAATGCGTCATTGTTGATCGTCTGACGTGTTGGCGCACGGTAAAGGCTACCTGTGCAATTCGGAACCGCAGTCGTGGCAGTAGCTTGGCAAGACTGAATTGCGCGCATGACCAACAATGGGTTACCTGTAGGCAATTTTCCAGCAACGCCAACATTGCCGTTGAACGGCATTTGATATGTTCCTGCGATATTGTCGATATAACCACCCTGACGGTCGGTATAGAACACAGCGCGGATTGCCAGCTTGTCCTTAATAAGCGGGATGTTGATGAATGCATCGCCAGCAACGCTTTCTTCGCCACCCTTGGTGAAGGCGTAGCTCGAGTTGAACCCGGCATGGAATTCGCCCGTATCAGGCTTGTTGGTGATGTAGCGGACCGCACCACCCATCGCACTTGCGCCGAAGAGCGTTCCCTGCGGACCTGCCAAAACTTCGACGCGCTGAAGGTCAACCGCATAAAGGTCAAGGTTACGTCCGACGAGCGATGCTGGCGCGTCGTTGATGTACAATGCGACCGTAGGCTGCGCACCAGCGGTACCGGCAATTTGCAGACCTGGCGAATCCGTTGAAAGACCGCGGATGAAGATGGACGATGCACCTGGACCGCGCGAAGCAGCGCGAACATTCGGCAGATATTCGATCAGCTTGTCGAATTTCGTGATGTTGAGATCGTTCAGCGCTTCACCGCCCACGGCAGTAATTGCAAGCGGCACGCGGTTGGCCGACTCTTCACGGCGTGTTGCGGTCACAACGATATCTGCAATACCGCGGTCCTGCTCTTCAGCTGTTTGCTGCGCAAATGCAGGGTTTATGCCGATGCCGACACTAGCCGATGCAATAACAAGCGCCGCGGTCGAAATTTTCAAATAACTTTTCAATTTTCTTCCCCTCAACCATCCCCAAATTTTTTGGGGGCTTTAATTCTCCACCAGTAAGACTGAAACTGGAGCCCCCGTCAAGCAATTGACCAAATTTTCGTGATTGGTAAATTAAATTCCCCGACCAATCATTTCATCTACATGTTGCGATTAGAAGACCTAATATATGGATGAGAACAATGGATAGCGTGCACTTCGACGGCTACGCGGTCCCACGTTTTGCGAGATGAGGATTGATAATGCATATGGGCGCAGATTTTGTACTGTTGATAGTGTGCGACGACCGTAAGGGTATCGTCGCAGCGGTGGCCAATTCAATTGCCAGCCAGGACTGCAACATCGTCGAAAGCTCGCAATATGGCGACGAGGTAACCGGACGGTTCTTTATGCGGATCGCCATCAACTGCCCCGCTGATGTGACGACGGAAAGTTTCGAGGCGGCGTTCCTGCCTGTTGCTGCGGCGTTCCGGTTGGAATGGCGCATTCATGATTTGCGTAAGAAGCTGCGCGCGATGATCATGGTCAGCCAAGGCGGCCATTGTCTGAACGACCTGCTCTACCGCACAGCAACCAAGCGGTTGCCGATGGAAATAACCAGCGTCGTTTCCAACCACCAAAATTGGCAGCGCCGCGCGGAGCATGAAGGCATCCCATTCCATCATTTGCCGGTGACACCAGAAAACAAGCTGGAACAAGAAGCCAAGCTGTTGGCGATGGTCGAAGAACAGAATGTCGATCTCGTCATCCTCGCCCGTTATATGCAGGTTCTTTCAGACCAGCTTTGCCGGAAGCTTGATGGGCGCGTTATCAACATTCATCACAGCTTCCTGCCGGGCTTCAAAGGCGCAAAACCTTATCACCGTGCCTATGACCGCGGCGTCAAAATGGTCGGCGCTACGGCGCATTATGTGACACCCGACCTTGATGAAGGTCCAATCATTACCCAAGACGTGTCGATCGTTGACCATGCCGATACGGTTGACGATTTGATAGCGCAGGGGCAGGAAACCGAAAGCCGGGTTCTGTCGCGGGCGGTCAAGCTGCATCTGGAGCACCGCGTGATGCTGAATGGCAACCGCACGATTGTGTTCAAATAAACGGGCGCAACCCGCCCAACGATTTGGTTAAGTTTAGGAGACCCGATTACCATGAAGACGCGCGCAGCTGTTGCCTTTGAAGCGAAGAAGCCACTTGAGATTGTCGAGCTTGATCTTGAGGGTCCCAAGGCTGGTGAAGTTTTGGTTGAGATCATGGCGACCGGCATTTGCCATACAGATGCCTATACGCTCGATGGTTTTGACAGCGAGGGGATCTTCCCAAGCGTGCTTGGCCATGAAGGCGCAGGGATCGTGCGCGAAGTCGGCGCAGGCGTGACCAGCGTGAAGCCTGGCGATCATGTTATTCCATTATACACACCGGAATGCCGCCAGTGCAAAAGCTGCTTGTCCGGTAAAACCAACCTGTGCACCGCCATTCGTGCGACACAAGGCAAGGGGTTGATGCCCGACGGCACAACGCGCTTCAGCTATAAGGGCCAACCGATATTCCATTATATGGGCTGCTCGACATTTTCGAACTTCACTGTTTTGCCGGAAATCGCCGTTGCCAAAATCCGTGAAGACGCACCGTTCCAGTCAAGCTGCTATATCGGTTGCGGCGTCACCACAGGCGTTGGCGCAGTGGTCAACACAGCCAAGGTGCAAGTCGGCGACAATGTCGTTGTCTTTGGCCTTGGCGGTATTGGGCTGAACGTCATTCAGGGCGCACGGCTTGCGGGCGCTGGTATGATTATCGGCGTTGATATCAATCCTGACCGCGAAGAATGGGGCCGCAAGTTCGGCATGACCGCGTTCCTGAACTCCAGAGGCATGAGCCGTGAGGATGTTGTTGCCAAGATCGTCGAGATGACCGACGGCGGCGCAGATTACACCTTCGATGCCACCGGCAACACCGAAGTGATGCGCACCGCGCTTGAGGCATGCCATCGTGGTTGGGGCACCAGCATCATCATTGGTGTGGCCGAAGCGGGCAAAGAGATTGCCACCCGTCCATTCCAACTCGTGACCGGCCGCAACTGGCGCGGTACCGCATTTGGCGGCGCCAAGGGCCGCACCGACGTTCCAAAGATCGTCGACATGTACATGACCGGCAAGATCGAAATCGACCCGATGATTACGCATGTCATGGGGCTTGAGGAGATCAACAAGGCATTTGAATTGATGCATGCGGGGACAAGCATCCGCAGTGTCGTGGTGTTTTAAATGACCTCAATCGCTGACATCGTCGCCGAACATGCGCACCGGGAGGGGCCGTTGCTGCCTATCCTGCATGACGTGCAAAAAGCGTTCGGCCATGTCAGCGAAGATGCCATGCGCGACATCGCACAGGCGCTGAACCTGACCCGCGCGGAAGTGTACGGCGTTGTAAGCTTTTACCATGATTTCCGGAAAGAAGCCGAAGCGCGGCCCATATTGAAATTGTGCCGCGCCGAGGCGTGCAAGGCGCGCGGTGTCGACGCGTTGGTGCCGATTGCCGAAAACCAAAGCCGCGTGAAGATAGAGGATGTCTATTGCCTTGGCATGTGCTCGGTTGGTCCGGCTGCTTTGGTTGGCGACCAAGTCATCGCCCGATTGGACCAGGCGCGCCTTAGTTCATTACTGGAGGCCATGTGACCGTCCGGATATCCAATGACGCTGTTGCGCTCGCCTGTGGCGCGGATGCCGTTGCGGCTGCTTTTGCCGCGGCGGGCGTCGAAGTCGAACGCGTGTCCAGCTGGGGCATGCACTGGATGGAACCGTTGGTCGACATTGACGGCGTGGGCTATGGTCAAGTCTCGGCCGATCAAGTCCCTTCGATCTTAAGCGGTGACGCTAAATCCATCGGACGGATTGAGGATCACCCCTTCATCGCCAAGCAGAACCGGTTGACGTTTGCGCGCGCCGGCAAAACACGGCCGACATCGCTGGACGATTATTACGCATCGGGTGGTTGGCTGGGTCTTGGTCAAGCACGCGCAATTGGCGCTGAAGCAACCATCGAAACCATCATGACATCGGGCCTTCGCGGCCGCGGCGGCGCGGGATTTCCCGCTGGCATTAAGTGGCAGACGGTAGCAAACGCGCCCGCTGAACAGAAATATATCGTCTGCAACGCCGATGAAGGCGACAGCGGAACCTTTGCCGACCGGATGGTGATGGAAGGCGACCCGTTCATGCTGATCGAGGGCATGGCGATTGCCGGTTTCGCCGTCGGCGCGAGCAAAGCCTATATCTACATCCGTTCCGAATATCCGCACGCCATTGCCAAAATGGAAGCTGCTATCCGGCTGTCTGCGCATTTGATTGCGCCATTTGTCGTGGAAGTCCGCGTTGGCGCAGGCGCATATATTTGCGGCGAAGAAACCTCGCTCTTGAATAGCCTTGAGGGCAAGCGCGGCGAAGTGCGCGCCAAGCCCCCCTTGCCCGCCTTGGAAGGCCTGTTTGGCAAACCGACAGTCGTCAACAATGTGCTGACGCTGGCTGCCGTGCCATGGATATTGGCGCATGGCGGTGAAGCTTATGCCGCGTACGGCATGGGCAGGTCAAAGGGGACGATGCCCGTCCAGCTTGCCGGAAATGTCAAAC
Source organism: Sphingorhabdus sp. (assembly GCF_044239005.1). GTDB lineage: Bacteria > Pseudomonadota > Alphaproteobacteria > Sphingomonadales > Sphingomonadaceae > Sphingorhabdus_B. The sequence goes on along the minus strand of NZ_JBIICH010000005.1, from coordinate 31,679 downwards.
ATGGTGGACTTTTCGAAGTCGCGTTCGGTATTACGCTTGGCGAGCTGGTCAACGATATCGGCGGGGGCACGGCAAGCGGTCGCCCGGTGCGCTGTGTTCAGGTCGGTGGGCCATTGGGCGCATATATTTCGCCTGCGCAGTTTGATCTGCCTTTTGATTATGAAGCGTTCGCCGCGGCGGATGCGCTGATCGGCCATGCCGGGATTACCGTTTTTGACGACAGCGTCGACATGGCACAAATGGCGCGCTTTGCGATGGAATTTTGTGCGATTGAAAGCTGCGGCAAATGCACGCCCTGCCGATTGGGCAGCACGCGCGGCGTTGAAACGATCGACCAGATTATCGCAGGCAATAATGTCGACGCCAATCTGGCTTTGCTTGCCGATCTTGCCGAAACCATGAAGTTCGGTTCACTGTGCGCGATGGGTGGATTCACCCCCTATCCCGTTATGAGCGCCATCAAACTGTTCCCTGAGGATTTCAATCGATGACCACCATATTAGATGGTGGTATGGGCCGCGAATTGCAGCGATTAGGCGCGCCTTTCCAACAACCGGAATGGTCCGCTCTTGCGCTCATGGAAGCGCCGGAATTTATCACCCAGGCCCACGAACGCTATGCGTTGGCAGGCGCAAAGGTGATCTCGACAAACAGCTATGCTGTGGTTCCTTTTCACATCGGCGAAGAGCGTTTCCTCAACCGCGGCACCGAACTTGCGCGGCTTGCAGGAAAGTTGGCGCGAGATGTGGCTAATCGGCATGATTTGATTGTGGCAGGTTCGTTGCCGCCGGTCTTGGGTTCCTATCGACCCGACCTGTTTGAGGTTGAGGCAGCACGGGCAATCTTGGCAGTTCTGATTGAAGGTCTGTCGCCTTTTGCCGATATTTGGCTTGCCGAAACATTGAGCACATTGGCTGAAGCGCGATTGGTTGGCGAAATGCTGAAAGCCGACGCGCGACCGCTTTGGCTATCCTTTACGCTGAATGATGAAGGCAGCGCGATGTTACGCTCAGGCGAGACGATCGAACAGGCCGCCTCGCTGGCGTCCGAATTCGGTGCCGAGGCGATATTATTCAATTGCAGCGCGCCTGAAGTGATGGAAGAGGCGGTCCTCCGCGCCAAGCAGGCTTTGGGCACAGAATCGATCGCGATTGGCGTATATGCGAATGGTTTTGCCCACACCGACGAGGAAGTGCCCGCCAATGGCGGCTTGAGAGAAATTCGCGCAGATCTTGATCCGCCCCGCTACTTGGACTGGGCACAAAAATGGGTAGCCTCAGGCGCAAATATGGTCGGAGGGTGCTGCGGAATAGGCCCGGAACATATCAGCGCGCTGAGGGACGGTCTGTCATGACCGATCGGCACGCGGCAATGGACCATTATTCATTGGATTTTGCATGAAGCGGCTGGGCGCGATCATCGCTGGCGGCAAGGCTACGCGCTTTGGCGCAGACAAGGCAGCCGCCTTGCTGAACGGCCAACCACTCATGGAACATGTCGCCGATGGCTTGCGCGATCAGGTCGACAAATTGATTGTCTGTGGGCGCGCTTGGCCGGGCATGGATTGGGTCGAAGATCGGCCATTCGCGGACATGGGGCCTTTGGGTGGCCTGAATGCCGCGCTGCATTATGCGCAACAAAATGGGTTTGATGCGGTGGTGACCGCGGGTTGCGATGTCGTGCCCGTGGCGCAATTTCCGACAGATCACCTTTCTGAACGCGCCGTCTATATCGATGGTCATTATCTGTTTGGTGTCTGGCCGGTCGCGCTTGCGCCATTGCTGGACAGACATCTACGTCATCAGGATAATCTATCTATGCGCAACTGGATTGCCGTATCCGGCGCACAAGCAATCACATCCGCAGATGTTTTTCACAACTTGAATACACCCCGGGAGCTGGCACAATATGCTGCTCAACGGTCGAATATGGGTATAAGGTAGACATATGACATACCAGCCGCAAAATGATTTTGGGACCCCGGAAAGCCGTTCCGACGAAACAGTTTCGCTTACGATCGACGGCCGCAATGTGACTGTGCCGGCAGGGACAAGCGTCATGCGCGCTGCGGCAGAACAAGGCACGTCGATCCCCAAATTATGCGCCACCGATAGTGTTAAAAGCTTCGGCTCATGCCGACTGTGCTTAGTCGAAATCGATGGCCGCAGGGGGACCCCAGCGAGTTGCACGACCCCAGTTGAACCCGGCATGGTTGTACGCACGCAAACCCCGCATCTGGCAAAATTACGCAAAGGCGTGATGGAGCTTTATATCTCCGACCATCCACTCGATTGCCTGACATGCGCCGCCAATGGCGATTGTGAATTGCAGGATCAGGCAGGCGCCGTTGGTTTGCGCGATGTCCGTTATGACGTGCAGGCTACGCATCTGGGGCAGGAAAAAGATCACTCCAATCCCTATTTCGATTTTGATCCCAGCAAATGTATCGCCTGTTCGCGTTGCATCCGCGCCTGCGACGAAGTGCAGGGCACCCTTGCGCTGACGATGGAAGGCAGAGGCTGGGACTCAAAGATTTCTGCAGGTCTCGCCAGCGATAATTTCCTCGAGTCTGAATGCGTGTCTTGCGGGGCTTGTGTGCAAGCCTGCCCAACGGCGACGTTGGTTGAGAAAAAAGTGGTCGAAGTTGGCACACCCGAACGCAGCGTTGTCACGACCTGCGCCTATTGCGGTGTTGGCTGCACCTTCCGCGCCGAAATGCGGGGCGAACAACTGGTGCGGATGGTCCCGTACAAAGACGGCAAGGCCAACCGTGGCCACAGTTGCGTCAAGGGCCGTTTTGCCTGGGGCTATGCGCAGCATCAGGAACGCATATTGAAGCCGATGATCCGCAAGTCGATCAGCGATCCTTGGCGCGAAGTCGAATGGGACGAAGCTTTTGCCTACACCGCGTCCGAACTGAAACGGATTAGCGCGAAATATGGCCGCAACGCCCTTGGCGGAATCACCTCGAGCCGTTGCACCAATGAAGAAACCTTCCTTGTGCAAAAACTTATCCGGGCAGGCTTTGGCAATAACAATGTCGATACCTGCGCACGCGTGTGTCATTCGCCGACCGGATACGGGCTCAAAACAACCTTTGGCACAAGCGCGGGAACGCAGGATTTTGACAGCGTGGAAGACACCGACGTCATCCTGATCATCGGGGCCAACCCCACCGACGGACACCCGGTATTTGCCAGCCGGATGAAACGCCGTTTGCGCGGACAGGATGGTCGCCCGGGCGCCAAGTTAATCGTTATCGACCCGCGCCGCACGGACATTGTCCGTTCGCCGCATATCGAGGCGCAGCACCATCTTCCGCTTCGTCCCGGCACGAACGTTGCCGTGCTGACGGCGATGGCCCATGTCATCGTCACCGAAGGGCTGGCCGATGAGGCATTCATTCGGGAGCGTTGCGACTGGGACGAATATAGCCATTGGGCCGAGTTCGTTTCGCAATCCCGCAACAGCCCCGAAAATCTGCAGCCGGTAACGCTGGTGGATGCCGAAGAGCTTCGCGCAGCCGCGCGGCTTTATGCCACAGGTGGCAATGGAGCGATCTATTACGGCCTTGGTGTCACCGAACATTCGCAAGGCAGCTCGACCGTTATGGCTATCGCAAACTTGGCGATGGCGACCGGCAATATCGGCCGCCGGGGTGTCGGTGTTAATCCGCTTCGTGGCCAGAACAATGTCCAAGGCGCATGCGACATGGGCAGCTTCCCGCATGAGCTTGCCGGATATCGCCACATCAGCGATGGCAATGCGCGGAAATTGTTTGAAGACGACTGGGGCGTGACACTGGATCCAGAGCCCGGCCTGCGCATACCCAACATGCTCGATGCCGCGGTCGATGGTGTATTTAAGGCGCTATATTGCCAGGGCGAAGATATCCTTCAATCAGATCCAAACACGGCCCATGTGTCGGCTGGGTTGGCCGCGATGGAATGTGTCATTGTCCACGATCTTTTCCTGAACGAGACCGCCAACTACGCGCATATCTTCCTGCCCGGATCGACCTTCCTTGAAAAAAATGGCACGTTCACCAATGCCGAACGCCGCATTCAGCCGGTGCGCAAGGTGATGACGCCGATGAACGGTTTGGAGGACTGGGAAGTCACGCAGCGGCTGGCGCAAGCGATGGGGCTGGATTGGAACTATACCCACCCGTCCGAAATCATGGACGAAATCGCGCGGCTTACGCCGACCTTTGCTGGTGTGTCCTTTGCACGGCTCGATGAAGCTGGATCGCTGCAATGGCCAGTGACCGCAGACGCGCCCGATGGATCACCGATCATGCATGTGGACGGCTTCGTCCGTGGCAAGGGCAAGTTCGTCGTGACAGATTATGTTCCAACCGATGAGAAAACTGGTCCACGCTTCCCGTTGTTGCTGACGACCGGACGCATATTATCGCAATATAATGTCGGCGCACAAACGCGGCGGACAGAAAATGTTGCCTGGCATCCGGAGGATTTGCTGGAAATTCACCCAGTGGATGCCGAGGATCGCGGCGTTAAATCGGGCGATTGGGTCAAATTGGCAAGCCGCGCGGGAGAAACCACGCTACGCGCCACGGTAACCGATCGGGTTGCACCCGGCGTCGTCTACACCACATTCCACCATGCCGTAACGCAGGCGAATGTGGTCACCACCGACTTTAGCGACTGGGCAACCAACTGCCCCGAATATAAGGTTACCGCGGTTCAGATTAGCGCATCGAACGGGCCAACCGAGTGGCAGGAAGAATATGAAGCTTTGTCGACACGGTCGCGCCGGGTCGAAACGGGAATTGCTGCCGAATGAATAGCGTCGAGCGCCTCGTCCATATGGCAAACCAGATTGCAACCAATCTGGCGACCGATGCTGCGCCTGTATCTGCGGTCGCCGATCACATTCAGCAATTCTGGGATCCGCGCATGAAAAAGATGATTTTTGCGCATGGGACCGCGGGCCTGTCTCCGATTGCTGCAGCCGCCATCAGCTTACTGGCCGAAGCGCAAAATGGCGCCTGATCAGGGTTCAAAACCAATCCAATTTTCTGTGCTTAAGCCTGATCAGGGCGCGACCGAAACCATAGAACGCAGCATCATTGTCGAAGCGCCTGTCGCAATCGAATATAATGGCATCGGCTATGCCGTGATGATGGCAACGCCCGTTGATCTTGAGGATTATGCTATTGGCTTTAGCATGTCGGAGGGGTTGATTAGCCGCGCTGACCAAATATTGGCCGTCGACGCACATAAGGCCGATTTGGGCTGGATATTGCGGATTCAGGTGCCCGCAGAAAACGCCGAAAAAGTCTTTGCCCGCGCCCGTCAGCGCGTTTCGGAAAGCAGCTGCGGGCTGTGTGGTATGGATAATCTGGAAGAGGTCATGCGTCCCTTGCCGCGGGTCACTGCGCAGATCGATGTATCTGACGCTGCGATGTTTACAGCATTATCGGCATTGCGTGCACATCAGACACTCAATGCCCAAACGGGTTCCGCGCACGCAGCGGCATTTTGTGCGCCCGATGGCTCTATCTTGATGACGCGGGAAGATGTGGGCCGGCACAATGCGCTCGACAAATTGATTGGGGCGCTTGCCCGCGCGGACATAGACATCGCAGCCGGCTTCATCATTTTGACCGCGCGCTGCAGCCTTGAACTGGCGCAGAAGGCTATCCTTGCCAACTGTCCCATGCTCGTGACGATATCGGCGGCGACGGACCTTGCGATTGACGTGGCGGAAAAATCCGGCCTTCGCCTGATCAGCTTAGCGCGTGCAGACTCGGCGCTTGCCGCAATGCCGCAAACCGGTTGATCAACCAGCTGCGGAACATAGAAATCGCGGCATCGCCCAAATCATCGGCGTGGAGTTTCAGATAATAGCCGTAGCCGTCTTCGATGACGGCATCATATGGCATGACAAGCCGTCCGTCGGCGATTTCCCGGGCAAACATATCTATGTCGCCCAAAAATACCCCGCTTGCGGCCATGGCATATTGCGCAGCGGCAATTGTCGTATCAAACGCGAGACCACCATGCGTGGCCATGGCCAGCCCATTTTGTCGCAGATAGGCCGTCCACAAAAGATCGCGCGGTTCTCCGTCCAGTTTCAGGTGAAGCAGCTCCTGACTTTCCAGAAATTCCTCAAGCGACTTGCCCTGACTGGCAATCGCCGTCGCGGGCGCACAGAGCGGCGCGACACGGACCATCCAAAGAAGGTCTGTAATCCGGTCGTCAACATTGGGGCGGTCATAGGCAATCGCCATATCGAAATCGGTGGCGGGCAAACCAGTGACATGCGCGCTCGAAACATCAAGCCGGATGTCCGGATGTTCAGCGCGAAAATCGCGCAGCATCGGCAGGAACAGCTGCTGTAACAAGGATGGCGGCACATGGAGCCGAAGCGAACGGCTCGTCACTTCATCATTGCGGATCGAGTTCATCGTTTGCTCAAGCCGGTCGAGGCATTTGCTCACAACGGGCAGCAGCTCTTCACCTGCGGGTGTTAGCAATAGGCGCGATGCGTCGCGGACGAAGAGTTGCTTACCCAGCAATTCCTCAAGCCCGCCGACATGCCGGCTCATGGCGCTTTGCGACACCGAAAGCGCCGATGCGCCGCCTGTGAAGCTCAAATTCTGGCCCACCGCTTCAAAGGCGCGCAAGGCATTCAACGGCAACCAACGACGGTTAATATTGCTGCGGGTGGAAATGGGATCGACCTTTCAAAAGCATATTGGTTTCCAATGACGTCACTGCCCTACATTTTGAGATAGGGCTATGCGAAAATGCGATTTTATTAGACCGGTCAAGTGGCCCATTCTCCAATCTGGGGAAAATTAACCAAAGGCAAAAAAATGGACTTAGGGCGGATTGACGCGCTGTTCCAGCAGCGTCGCGAAGGACACACCTTACCGCAGGGTCTTTATACGGATCCTGATAGCTTCGATTTTGATATGGCCGCTATTTTCGGCCAAAGCTGGCTTATGGCTGGTCTCGAATGCGAACTGCCCAAGGCCGGAAGCTATCTATCGATGATGGTCGGCAAATGGCCCATGATCATCACGCGTGACCGGCAGGGTGATATCCGCGCCTTTCACAACAGTTGCCGCCATCGCGGCTCCATGATTTGTGCCGTCGGCAGCGGGACCGCGCCAAAGCTGGTGTGCCCTTATCATCGTTGGACATATGATCTGGATGGCTCTTTGTTTGCGGCAAACCGGATGGGCGATGATTTTGACAAAGCCGAACATGGCCTAAAACCTGTCGCTATCGAATGTGTTGCAGGGGCGATCTTCATCTGCCTGTCCGAAACACCGCCACCCATTGACGATTTTAGCGCGAAGCTTGCTGAATATGCAGCGCCGCATAATCTGAAGGACGCAAAGCTGGCGTATGAGAGCGTTCTGGTCGAAAATGCCAATTGGAAACTGGTTATGGAAAATGGCCGCGAATGCTATCATTGCAGCACCGGCCATCCCGAACTGTCCAAAACATTTCCGGTTGGAATGTCGAAGCATTTTGATAGCGGCGAAGATGCGCGCGTCATGGCTTTCGAAGAAAAAATGGACGCGCTTGGCCTGCCGCAAACCCCGGTTGAGGGCCATTATTGGCAAATCGCACGCTTTGCATTAAACGAAGGCTGCGTTTCGATATCAGGCGATGGGAAGCACCTGTCCAAAAAACTGATGTGCGACGCCAATGGCGGCGATATCGGTTCCATGCGCTGGGCAGTTGACCCGCACTGTTTTGTCCATTGCACCGCTGACCATGTTTTCATGTTCAGCGCTATGCCCGTCGGCCCCAATGAAACCCATGTCACCGGCAAATGGTATGTCCATAAAGATGCTGTCGAAGGCGTCGATTATGATGTCGAAAAACTCATCTCGTTGTGGACCATGACAAATTTGGAAGACAAGATGCTGGCCGAAAACAATCAAGTGGGTGTGAACAGCCCCGGCTACACCCCCGGCCCCTATTCGCAAGAAGCCGAAATGCTCGCGTTGCGTTTTACCGACTATTATTGCGACAAGGCTCGTGATTATATTGCAACCCATGGCAAAGGATAACATCAAGGGGTTGCGCCCCGAAACGCTGGCAGTCGCATTTGGTTATGACCCGGAAATGGGCATGGGGTCGGTCAAACCACCGATCTTCATGACATCCACCTTTGTCTATCCCTCTGCGCAACATGCCAAGAATGTGCACGAAGCATATTTTGACGGCACGGGACCGCTGGTGGGCGAAACCAACCACATATATTCGCGGTTGGGGCATCCAGGCTTGGACTTCCTCGAAAAACGCCTCGCAGCAATCGATGGCGCAGAGGAAGCGGTTGCATATTCCAGCGGCATGGCCGCGCATTCCAGCATTGCGCTTGCCTATGTCCGCCCCGGCGACAGCGTGTTGCACGGCCGCCCGATCTATGGCGGCGTCGATATGCTCTACAACAGCATCATGCCGCAATTCGGATCGCACGTCGCCGCCTATACCGATGGCACGGACGAAGATGATGTCCGCAAAGCGGCTGATGAAGCGATGGCCAAGGGCCCGTTGAAGCTTATCATAGCCGAGACACCCGCGAACCCGACCGCAGCCGTGGTTGATCTTGATCTGATGGTACGGATTGCGGACGAAGTGGGAGCCAAGCAAGGCCACCGACCGCTGGTGGTGGTCGACAACACTTTGCTCGGGCCATTTGCGCAGCGGCCCATTGAACATGGTGTCGACCTATGCATGACCTCGCTGACAAAATATTGCGGCGGGCATAGTGATCTGCTGGCAGGCGGGATTTCCGGTCGCAAGGAATTGATCGACTATCTGCGCATGCAGCGCACGACGTGGGGCAATCACCTCGATCCTTACACGTCATGGCTGGTGCTGCGTTCGTTGGAATCGGTCGCGGTGCGCACCGAGCGTGCGATGCAAAACGCGCGCGGTGTTGCCGAATTTCTGCGCGATCATCCCAAGGTCGCAGGCGTGACCTATTTGGGTTTCCTTGAACCCGGCACACGTCGGCGCACGGTCTATGACCGGCAGTGCAAGGCAGCTGGTTCGACATTCTCGTTCCACCTGCACGGCGGTGAGGCAGAGGCCTTCCGTATGCTTGACCAGTTAAAGCTGCTTAAGGTAGCGGTCAGTCTGGGCGGTTCGGAAACTTTAATCTGCCATTCGGCGAGCACAACGCATTATGCGGTCCCCCCCGCCCAGCGGTTGGCAGGCGGTATTACCGATGGCACGATCCGACTGTCTGTCGGGTTGGAACATGTTGACGATTTAATAGGCGATTTGCGCCAAGCGCTGGAGGCGGTGTAATGGAACTGAATTTTACCGGAACCGATTTATGCGCGATAAATGGAACGCGCAGCGCTCCTGAAACGCATTATGATACCGTGGTTGTTGGCGCGGGGCCAAGCGGCATAGCTGCGGCGATCGCCGCGGCCAAAGCCGGAGCAAAAGTGCTGCTGGTTGATGAAAACCCCGTTTCGGGCGCGTTGATGGGCAATGATATACCGCTATATTTTGGCGGGCGGATGACCGCAGCGACCCAGAATACAGACCGCATGCTCGAAGCTATCTTCATGAGCATGCCCGCGCTTGAAACCGCAATGGATGCCGGCGTCGAATTGTTGCTCGGTACAACGGCATGGGGTGTTTACCGCAATGGTCCCGGCGTTGCCAGCCTGCCGCAGCAAGTTGTCGGCCTCGCCGATTCCGAACGATCATGGTTGGTCGGTTTTGATAAAATTGTCCTCGCGACCGGCGCACGCGATTTGGCGATGTCTTTCCCCGGTTGGAACCAACCCGGCGTCATGGGCGCCGCGGCGCTTCAAATGCTGCTTACCCGTTATGAGGCATTTGCCGGACAGCGCATTTTGGTCTTGGGCTCGCATGATCTCGCGCTCGAAACTGCATTGTTGGCACAGGCGCGCGGTATCGACGTGGTTGGCCTGATTGAAGTCCGCGATGCACCGCAAGGGAATACCGAACTGGTCGCCAAGGTCGCAGCCGCTGGCATTGCCATCCACTGCGGACAGACCATTACATCGGCAACGGGCGGCATCAACGGCATTGAAAGCGCAACGCTATCGACCGGAGACGTGATCGCCTGTGACACCATCTGCGTCGCTATTGGCCTGATCCCGTCGATCGAACTGGTGGATGCGATGCACGGTCCGCGCGCGTTGAACGCCACGCGGGGCGGATACATTCCGGCCGGCGAACCTTCGGTCACGGCCGTGGGCGATTGTGCGGGGCTTGCAGATAGCGGTTTCGACCATATCGCCTACCGTATGGACTGGATGCGCGCGCTATCTGACATCAGCGCCGATGACACGATCATTTGCCAATGCGAAGAAGTCACGCGCGCCGATTTGATTGGCGTACAGCCACCAAATTACCTGTCGCGCCCAGCGCCCATGTGTGCCCGTTCGCTGGACACTTTGCTTCAGGACGGCCCGGCCAATCCGGACCAGATCAAGCGGCTGACGCGCGCAGGCATGGGCGTGTGCCAAGGTCGCCGTTGCCGCGATCAAGTTGCGATGCTGTTGGCGATTGAGGCGGACAAGCCATTTGGCTCAATCCCGCTCGCCAGCCACCGCGCACCCGTTCGTCCGCTGCCGCTCAAAATCCTTGCGGAATGGGATGAGCCTGCGGAAATGGACGCTGCATGGGATGTCTGGTTTGGCATCCCTACCCAATGGGTGCCGGTTGAGGATATCAACACGCCTTATCAGGATGAGCATCGCCAGATGCTTTACACGGGGATGTACACATGAGCGGTTCGGAAGTTGTCATCGTCGGCGGCGGCGTTACGGGCCTGAGTGCGGGCTGGTGGCTCGCGCGTTCGGGGGTCAAGGTCACAGTACTCGACAAATTCATCGTCGGTTGGGAAGCCTCCGGACGTAATGGCGGCGGTGCATCGCATTATTCGAGCCCGTTGTTTGACGAAGAGCAGCGCCTTTGGCCGCAAATGGACGAATTGCTTGGCTATCCGACCGAGCACCAAAAAGGCCGCATCCTGATTGCGATGACCGAACGGCAGTGGGAACAATATCGTTTCATTGCCGAACGTCACACGCGGCTTAATCATCCGGTGGAATTGCTGGATGTGAAACAGGTGCAAGAGGCTGTGCCTTTGGCAGGCGACAACAGCTTTGGCGGTGTGCATTATAAATTTGGCGGGCATGCCAACCCGCAGCGCAGCGTGCAGGCTTATGCTTGGGCCCTGCAGGATCTGGGCGGAAAAATCGTTCAGCACAGCCCGGTAACCGGTTTTGAAACCGCTGGTGGCAAGGTGACGGCCGTGAAGACTGCGAACGCCACTTATGGCTGTGACGCTGTCGTGGTGGCGGCAGGACCGCAGATCCCGCAATTGATGGCACAGCTGGGCGTCGACGTGCCATTGGCAGCCGCCCGCGCGGAGATGATCATCACGGAACCTGCGCCAATGATGCCGCTTGGCGGCGTTGACGGCCATAAAATCTATGGCCGCCAAACGCTGCGCGGAAACCTCGCTTATGGCGGTGGCCCGCATGAATGGCTTGATGTCGACGCAACCGGCCCGGCTGCGCGTCCTTCAACCCCGCTGGCCCGCAACCTTGCGAAACGACTGGCAGAACTTTTGCCAAAGGCGGCACATCTGAATGTCATCCGCAGCTGGGCTGGCATCATCGAAAATTCGCCCGATGGCCGTCCAATCATCGACCGCCTCACCAGCCCGGACAATGTCGTGGTTGCGTCGATGTCGAGCGTCGGCTTCGGCCTATCACCAGCGTCGGGTCACGCGATCCGTGATCTGGTGATCGACGGGAAATGTTCGTTTGCCGATATCGATATCCTCAAACTATCGCGGTTCGACAATCTTGAGTCCGATTGGCGCGAAAAGCGCGGGTGGATGCCGATTTCATGAGCCAATATTCGGCTTTCGGATTGCTGCGCGGTGCTTTGAACGGGCAGAAGCATTGGCAACCTGCGTGGCGCGATCCGGAGCCTAAATCGCATTATGATATCATCATCATCGGCGGCGGCGGGCACGGGCTGGCGACGGCTTATTATCTTGCCAAGGTCCATGGCCTGAAAAATATCGCGGTGCTCGAAAAGGGCTGGATAGGCGGTGGCAACACCGGACGGAACACGACGATTGTCCGGTCAAACTACCGGCTAAAGCCATTGCACGACCTGTTCGAATTCGGCCTGAAAATGTGGGAGCATTTAAGCGACGAGTTGAATTACAATGTCATGTTCTCCCCGCGCGGCGCAATGTTTCTGGGGCACAGCGACGCGGATATGACCAAGCTTGCCGAACGTGGCGACGCGATGCGGTGCGACGGGATCGATGCCGATTTAATGACCCGCGACGAAGTGCAAAAGCTGGAACCGTTGCTCGACATGTCACGCAGTGCACGCTTCCCGATTGAGGGCGGCTTGATTCAGCGGCGCGGCGGCACCGCCCGCCATGATGCCGTCGCCTGGGGCTATGCACGCGGCGCAGACAGCCTTGGCGTCGACATCATCCAGAAATGCGAAGTCACAGGCTTTGTCCGCGATGGCGATGCGGTGGTCGGCGTGGAAACCACGCGCGGGCGGATCAATGCCGGTCGTGTCGGCATTTGCGTTGCGGGTCATAGCGGCCATGTCGCTGGGCTGGCGGGCCTTAAACTGCCCGTAGAATCGCAAACGTTGCAGGCGATGGTGACCGAAGGCGTCAAGCCAATGATAAACAGCGTCATCATGTCGCAATCACTGCATTGCTATATCAGCCAGTCTGACAAGGGCGGCATCGTCTTTGGCGGGGATCCTGATAACTGGCCAAGCTATGCCCAACGCGGCAATCCGATGGTCATGGAGCGTGCCGTGGCACAGGGCCTGGCGCTCGTCCCGGCGCTGTCACGCCTGCGCATGGTGCGGACATGGTCTGGGGTGACCGATATGAGCTTTGACGGCGCACCGATCATTGGCGAAACGCCGGTGAAGAACCTCTTTCTCAACGGCGGCTGGTGCTATGGCGGGTTTAAGGCGACACCGGCGTCGGGTTGGACATATGCGCACACACTTGCAACCGGCAAACCACATGCCCTGAATGCGCCATTTGCGCTCGACCGTTTCGAACGCGGCGCGACAATCGATGAAACAGGGAGCGGCCCGATGCCGAACAGTCGCTGATGATGCAGTTCACCTGTCCCCATTGCGGCCCGCGCGATCAGGCGGAGTTTATATACGAACGCACCGTAGACGCCGTAGTGTCGCTTGATGCTGCACCCGAAGAGGCGATGAAATCGCTCTTCACACGCACCAATCCACGCGGTGTTGATGAAGAAATCTGGCGGCATACTTATGGATGCCGTGCATGGATGGTGATCACGCGCAACCGTGTGACAAATGAAATCAGCGCCACCCGTGCCGTTGGTCCGGAGGCTCTGCCGTGATAAACTTCAGTTTCGACGGCAAGACCTATCAAGCGCACAAGGGCGACACACTCGCTGCCGCGCTTTTGCGCAACGGCATTGGCCTTGTTGGCCGCAGCTTCAAATATCACCGTCCACGCGGGATTATGACAGCGGGCGTTGAGGAGCCAAACGCGCTCGTCACCATCGGTGATGGCGGACGCAGTGAGCCCAATACCCGCGCCACCGATGTTTTTGTGTATGAAGGACTGGTCGCCAAAAGCCAGAACCGCTGGCCAAACCTGTCATTCGATATCGGTTCTGTCTTTGGCTTGGCCGCGCCTGCCCTGTCTGCGGGTTTCTATTACAAAACCTTTTTCGGCTCCGCCAAACGGTGGATGTTCTACGAATATTTCATTCGTAAAGCGGCGGGTCTTGGCAATGCGCCGATGAAGACCGACCCAGACCTTTTTAGCCAACGTGCGGCATTTTGCGATGTGCTTGTGGTCGGTGCCGGACCAGCCGGACTTTCCGCCGCGCTCGAAGCCGCTGAAGCTGGCAAACGCGTCATCCTCGTCGAACAGGACAATATTCTTGGTGCCTCGTTAATCCGCGACGGCCACGATCGCGATGGTGCCTGGGTGGAGGCGACCCAAGCCCGCATCCGCGCCGCGGGCGGACGCATCCTCACCCGCACCACCGCATCTGGATATTGGGAGCATGATCTGGTCACGCTGACGCAGCGTATAGCAGAGCCTGGCCAAATCCCGCCGCACGGCGTTGCACAGAGGCTTTGGCATGTGCGGGCGGGCCAAGTGATACTTGCGACCGGCAGCATTGAACGCCCGATGGCCTTTGCGCATAATGACCGCCCCGGCGTAATGCTGTCGCAAGCGGTGCGGACCTATCTGAATCGTTTTGGCGTCGTCCCGGGCAAACGCGTGGTGATCGCGACCAATAATGATGACGCGTATAAAACGGCCTACGCGCTCAAGGCGGCAGGGGCTGAGATCGTTGCCGTCCTTGATGCACGGCCAGCACCGGCGGGCGCGGACAGCGGCCTGCCAGTGTATCACAACGCCGTTCCGCTTTCGGTCAAAGGCGCGCGCCATTGCCTGAAAAGCGTGACCGCGCGTGTCAGTGGCCTGACACGAAGCTGGGATGCTGATCTGATCGCTGTTTCCGGTGGCTTCACGCCCGTGGTGCATCTGCATATGCAGGCAGGCGGCACGCTCGATTGGAACGATGCTGCGCAAGCCTTTGTCCCTGCAACATCGCGTCAGAATGTGACGACGATCGGCGGGGCAGCAAATCCCGACCCCGTGTTCAATGTTGTCCCGGTTTCCACACCAAAGAAAAGCTTCATCGATTTCCAGAATGATGTGACGTTGTCGGATGTCGATCTGGCATGGGCCGAGGGCTATCGCTCGGTTGAGCATCTCAAACGTTATACCACACTCGGAATGGCGACCGATCAGGGCAAGCTCAGCAATATGGCGGCGCTCGGGCGCTTGGCCGAAAAGCAGGGCGTGGCTATTCCCGAAGCCGGGCTGACCACATTCCGTCCGCCTTATACGCCCGTTACGATGGGCTTGTTGGCGGGCGCTGGCGCGAAAGACGCAGGCGCACATGTGCGCCGCCTTGCCCTGTACGATGTCCACGCGGCGAAGAACCCGATCTGGCAGCCGCTGGGATATTGGTTCCGCCCCCGTGCCTATCCGGTGGGCAGCGAAACTTTGGCGCAAGCGGCGATGCGTGAAGCAAAAGCGGTCCGTTCAAATGTCGGGATGACCGATGTGTCAACGCTCGCCAAGTTTGAAGTGTCCGGGCCAGATGCCGCCGCGTTTCTGGAAATCATCTGCGCAACGACGGTCGGCAAACTTGCCGTGGGACGTGGCCGCTACACGTTCATGCTGCGCGAAGACGGTTTTGTTTTCGACGATGGCACCGTTTGGCGGTTGGACGAAAACCGCTATCTGTTGACCAGCTCAACCGGCGGCGCGGACCGGATGGCGACGCATATCTCCTATGTCCGCCAATATCTCTGCCCGCACCTCCGCGTCTCCGCCGTCAATGTGCAGGAACATTATGCCGGGATTGCTGTCGCAGGGCCGCAAGCTAAGGCGACGCTGGCGACATTGATTGGCGAAGAACCACCGCGCCATATGTCGACGGTTCCGGCCATGATTGCCGGCGTTCCGGTGATTGTTCTCGCCGCCAGCTACAGCGGCGAACGCGCGTTCGAAATTTATGTCGAGGCAAGCCATGCCGCACCCGTTTGGGCTGCGTGCGAGGCAGAGGTCGCCAAGCAGGGCGGCGCACTCTATGGCCTTGAGGCCATGGAATTCCTGCGTATCGAAAAAGGCCATTTGGTCGTCGGCGGCGAAGTCGACGGGCGGATGACCCCGCATGATCTGGCGCTCGACAAGATGCTCAACAAGGCCGGTGGCTATGTCGGCGCGTCCGGCCTGTCGCGCCCTGCCTTGTCCGAAGCCGGACGGCGGCAACTGGTCGGGCTTGAAGCAATAGAAGGTAACATTCCCGAAGGCGCGATGCTTGTCACAGGCGAAGGCGTGTCCCCACAGGGCCATGTCAGCGCCGCTGCGTTTCGGATACTGGAAGGCGGGTCGATTGCACTTGGCCAATTGACCGACGGCTTTGCACGGCAAGGGGAAGAGCTTATCGCAACCTCACCCACGCGCGGTCAAATGGCGCGGGTCCGCGTTGTGGCACCGCATTTCTACGACACGGCCGGGGAGCGTTATCGTGACTGATGTAACAATCACAATGCTGCCCGCAGCGCCGCTTCATGCTCTGGAGATATGGAGCAACCCGGCGGCTGTTGCAGCAAGGTTTAAGAAAGCTGCCGGCTTTGCCTTGCCAGCCATGGGTCGTTCTGACGGCAATGATGCACTGCGTCTGATCCGCTATGAACCCACCGTCTGGCTGGCCGAAGGCGATGTGTCGGCCCTGCCCGGCCTATTGGCAGATGACGGTGCGCTAACCGCCATTGGCGGCAGCATTGTGCGGGTGCAACTTTCTGGAAAGGGCTGGCGCATATTGTTGATGGAAGGCGGCGTTTTCGATGCGGAAAACCCCAATTTCGCGTCCGGATGCAGCGCGGCAACCATCATCGATCACGTCAACGTCCGCCTGCATGTGGTGGATGACGATACCTGCCACGCCTATGTTCCGCTTAGCTACAGCGAAGCCATGATCCATTTTTGGAAGACAGCCGCGCTCAATCTGACGCTTTAGGCGCATAAAGAAGCGTCATGCCGCGCGCATGCCTTTGCTGGAAACCCTTCCACAAGGTGACGTTGCCACCGACTTAACTGAATTCGACGTGGCTCCCCAAGTCGCTTTTGATTTTAGTGAATTTTGGAGCGAAGAATTGTACCAGTGCGTTTGCAGAAAGGTGCGATGAAATGCTCAATATAATCTCGGGGACGTTGCCTATGCTGTTGTTTGCATATCAAGCACCCAATGAGCCCTCGGTGGCCACTGAAGCGGCAACAGATGAGATTGTTGTCATAGGGGAAAGGTTAAACCGATGGCGTGGGAGAACCATCAACAAAAATGGAACCCGAACCTGTAAAACCCTGAAATCAACAAAAGACAGGCATATTGACGCCATAGGCTGCAACGCCATGCTAACGTGTATCACGTCTTTAGAAGCTGAAGCTACTTCTCTCGCAGGTGGCGCAAAATCGAAAAAGGAGGCTGCTACGTTACTACGGCCTTACTATTCAAAATTGGGTGTGTGCGTTCGGGATGAAAGAGCGCGCCAAATAGCCGCTCTGGCCAAATCGCGGAATGCGCTTAGGTGAGACTTTAGTCTGAACTACTTCGCGGCTGCCTGATGCTGCAACATCATCCCTTGTGCGTGGCGGCGTTGAAAACCCTTCCATAATGTCACGCCATCGCCGCCGGGACTATACGCACCCCATGGCGTTCCGGCGGGCGCATTCCACACGCCATCATCTGAATTTTCCGTGGCCACTTTAAGATACGCATTTTTGCTTTCGTCGCCCCGTAAATGCACCGCCAGAAACGCGGAAATAAAGTGCAGGTTGATGGCGTTAATCCGGTCCCGCCGCCAAATCGGGTCTTCGAACCAGTCAATGTCCCACAGCGAACCGCGCATTTCGGGTGGCGTAGGGTTGAGCGCGATTGCATGGCCCGCCTGCTTGTAAGTCAGCAAATAGCGGTCGGCATTTACGGCGCCACCAAAGACGGCCAGCGCGCCCGTTTTATAGTCAACCGTAAAGTCGCTATCGCCGTGTATCAGAAGCAGCGGCGCCGTTAGCGCGGCGAGGCCCTCGGCCCCCCATGCGCTGCTCGGTGCGCCGCCAGCGGGCGCCAGTGCCACCACAGCCTTGACGCCTGGCACTTTGATAGCGTCCGCATCCGCACTGCCGCGCGCGAATTTCTTTAGCCACCCGCCCGCAACCGCATTCATATTCGGACCCGCAGGGTCAAGCGTTGCGCCACCTGCGGTGAGCACCCCATAACCACCTTGTGAATAGCCAATGAGCGCAACATTATCCGGGGCAATCAAATCCCCCAAAGTGGCGCGGAGCTGCGCCGCTGCAAATACAATGTCCTGCGGCCTATTGAAATTCGGCGCAGCACGCGTGGTTGGTGCAACGACATAAGGGTTTGGATCGCGGTGATGGATCGCCGCGACGACATAGCCTTTTGACGCCAGATTCTCGGTCAACCACGTCATCACCGCCGGGTTGTTGCTATAGCCATGGCTTATAATGACCAAGGGGTGCTTGCGGCCTGCGGCTGGCGCGCCCGCAACCGCGATACCATTTTGCGTGAACGCGACCGGCGGAAGCGGTGGCTCTGCCCATAAGCTGCCGCGATACAGAACGGGTTTGGCGCCCTTTTTCGCTATGGCGGGATACCAAATGTCCACCTGTACATTGCGGTCGACAAGGCGAACGCTGCTGGGGTCCGCATTTGCATTTTCTACGTCGGGCTGGCCACGATGCGTGAAGGTGACGGAACGAAAGCCAACGCCATAGGCGCCCAGCGCCGCAAGCTCCGGCGCATCCGCGCCCGGAACACTGGGTGGGCTGGCGTAGATAGGGGCACCCAGCAAGATCAGCATGGAAGCGATAACGCGCCGCATCATGCTATCAACTCCTCGGTTTCGGCTGAAGCCGACGGCCACGCCAATTGCTGTGCCATCCATGGATATTCATCGATGAGCGGCGGGAAGATTTTTTCCTGCAACACCTGCTGGCACAAAGCCGCGGTTAGGCTGGGGATATTGCCCAATTCATCGATCCGCGCGACGACTTGGACCGACCGTGAAAACCGCCCCCTTGTCATTGGCTCGGCGCGCAATTGGGAAAGCAGTTCCGGTACCGCGGCCAAGCAAACGGGCGTGGTAATCGCCCAACCAATCCCCGCTGCCACCAATGCCAATTGCTGATGCGACGATTCGACTTCAACCATCTGCGGCAGTTTCAGCTTCATCCGGACAATCTGACGCTCAATCTGCTGCCCCGTTCCGGTAAGCCGCGAAAAGCGGATGAAGGGCAATGACGATGGCAAGCCGACAAGATCGAGCGGCTCTCGAAAATCTTTGGGGAAAACCAAAATGAAGCTTTCCTCAAACACAGGGTGCAGCTCGACTGTGTCACGATGCTCAAGATTAAAGCTGCCGGTCACGAGCATATCAATGTCGCGCGCCAGAAACTCGCCCTGATGCTCCATGGAGATACCCGACCGGATATTCCACCGGTCTGCCCGCGCACCGAGGCTATGCAAAATCGGGGCGGTCAGTTGGTTGGCAAGGCTGAATGACATCGCGACCGTAATGCTCGATATCGGCAAGTTTGCGCCTTCACGGACTTCGTCATAGGCCAGTCTGGCGTGGGCAATCAGCTTTTGCCCGCGCGCAAAGAGCGACTTTCCGCTCGCCGTCAGGCCCAATGGCCGCATCGTGCGGTCAAACAAGGACGCGCCTATGCCGGCCTCAAGCTTCGCGATGGTTTGGGAAACCGCCGATTGTGTCACCTGCAAATGGGATGCGCATTGCGACATGCCGCCAAGTTCGACGGTCATCACGAATACTTCGAGCGCGTGCAGATCGAATTCTTGTGGCAGTTTCATGCAGCAACCCTCCCAAGCGTGCAGGTATAGCCAATGGCTAATATTACCTCAGCTAATGGCTATTCGAGACCGCCAGTAATAGTGCTATGCATTTTCGACATAGGCAGATTATGCGCCAGCTGCGTTGCAGGCTTGCATCACTTTGCTGGACGTCGGCCCAGGGGCAAAATGTCCGCTTATATGTTCCCGCTGCAGTCCGGATTGCGATGCAGCGCCAACAATCCTCTGAGCGTACCCAGACACATGCACAGCAATATCAAAGCCAAGGGCAAGCCCGTGGCGATTGCACCCGCCTGAAGCGACGTGAGGCCTCCGCTAAGCAACAGAACGACGCCAATACCGCCCACCGCGACCAGCCAGATGGTCTTTTGCCGAAGCAAAGTATCGGTGCGTCCGCCCGCGGTCATGGTGTCAATCACCAGCGTGCCCGAGTCCCAGCCCGTCACGAAAAAGATCAAGATCAAGCCAATGGCAACAAATGACGTGAGCTGCGCCCAAGGCAACGTGCCGAGCAGCACAAATAGCTGCGTATCCAGCGACGCTTTGGCCAAGTCCGCACCATTGCCCGCGACGATTTGCGCAATGCTCGCGTCCCCAAATATCGTCAGCCACAAGATGCCAAGCAGGCTGGGTGCGATCATGGCCCCGGCAATGAATTCGCGCACCGTCCGGCCCAATGAAATGCGCGCCATGAACATGCCCACAAATGGTGCCCAGCTGATCCACCATGCCCAGTAATAGACAGACCAATCATTGTAAAAGCCGGTGTCGGTGCGGCCAACCGGATTTGATAATGCCGGCAGAAATTTGAGATAGTTGACGATATTGGTCGCAAGATCGCCGATAAGCTGAAGCGTGGAGCCTGTGGTTAAGACAAACACCAGCAAGGCAAAGGCAACCCACATGTTGACCTCGCTCAAAATGCGGATGCCGCGATCAATGCCACCCCGGATCGACAGAAACGTAATTGCGGCCATCACCGCTATCAACGCCAGGATCGTGAGTGACGAGCTCGTTACGCCGTAAAGATAAACGATCCCCGCCATCGCTTGCTGCGCGCCAAGCCCAAGCGACGTGGCCAGTCCAAAGATCGTCGCAAGGACCGCAAGCACTTCTATGACGTCGCCGGTGCGGCCCCAAACCGCCTTTCCAAATAAGGGATAGAATGCCGACCGCATCGACAACGGCATTTTGAAATCAAAGCTGAAGAGCGCAAGCGCCAGACCGGTGACTGCGAAAATGGCCCACGGATGCAACGCCCAGTCAAAAATGGTCGCCGCCATAGCGATGCTGCGTGCCGCTTGTGCGTCGCCAACGGCGCCACCCAACGGCGCCGCAGGACCGCCTGCCATCGAAGAGGTGAAATGGGTCACTGGTTCACCCACGCCGTAAAAAACCAGCCCGATGCCCATGCCTGCGCCAAACAGCATCGCAAACCATGACAATCGCGAATAATCAGGCGTAGCGCCTTTGCCGCCCAACCGGATTTTCCCCAGCGGTGAAAGTGCGACAACGACGCAAAAGATCAGCAGAAGATTGCCCGACATCATGAAGAACCAGTCGAAATGGGCAACCGCACCGCTGCGCAAGCCCGCAAACAGGTCCGCCGATGCTTTAGGCGCGATCAGGCTGAATAAAATGACCGCGAACGCAATAATGGCCGTCGGGAAAAAGACAGCTGGATTGATATGCATTCCACCCCAATGGCGATTGGATTGGCCATAGTTCCCCAGATCTATTGCTTTGTCCCAATCCGCCAATGAACTCTCCTTAAGGTCTCAAGCCACCATCAATGGCTGGCAGCCGCCGTGAACGCCGTCCACAGCCATGCGGCAAAACTGCGCCACACCTCAACATGGAAACGATCTTCACCGTCGCGAATGATGGTGATTTCCACTGTTTCATAAATTGTTCGTGTGGCCCGGCCGACTGCAAAATTGTCGAGATCAAGCGGGCAACCTGTCATCAGCAGTTCCGCTGCGCGTGGCCCTTCAAGGACAAGGCAGATCGACCGTTCGCTGATATCGGTGATGGCAACCGGCAATCCCGCGCCGGTTGGCATGGCCGTCTCCGCTGCCGTGCGCAGGAGCCATTCGTCCGGACCAAGGCACGCAATGCCACCTTCGGTCGCGCCGATTTTCTGTGGCACTTTTGCGTTGAGCACAGTTTCCAGAGCCTCGGCAGTGCGCGCCCGCAGCGAATAACGCTTCAGCGGTGCAGCAAGGCTGATGCTGACACCATCGGCTACGTAAGGCGTTGAAGGAACGGGGTCGTTCCTGAAAAGGGCGTCAGACATGCAGCCGCGCTCCTTCTGCATCATAAAAAACCATGCCGCTCACTTTCGCCTCATGCGTTTTGCCCGGCATCGGGATGTGCAGCGTGCCGCCCATCATCTCGTGCCCACCTGCCACTAAGGCAAAAGCGATCGACCGGCCAAGCGTTTCGCTCCAGTAGGAAGAGGTCACATGGCCGATCATCGTCATCGGGATTGGCTGGCGCGGGTCGGCAACAATCTGCGCACCTTCTTCCAATACAACATTCGGGTCATCGGTCAGTAGCCCGACCAATTGTTTGCGCCCCGGCGCAACGATGTCAGGCCGTGCCATGGACCGTTTACCGACAAAGTCCGGCTTTTTCTTGCCCACCGCCCAATCGAGACCGGCATCAAACGGGGTTATGGTACCGTCGGTATCTTGTCCGACGATAATGAAGCCCTTTTCGGCGCGCAGCACGTGCATAGCCTCCGTGCCATAGGGGGTGATGTCAAATTTCGCACCCTCTGCCATCAGCCGTTCCCACAAAGCGCGACCATAAGCGGTCGGCACGTTGATTTCGAAACCAAGTTCGCCCGTGAAACTCACCCGGAACAGGCGCGTTGGAATGCCGCAGATTGTGCCTTCGCGAATGGCCATATGCGGGAAAGCATCGGCGGACAGGTCAATGCCCTCCACCAGTGGTTCTAACAATTTGCGCGCATTCGGACCTTGCAGCGCAATGACCGCATATTGCTCGGTCGTGCTGGTCAACCAGACGTCAAGGTCAGGCCATTCGGTCTGGAGATAATCCTCCATCATATTCAGCACACGCGCGGCACCGCCGGTTGTGGTCGTCAGATGGAACCGGTCGGGCGCCAACCGCGCCGAAACACCGTCATCGGTGATGAAGCCATCCTCTTTCAAAAGCAGCCCATAGCGGCACCGGCCTGGCTCAAGCGCTTTCCAAGGGTTGGTATACATGCGGTTCAGGAATTCGGCGGCATCGGGGCCAACGACTTCAATCTTGCCCAAGGTCGACGCATCAAAAATGCCGACTGACGACCGCACCGCAACGCATTCGCGGTTCACCGCCGCGTGCATGTCCTCGCCCATTTTGGGGAAGTAACGCGCGCGCCGCCACTGTGCGACCAGTTCGAACACTGCGCCATTTTCGGCGGCCCAGCTGTCGATATTGGTCGTCCGTGTCGGTTGGAACAATGCGCCCTTTGCATGACCCGCGAACGCACCGAAAGTCTGCGGCGTATATGGCGGGCGAAAGCTCGTCAGACCAATATCGGTCACCGGCTTGGCAAGTGCTGTTGATGCAATCTGCAAGCCATTGAGGTTCGATGTCTTGCCCTGATCGGTCGCCATGCCGTTGGTTGTGTAGCGCTTGATATGCTCGATAGAGCGAAAGCCCTCACGCACCGCCAGCTTAATGTCCTTTGCGGTGACATCATTCTGGAAATCGACAAAGGCCTTTATCCGGCTTTGGTCCTTGGGCGTTGGCAACACATCAATAATCGCGCCGCTGCCAAAATCCCAGCCGCCTGAACATGCCCCGACACAGCGTACATTCTCGTTCGGTTGATCGGGAACATACGCGCCAATGTCATCGCGCCATGCAAGCGATCCTTTGCTGTGCGACCATAAATGCACACTCGGCGTCCAGCCGCCAGCCATCAACAGCGTATCGCAATCGATGCGCGCGCCGACATAATCGTCATTATTGCAGATCTGGATGGATGTGACGCAGTGCCGGCCATTTACGCCAGTGACGCTATGATTGAGGTGCACGTTGATGCCAAGGCGGTTGGCCTCGTCCAGCAGCGCAGAGGACACGTCGGTGCGCACGTCGATGATCGCCGCGATGCTAATACCCGCTTTTGCCAAGGCAAACACATCATGCCAGCCGCTGTCATGCGCGGCCATCAACGCAACCGATTTGCCGACCGCGACGCCGTAGCGAAGGCCGAAAACCTTTGCGGCGGAGGACAGCATCACGCCGGGCGTGTCGTTGCCGTCAAAAACGAGCGGTCGTTCAATCGCACCTTGCGCAAGGACCACTTCACCGGCCCGCACGCGCCATAATTTTTCGCGTGGGCTGTCCGAATTGTCCGGCATGTGATCGGTCAACCGCTGCACCGCGCCGATAAAGTTGTCGTGATAATAGCCGAACGCCGTCGTGCGGGTGAGTATCGTGACATTGGGCGCATCGATGAGCGCTTTGCGGCTGCGTTCCAGCCACGGCCATAGAGCCGGATCAGCAAGCGCACCGCCGCCAAGTTCATCCTGTTCATCGATCAGGATGATCCGCTTGTTCGAACCCATCGCTTCCAATGCGGCATCAATACCAGCGGGTCCCGCGCCAACGATCAACAGGTCGCAATGGGCATAAGTGGATGCATAAATGTCGGGGTCTTCTTGGGTCGGCGCATCGCCAAGTCCAGCCATCTTGCGGATCGCTGGTTCATACAGCTTCTCCCAAAAAGAACGCGGCCACATGAAGGTTTTATTGTAAAAACCAGCGGGGAAAAACATACCCAGCCGGTCGTTTATCGCGCCAAAATCGCGCTTAAGCGATGGCCAGCGATTCTGACTGAAGGCGTTGAGCCCCGCATGAATCTCGACACTGGTCGCACGCAGATTGGGCGTGAAGCGACCTGCCCCCCGATCCACCGATATGAGTGCATTCGGCTCCTCACTGCCCGCTGCCATAATGCCGCGCGGGCGGTGATATTTAAACGACCGGCCGAACAGACTGATACCATTGGCGAGCAAGGCCGAAGCCAAAGTGTCGCCGGCGAAACCTTGATAGGAATGTCCGTCAAAGCGGAATTCCACAGGCCGGTTGCGATCAATGCGCCCGCCATTTTCGAGACGATATCCGCTCATCGCCGCGGCTCCCCAGCCTTGTAAGTCGTTTCAAATTTGTCGGTCACTGTGTCGCGCACGGCGTTGAAAAAGCGACCGCAGCCATGCACATGCCGCCAGCGTTCGTTATGCCGCCCGCGCGGATTGGCGCGAATGAAAAGATAGGCTTCCCATTCTTCGTCGCTCTGGCTTGACGGGTCCAATGGGCGGGCAACATGCGCCTGCCCGGCATTGGCAAATTCGATTTCAGGACGTTTCTCGTCACAATAAGGGCAGTGAATTAAGATCATTAGTGTGCCACCGCCGCTGCTGCTGCCTCGTCAATCAACCGGCCATTGCGGAAGCGGTCGAGGTTGAAGGGCGCGTTGATACGATGCGGCTCGTCCTTCGCCATGGTGTAGGCGAGCAAATCCCCGGCCCCCGGCGTCGCCTTAAAGCCGCCAGTGCCCCAGCCGCAATTGACATACAGCCCCTTGACCGGGGTCTTGCCCAATATCGGTGAGCGGTCGGGTGTCACGTCGACAATCCCGCCCCACGTGCGCAACATCCGCATCCGCCTGTAAATCGGGAAAATTTCGCAGATTGCGGCAAGCGTATGTTCGATAATGTGGAGCGCGCCGCGCTGCGAGTAGCTGACATATTGGTCGGTGCCTGCGCCAATGACCAATTCGCCTTTGTCCGACTGGCTCATATAGGCATGGACTGTGTTCGACATAACGACGCACGGGAAAGTAGGTTTGACGGGCTCTGAAACCAGCGCCTGCAGGGGGTAGCTTTCCAACGGAAAGTCCAAACCGGCCATCTGCATAACAACAGACGTATTGCCCGCCGCCGACACGCCAATACGCTTTGTGGCGATAGGCCCGCGGGTGGTTTCAACGCCTTCGACCGCGCCATCGGCACCGCGCCTTATAGCCGTAACCGCGCAATTCTGGATGATATCAACACCCAAAGCCGCCGCGGCCCGCGCATAGCCCCACGCCACTGAATCGTGCCGTGCCGTGCCGCCGCGCCGTTGCAACGCCGCACCCAACACAGGATGCCGCGCATCGGGCGAAATGTTCAAGGGCGGGCAATAATCCTTGGCCTGCTGCGGTGTCAGCCATTCATTGTCGACACCGTTCAGCCGGTTGGCATTGATATGCCGTTGCAGGCTCTGCACATCATGCACATTGTGCGCGAGCATCATGACGCCGCGTTTCGAATACATGACGTTGTAGTTCAGTTCCTGGCTCAAACCATCCCACAGCTTCACCGCATGATCATAAAGATGCGCGCTTTCGTCATAGAGATAATTTGACCGGATAATCGTTGTGTTACGCCCGGTATTGCCGCCGCCGATCCAGCCTTTTTCAAGCACGGCGACGTTGGTAATCCCATATTTTTTGGCGAGATAATATGCCGCGCCTAGCCCATGCCCGCCGCCGCCAACGATGATGGCATCATAAGCCGGTTTTGGTGCAGCATCGGGCCATTGTTCGGGCCAATCCTGATGTCCGCCAAGCGCTTTGGCGAAGAGACTGAAGGCACTGTGGTGGGTCATGATATTTTCTCAA
This sequence comes from Sphingorhabdus sp., assembly GCF_044239005.1. GTDB lineage: Bacteria > Pseudomonadota > Alphaproteobacteria > Sphingomonadales > Sphingomonadaceae > Sphingorhabdus_B. The sequence goes on along the minus strand of NZ_JBIICH010000005.1, from coordinate 5,490 downwards.
GCGCAGCTGTAGCGCGGCTCACATAGAAACTCTTGAAGTCGTCGACCAGTTTTTCTTCAACGGCATAAGGCCCCTGAATATAGCCATCGCTGGCGATCCCGCGATGGTTGATCGCAGAGAAATGCCCGTCCTGCTCGTTTGTTTTGCGCCACAATGCGGCCAAATGATCGGGATCGTAATCGACACCCTCAACGGCATCTTCGTGCACCAACCAACTGGTGCGCAGCAATGTCTTGTCCGGCGAAATCGGGGTCAGTGAAAATGTCACAACATGATCGCAGCAGAAATGGTGCCAGCTATTGGGTTGAGTCCAAACAGACAGGCTAGACGTTTCAGGCGCAGTAAATGGCCCGATCAATTTTTGACACGCAAGCTTGCCATCTATCGATTGCGTTACTGCGCCATTGGCCAGCGCCAGCCGCGCGACCCGGTGCCACCAGCCGTCGGGAAATTCGATCAGATCATGGTCGATGCCGAGCGCTTTCCACTCTTCATGCTTCGCCGTATTATCAGGCGCATCTTTACCAAAGCCTGTTGTCCCAAGCACACTAATCAGTTCAGGATGACCGACGTCGCAATGGTAACATTCGCGATTATTCTCCATCACCAATTTCCAGTTGGCGTCTTCGATATAATTGTCCTGAACAACGACCTTTAGCTTTTCGAGATCATATACCGAAATCTGTTCGGATATGTCGGCCTTTACGCGGTCAATCGGCGGCGGATTGTCGCCCAAGCAGACGAAAATAAGTCCGCCGACATTTTCCAACGTCACAGGCGAAAGGCCATGATCTGCTTTGTCAAAATCCTCCGCCATGCTGCGCGCGGCAAGAAGCTGACCATCAAGACCGTATGTCCATTGATGATAGGGACACATTAAACGCGGTGCCCGGCCACGCTGTTCCAGGCAGATTTTGGCCCCGCGATGTCGGCAGCTGTTCCAAAATGCGCGCACTTGCATGTCGCGGCCACGCACAATGACGACGGAATTCTGCGCCAGTTCGAACACGAAGAAATCACCCGGATTTTTCACATGCGCGACGGTACAGGCATAAAGCCAAACCGATTTTAGCATGACCTGCGTATCAAATTCGAACGCGGCGTCGCTGACATATAATTCGCGCGGCAGGGTATGGCCCTTGCGATCCTGCGCCAACAAATCGGCGATGGGGGCGAAACGCGACATGGGCTTAGCTCCTCAGTGCATTATTGTCAGGGTCGAACGGTGAGTCCGCGATGATCGTCGCCTTGTGGCGAACGCCCAAGATCGCGATTTCAAACTCTGCGCCTATCTGCGCCAAATCAGGCCGCACCATCGCGAGCGCAAGCGATTTGCGCACCCGCCAACCATAACCGCCAGACGTCACGCGGCCGACGATATCATCGCCGTGATAAATCGGCTCAGACCCGCGTGCATCGGCATCGGTCACACCATGCACTTCCATCGTCACAAGCGTGTTGGCAGCGCCCCGTTCGCGCCATGCAAGCAATGCATCGCGGCCATGAAAGGTCGGTTTCTTCAAGCTGACAAAGCGATCCAACCCGCTTTCAAACGCGGAATATTCAACCGACAATTCACGCGGGATCAGCTTGTAGCTTTTTTCGAGCGCCATCGACGTCATCGCGCGGATACCGAACGGCTTAATCTCAAACTCGGCGCCGGCCTCCATCAACCGGTCAAAGATGTAATTCTGCATTTCGATCGGATGATGGATTTCCCAACCAAGCTCGCCGATGAAATTGACCCGCAGCGCATCGACCTGCGCCAGACCAATGCTCATTTTCTTGCCGGTCAACCATGGGAAGGCGTCATTAGACAGGTCGGTATCGGTCAGCTTCGCCAACACATCGCGCGAACGCGGCCCCGCCAGAACGAGCACGCCCATCGCCGTGGTCAGCCGTTCAAAGCTAACGGATCCATCGCGCGGCAGGGCCTTTTTCAAATAGTCATGGTCATGCCGCTCATAGGCGCCAGCCGAGACAAGATAATAACGCTGCGGCGCGACTTTATAGACGGTGAACTCACTGCGCACGCCGCCCTTGTTGGTGAGCAGATAGGACAAGGTTACGCGTCCGACCTTTTTCGGCACCGCATTTGTCAGCAGCTGGTCGAGCCAGGCTTCCGCACCCGGGCCTGATATCTCGCATTTGGCAAATGCGCTCATATCCTGAATGCCGACTTTTTCGTGCACATGGCGACACTCATTGCCGACATGCTCGAAATAGTTGGAACGACGGAACGACCATTTTTCACGGATGGGTTCATCTGCAACGACGGGATGATTGTCGTTCAAAAGGACGTCCGGCTTGTCGAGATCAGCTTCGCTGAGCGCATAGCCCTCAGGCGCAAACCAATTGGGGCGTTCCCAGCCGAACACACTGCCAAACACCGCTCCGAGCGCCTTCATTCGGTCATAGCAAGGGGTGCGACGCAATGCGCGTCCCGCTTCACGCTCTTCATCGGGATAATGCACGGTGAAGACCTTGGCATAGGCCTCCTCGTTCTTTTCAATCAGGAATCCGCGCCCTGCATAATCGCCAAAGCGGCGCGGATCGACGCCCATCATGTCGATCGTCGGTTCACCATCGACAATCCAATGTGCCAATTGCCAACCAGCGCCACCTGCGGCGGTAACGCCAAAACTGTGTCCTTCATTGAGCCAGAAGTTTTTCAGGCCCCATGCAGGTCCGACAATAGGTGACCCGTCGGGCGTATATGCAATTGCGCCATTATACACGCGCTTAATGCCAACCTCGCCAAAGGCTGGCACGCGCTTCATGGCGGCGAGAATATAGGGCTCAAGCCGTTCAAGCGCGTCAGGGAACAGTTCATATTCGCTGGTTGCAGAAGGACCATCCACATAGCAGGCCGGCGCACCCAATTCATATGGCCCCAACAACAGTCCGCCCGCTTCCTCACGCATATAATAGCTCGCGTCGGATTCACGCAGGACGCCCATTTCGGGCAAACCGGCTTTTTTGCGCGCCATGATGTCCGGGTGCTGCTCAGTCACGATATACTGGTGCTCGACAGGGATCACGGGGATATCGAGGCCGACCATTGCGCCTGTCTGACGCGCGAAATTGCCGGAGCAGGAGACGACATGCTCGCAGGTGATGTCACCCTGATCCGTTGAAATAAGCCATTCGCCGTTTGGCTGCTGCGTAATCGCCGTGACGGTTGTGTTGCGATAGATGGTCGCGCCGCGTTGCCGCGCGCCCTTGGCCAATGCCTGCGTGAGATCGGCTGGCTGGATATAGCCATCATCGGGATGCTGGATAGCGCCGATAACGCCGTCCATATCCGCAAGCGGCCAAATATCTTTTACGTCGTCGGGGCTCAGGAAATTGACATCGACGCCAATGGTGCGCGCAACGCCCGCATAATAATTATACTCATCCATCCGGTCTTTGGTGGTCGCCAACCGGATGTTCGTGACTTGCGAAAAACCGGCATGCAGGCCGGTTTCTTCCTCAAGCGTCGGATATAATCCGACCGAATATTGGTGCAGCTTGCCGACGGAATAGCTCAGGTTGAAAAGTGGCAGAAGGCCCGCGGCATGCCAGGTTGAGCCAGAGGTTAACTCCTTACGCTCAAGCAACACGACATCGCTCCACCCCATTTTTGCAAGATGGTACAACGTGCTTACGCCGACAACGCCGCCACCAATTACAACCGCCCGTGCTGTGCTCTTCATAATATCCACCAATTTTCGTTATCGCGGCCCTATGTCAGACTAAAAGCTGGTGCGGCAATCGGATTGCGCCGTTGAATCACAGCAACAGTTTTTTCTAATATTAAATATTAGTACTGTTTACTTGGTGACCAAGCAAGGCCGGGAAAAGGCGCTGATTTCCTAGCGTGTCGTGACCGAACAATATGCGGCTGTCAAAGTACCGTTCGGTCCGCCCAATGCGCGTGGGTTCCACTGCTGATCTTATGTGGCAGAGCGATTCTGCACACCGGTCCTTCATCAAAGCGTTTGCAGTCGATCAGGATGCATTCTGACGTTCCACGGTTTTCGTCAGTCACAAAGCTGACAAGATACCCGTCGTCTTCGTCTGTGGCGCCCACGCGCGGGGCAAAGGGCGCTTCGCTGGCATAGCGCCCATCGGGGAGCTGAACGTCCCACGACTCGCCAGTGACCAAATCATGTTTGACGAAGCCGGTGAAGAGGAACCAGCCCGGCTTTGACGTCGTGCTATAGGCATAACGATAGGGCAGCCCCAAATAACGCTGGTTCATCATCCCGAACTCTAAAATCCGGTCATCCAACCGCTCTTCGCGTGTGGAGCCATCTTTCAAGTTGAAGCGCCAACGGTGCAGCTTGGGCTTGAAGCTATGTTCGTCGACATAGGCCATCATATGCCCATAGCCGTCGGCATTTTCGATCGGTGGCGGATAGGGATCCTCTTCGAAATAGCCGTCGAGGATGACCTCGTCCCCTTCCTCATAGGCATTGATGAAGTGCAGGACAAAGGTCGGGTCCGCTTCAAACCAGCGGATATCTTCGGGTTGGCCATAACGTGGAATGAGCGCGAAACGCGATGGCAGCCCTTCGTGCAGCCGCGTCACATGGACATCGCGCTTCAACAACTCCTCATCCCAGAACAAAGGGAAGTCGCACAATATTGACCAGTTTTCGGTGAACATCATGTCATGCGGCAAACGCGGCCCGGGAAGCGGGATGGGCACATAATGCGCCAGCTTTCCGCTGCGGTCGACCACGCCATAATGCATATAAGGCGCATGTTTGGAGTAGTTGAAAAACAGCAGCTCGCCAGTGCGTTCATCAACCTTAGGATGCGCCGAAATGCCGTCCAGCGGCACCCAGGACGCAACGCCCTCTTGCTCCAGCGTTTCAGGGTCGAGCACATAGCCTTCCCCGCACTGGTAGAAAGTGGATACAGCCTTGCCAGCATGCACGATGATATCGGTGCTTGATGAATCCTTCAGGCTGCCATGCGCGCCAAAGCCGGGGCGTTTCGACACGCTCACCTTGTCCATCAACCCGCCCCAGAGCGAGCCGCCAGCGTCCTGCTCCGCTTGGAAACAGCGGGTGCGCACAAAACGATTGCGGTAGCTTGCCTTACCACCCGAAAAATCGATCTGGTGGATCATGCCGTCGCCGTCAAAGGGATGATAACGGCCAAGCGGCTGATGGATCTGGTTTTCGGTGTTGCGCAAATACACGCCGTCAATGTCGTCCGGAATGCTGCCTGCGATCACCTCAAGGTCCGTTGCCGTGACTTCTTCATGCTGCGGCGTCCACGCACCGTTGAGATAGGGGTGGTTGCTCGGCTGCAGCGTCGCTTTCACCGGTGGCAATTTGTCGACTAGCATTGCGTGCTCTCCTCAGGCCTTAGCCTAGGTCGAAAGTCACCCCTTGCGCAAGCGGCAGTTCATTCGAATAGTTAATCGTGTTCGTCGCGCGGCGCATATAGGCTTTCCATGCGTCCGACCCGGATTCGCGACCACCGCCCGTTTCC
>NZ_JBIICH010000077.1:0-10893 GCF_044239005.1 Sphingorhabdus sp. | reverse complement strand
GCCGCAACAGAAGCAGCCCGAAAAAATTTCAACATTAAACGTACAATAAAGCGGCAACAACAGCGGACGAAATGCTATATATATGTTTTTATTCGTCTTTTGTTGCGTCCGACTCGCGTGTTTGTCTGGTCACCCCAATTGCGATACCGTATGACAACCTTCGCTACTCGATGACCGCGCATTTATGATGCGCCGCAACAAAGTCAATTAAACGCAGCCAATAGTCCGTCCAACCGTGCAGCGGATGCGACATCCAGTTCAAAAACCCACAAATCTGGGTCGCGGGCGCAGCGTTTTTGCCAATAATTTTGGATGGCAGCATCACCTGTTTCCGCCAAATCAACGCTTTTCCAGGCGGTTTTGCCGTCCAATGACGGATATCGGTCATACAAACGCGGCTCTGCGCCGCGGATCTGCCCAATGAGCAGGATGGCACCTGATGTGGCGTCGCCCTTTTTTAAAACTGTCGCAAAACCGCCGTCAGCCTCTGCCAATCGCCGCATGGCAGAAATCTGCACATCCGTTGCAAGCCGCGGTTCAATCAAGCAGCGTCGCGCTCTTCAGAAAGGGTCAGAACGGCGAACATGGCCGCAGAGTCGGCTGCGCCACGCAACTGGGCACGGAATTTCTCGTCACGAAACAGGCGGGAGACTTCGGCCAATGCGCGTAAATGCGACGCTCCGTCTTGCGCAGGCGATATCAGCCCGCAGACAAGGTCTACGGGTTCATCGTCGACCGCATCATAGGGCACGGGCTTTGAAAGCCGCGCAAATACGGCAACAGGCATATCAATGCCCGACACCTTGCAATGGGGAATCGCGGTACCGCCACCAAAGCCCGTCGGGCCAAGTCGCTCACGCTCCACCATGCCTTCGAGCACCGCATGGGAATCGAGAAAATAATTTTCGGCTGCAATCACCGATAGGCGCGCAAGCAGGTCGGATTTGCCCGAACATACCATGTTAGCAGCAACGGCCCCTTCAACGAGCCTTGTAGAAAGTCTTATCATATTTCTTTCAAATGCGCCTGCTTCACCTAGCAGCACAATCCCTAAATATTTGAATTGGTAAAGAAAACTAAACGAATGTGACCGGTATTTATGGCGTGGATTTTGGTTCAACCCAACCGATCGTGCCGTCTTCGCGGCGGTAAACCATATTATGTCGTCCAGTTCCAGTGTTTTTGAATAACAATGCAGGCGTATTGCGCAAATCCATCAACATAACAGCATCCGACACTGTGGATTCAGGGATATCAGTCCGCATTTCGGCGACGATTACTGGTGCATCGGGCACCGCTGTCTCTAGATCGTCGTCACTGCCGTCAAAGACCGTATAGGCCGCTTCTTCCTGCGCCACCGCATAGGCCGTCTGGACATGGCGATCCTGCAGACGGCGCATATAACGACGCAATTGCTTTTCAATACGCTCGGCAGCGCGGTCAAAAGCGACATGCGCGTCCTGGGCCTCACCCCTGCCTTTCAGGACAAGGCCCTGCATCACATGCATCACAATGTCGCTGGTGAAGCCATCATGCGGCGCGCGTCCAAATGTCGCATGCGCAGATAAGGCTTTTGAGAAATATTTTTCAGCAATGGATCCAAGCCGTGTTTCCACATGGGTCTGGAGCGCTTCACCGGTGTCGACCTGATGTCCTGAAACCCTGATATCCAATGCCTGTCTCCTTTGTTAAAGCGATGACCCCGTCTGAAGCCAAAGCGCGTCTTTAATCTTCGCTACAAAATCCGAATGTCGCGCCAGTTCTTCTGTCGAAGCACTATGAGCGCGCGCGGGCCGGAAAATTTTCGTTGTCTGAACGCTGCTATCGTCGGTTTGATCGAAGCCTTTCTCCGAAATGCCATTATCGGCGAGGCCAAGACCAATCTGACGGCCACCGGTGAGTTCAATATATAATTGCGCAAGAAGTTCCGCGTCCAACAAAGCGCCATGTTTGACACGGTGGCTGCGGTCGATGCCGTAACGCGAACACAACGCATCCAGCGACAGCTTGGCGCCAGGGTTTTTCACACGGGCCAGCGCGACGGTATCCACCATGCGGTCCATCGAAACGGGGGCGCGTCCGCAATATTGCAGTTCATGGTTTAAAAAGCCGAAGTCGAAACTGGCATTATGCGCGACCAATGGGCTGTCACCCAGAAACGCGAGCAATTCGTCCGCTTTTTCCGCAAAAACGGGCTTATCCGACAAAAAGCGGTCGGAAAGCCCGTGCACTTGCTCAGCGGCAGCGGGCATTGGACGGAGTGGATTGAAATATGCGTGATAGTGATTGCCGGTCATGACCCGGCCGATCATTTCAATGCAGCCGATTTCGACCATGCGATCCCCGGTTGCGGGGTCAAATCCAGTCGTTTCGGTATCGAATATAATTTCACGCATTCTATGATGAGATGTGAGCCTCTTTGCAGCCTTATGCAAGACCCTCGCGCAGCTTTTTGACAAGTGCACGCACATCTTCGCGCGTCGCTGCAATATCCTGTCCAGTATCAATGACATAATCAGCGCGCGCGCGCTTGTCGGCATCCGGCATTTGCAGCTTTAATATCTGTTCGAATTTTTCGGGAACCATGCCGGGGCGCGCCAGCACACGCGCGCGTTGATCGGACGCGGGCGCAGATACCACCACCGTCACATCGACGCCGGCTTGTCCGCCCTTTTCAAACAATAAGGGTATATCGAACACAACCATGTCAGCGTCTTTGTGGCCCGCGAGAAACGCTTTACGGCGCTCGGCGACTGCAGGGTGAATAAGCAATTCAAGTTTCGCGAGCTGATCGCGATTGCCAAAAACCGCAGCGCCCAACGCCTTGCGGTCGACACCATCTGCATTGGTTGTTCCGGGAAAAGCAGCCTCAATCTCTGCGACAAGTTCGCCGCCTGCCCTTTGCATATCGTGCACAGCAGCATCGGCGTCAAAAACAGGAACGCCCTCATCAGCGAACATCGCCGCCACAGCCGATTTGCCCATGCCGATGGAGCCTGTGAGACCGATGATAAGTGGCTTATTCATTTCAACAGCAACGCGCGCAGTTCATCTTCGCTTTCTTCTGGTGGGGCAACACCGAAGAACAATTCAAAGGCAATGGCGGCCTGACCCACAAGCATTTCAAGCCCGTCGACCGTTTCCAAATCACGGGCGCGTGCAGCCTTTAGCAACGGCGTTTCAATGGGCGCATATACCAGATCATAGACCAACGCATGTTCGGGCAAAGGCGACAGGTCGATATCAAGTGCCTCTTGCCCGACCATGCCCAGCGGGCTTGCGTTCACGAGCAAGGCAGCATCGGGCAAACGTGCGTCAAATCCAATCACTTTGCCCTTCAGGCCAAAATGGGCCAGTAAGGCAGCAGCCTTCAACGCATTGCGTGCGACCAGAACAACTTCACCGACGTCCGCCTGCGCCAAAGCGAAAAGCACCGCACGTGCAGCGCCGCCGGCACCAATGACAATTGCGGTTTCGCCAACAATCGGCACATCTGCAATTGGGCCATAAAAGCCACCTGCGTCGGTGTTGGTTGCAACCAAAGCGCCCGATTCATTGCGAAACACGGTGTTGATGGCCCCAATAGACGCACGGACGTCCCCTGGGTCATTTACAAAATCCAGCGCCGCAATCTTGTGGGGTATGGTGATGTTGCATCCGCGCCAATTGGCATCGGCGGCGCGGGTCGCAAAATATTGCTCCAGATTTTCAGGCAACACCTCATGCGCCCGATATTCCCCCGATATGCCCAAAAGCCGCAGCCAATGGCCGTGAATCAGCGGTGATTTAGAATGTGAAATCGGGTGCCCGATAACTTCGGCATATATAGTCATGTCGGCAAAAGACCTCTCACCCGCAGATAGTCAAGAATGGGAAGCAAGGGCATGCCAATTATCGTGAATTGGCTGCCGCTTACGCTGGCAAATAGCTGCGCGCCTTCGGCTTCAATACGATAGCAGCCCACACAATGCCGTATTTCATCCCAATATGTATCGACATATTGGTCAATAAATGCGGCGCTGAGCGTGCGCATCGTCATCTGCGCGCTGTCGACAATCCGCCAGACAGGCTTGCCTTGTTCGCATATGACCGCAGCACTGATCAGTCTGTGCGAAGCGCCCGACAATGCCGCCAGATGTGCGCGTGCCTCGTCTTTATCTTCAGGCTTATCAAAGAGTTTTCCGTCGGCACTCAGCAATATTTGGTCACAGCCAAGCACCATCGCCGTCGGTTGTTTGCGTGATATTTTGAGCGCCTTGGCTTCGGCAAGTGCGTCCGCAATATCGCGCGGCTTTGCCCCCGATTGCATAAGCGCCGTTTTGATGCTGTCTTCATCAACCAGCGCAGGGCACGGTTCAACATCAACACCCGCAGCGCGCAACATTGCTATCCGCCCGGCGCTTTGTGACGCGAGGATGAGGGTCATGTTTTTGCAGCCTCGGCCAGTTCGCGTTCATTGAAGAGATTGATAATCGCAGCAGCACTTTCCTCAATCGAACGCCGCGTCACATCCAGCACCGGCCAACCATTATCAGCAAACATACGCCGCGCATGCGCGACTTCAGCCTTCACCTTTTCCTCATCAACATAATCGGTGTCGGGCGACTGATTCAAAGAAAGCAATCGGTTGCGCCGCACCTGAACCAACCGTTCAGCGCTGGTTACAAGGCCAATCACCATGGGGTGTTTCAACTGAAACAATATTGGTGGCGGCGGTGCTTCAGGGACGATGGGGATGTTGGCGGTCTTATATCCGCGGTTGGCCAGATAAATGCTCGTTGGGGTTTTGGATGTCCGTGACACGCCGGCAAGGACGATATCCGCCTCTTCCCAATTTTGCGCATTGATGCCGTCGTCATGGGCAATGGTAAATTGGATAGCATCGACGCGGGCAAAATAGGCCGCGTCCATTGCGTGCTGTCGGCCGGGGCGCGCCTTTGCCTCTTGCCCAAGCATATTCGACATGGCGTCGCTCACCGCATCAAGCGCTGCAACCGCTGGCAAACCCATCGCACGACATCGTGTTTCCAGCTTGCGCCGCGTGTCACGATTGACCAATGTGAACAGGACAAGCCCTGGGTTCGTCGCAACGTCGCGTAATATGCGGTCGAGATGGCTTTCCGAACGGACCATCGGCCAAAAATGCTTTACGACATTTTCAGCGCCATCAAACTGCGCCAATGCGGCCTTCGCAATGTTTTCAAGCGTCTCGCCTGTGGAGTCCGAAAGCAGATGAAGATGAAAACGTTGGCTCATGACTCACAGTCTTGTTGGTAGGCTGGGGATAAATCAAGGGACAAGTTTTCACCCACCCTATCTTCCCCACTATCGCCGAATAACCTCTCGATTCGGGCACAGCCTGTCCACAGGGGCAATTGCCTATCCACAGCCTGTGAATAATGGGGATGGAATTTGCGACTCCGTTGGATTGCGTTTGCCCTTGGACGTCAAGATGTTGGCAATATCCGCAAAAGCTTTTAAGGCCTGCGATATCAACAGCACATCATCTTTCATCATCCTTTATATAAATATATATTTTGATTGGATCTCTGCCGCTTATGTCAGCGCAAGCCTCGAAAAAACTGCTTAACGTCCTTAAGGGCAACCAAGAGGCAGTACCGCCTATTTGGCTCATGCGACAGGCAGGCCGTTATCTTCCAGAATATCGGGCTCTTCGTGCTGAAAAGGGCGGATTTCTGGCGCTTGCTTATGACAGCGATGCCGCGACGGAGATAACGCTGCAGCCAATCAAGCGCTTTGGTTTTGATGGCGCCATATTGTTCTCAGACATTCTCGTCATTCCGCACGCCATGGGTCAGGATCTGTGGTTCGAAACAGGCGAAGGTCCAAGGCTTGCACCGCGCTTGGCGGAATCACGGCTTGAAGACTTTGTGCCAGCATCTGAACGGCTCAATCCTGTTATCGACACGGTGCGTAAAGTATCGGCGGCATTGCCAGCGGAAACAACCTTCCTAGGCTTCGCTGGAAGCCCGTGGACGGTCGCTACTTACATGGTGCATGGTCAGGGTAGCAAAGACCAAGCAGAGGCCCGCAGAATGGCCCACGCAGAGCCGGAGCGTTTTGGTGATCTTATCGAAGCGATCATTTCAGCAACGGTCGATTATCTGGCCAATCAAATTGATGCCGGCGTTGATGCGGTTCAGTTGTTTGACAGCTGGGCAGGGTCTTTGTCGCCAGCACAGTTCCAAAAATGGGTCATCGCGCCAAATGCGGAAATCGTGCGTCGTTTAAAAGCGCGCAATCCGAATGCTGTCATCATTGGTTTCCCCAAAGGCGCGGGCGGTAAGCTTGCCGCTTATGCTGAGGGCACGGGCGTTGATGCATTGGGATTAGATGAAACGGTTGATCCACATTGGGCAAATCGAGAGCTGCCCAAAGGTCTCCCCGTGCAGGGCAATCTTGATCCACTCGCGCTGATTGCCGGCGGTCAGGTCTTGAAAGAGGCCGCTGACAATATTCTATCGGCGTTTGCCGATCGCCCCCATATCTTCAATCTCGGCCATGGTATTTTGCCCGATACGCCGATTGAAAATGTCGAAATGCTTCTTAAACTGGTCCGCAAGGGTTAACCCATAAAGGCCGTTTTCATGATGGAAACGCTATCTGTGCTGTATATCTGGTTAAAGTCTGCCCATATCATTTTTGTGATCTTCTGGATGGCGGGGCTGTTTATGCTGCCGCGCTTTTTCGTCTATCATCAGGAAAGTGCAGTAGGGTCTGAAGAGGCTGCCAAATGGGTGGACCGTGAGTCCAAGCTCATTAAAATCATCCTCAATCCATCGATCATCATAATGTGGGTTGTGGGATTATTTCTGGCTTGGAATATCGGTGCGATGACTGAAGGCTGGTTCCATGCCAAATTGCTCTTCGTGCTGGGTCTGTCCGGATATCATGGTTGGATTGTTGGTTATGCAAAGAAGCTCGCACGCGGTGAACGCAAGCTAATGGGCAAGCAATTACGCCTGTTGAACGAAGTGCCGGGCATTGCGGCTGCCATCATCGTTATATTGGTCGTGGCCAAGCCATTCTGACGATTACGCCGCGCGATTGTGCAGAACAGTTGACGGCGGATGCATCGCAGCCTATTTGTCCGTCCAAGCCCGTCCTGGGCGTGAGGCGCGAACGCAACAACAACCGCGCCACCAACTTTCAACATCTTGTCGGTTGTCTTTTTAAAAACCGGCTCTCAATCGGACAATTGTCCACCTGCAATCGGGGCCAATGGTCCATTCAACGGAATTACCTATGCATTTGAAAGAGCTGAAAAGCAAAAACCCCGCTGACCTCGTATCGATGGCTGAAGAGCTTGGTGTCGAGGGCGCGTCGACTTTGCGCAAACAGGATCTCATGTTTGCTATTCTGAAAGAGCTGGCCGAAGATGGCGAGCAGATCATGGGTCTGGGTACGATTGAGGTTCTGCCCGACAGCTTTGGTTTCTTGCGCTCGCCAGAAGCGAACTATCTTGCGGGTCCAGACGATATTTACGTATCGCCAAATATGGTCCGCCAATTTGGTCTACGCACCGGTGACACCGTTGAAGGTGAAATCCGCGCGCCGAAAGATGGCGAGCGTTATTTTGCGCTGACCAAGGTGATGAAGATCAACTTTGATGACCCGGACGCCGTCCGTCATCGCGTTAACTTCGATAACCTCACACCGCTATATCCAGATTCAAAACTGACTTTGGACTCGCTTGATCCAACGGTGAAGGACAAGTCCGCACGCGTTATCGATATTGTGAGCCCGCAAGGAAAGGGCCAGCGCGCGCTCATCGTTGCGCCGCCGCGTACGGGTAAAACCGTGTTGCTGCAGAATATTGCCCGCGCCATTACCGAAAACCATCCTGAAGTGTTCTTGATCGTTTTGTTGATCGATGAACGTCCAGAAGAAGTCACCGATATGCAGCGTTCGGTGAAGGGAGAGGTTGTGTCCTCCACCTTCGACGAACCCGCGACCCGTCACGTGCAAGTCGCTGAAATGGTTATCGAAAAGGCAAAGCGTCTGGTGGAGCATAAGCATGATGTTGTCATCTTGCTCGACTCGATCACGCGCCTTGGCCGTGCCTATAACACGGTCGTTCCATCATCGGGCAAGGTGTTGACCGGCGGTGTCGATGCGAACGCGTTGCAACGTCCAAAGCGCTTCTTTGGTGCGGCACGAAATATCGAGGAAGGTGGTTCCTTGTCCATCATCGCAACCGCGCTGATCGATACCGGCAGCCGCATGGATGAAGTCATCTTCGAAGAATTCAAGGGTACCGGCAACTCCGAAATCGTGCTCGATCGCAAGGTCGCGGATAAGCGTATCTTCCCAGCGCTTGATGTCGGCAAGTCCGGCACGCGTAAGGAAGAATTGCTGGTTGAGGAAGGCAAGCTCAAGAAAATGTGGGTCCTGCGCCGTATCCTTATGCAAATGGGCACCATCGACGCGATGGAATTCCTGCTCGATAAGATGAAGGATTCGAAGACCAACGAAGACTTCTTCGATTCCATGAATCAGTAAGCAATAGGCGACATCATGATGTTTGAATTTTTGATTGCGACCGCGTCATCGGCGATGTCATTTGGCGGCCCTGCCGAAATTTGGGGTCATATCGTCAATGATTTCTCCAATCTAAACACCACGAGCGCTTGGACCGCTTTGGGTTCAGTCATCTTGCTTGACCTTGTGCTTGCGGGTGACAATGCGATTGTTGTTGGCGCACTGGCCGCCGGTCTGCCTCCAGAACAGCGCAAAAAGGTCATTTTCATCGGGGTTATCGCTGCGCTGGTTTTGCGTGTGGTGTTTGCGTTGATGGTGAATTTGTTGATGGGTGTTATCGGCCTCATCTTCGTCGGCGGGTTGTTGCTGATCTGGGTTGCGTGGAAAATGTACCGCGACCTGCAACGCAGCGAAGCAACGGAATCGCCGGGCTCTCCTGAAATTTTAGGTGACGAAAATAGCGGGATTCCGGCTGCCAAAAGCTTTGCTGCGGCGGCATGGGCAGTTGCGGTTGCCGATGTATCGATGAGCCTCGACAATGTTCTGGCCGTAGCAGGCGCTGCCAAGGATCATCCGGGCATCATGATTGTTGGTCTGATCTTTGCGGTTGCGCTCATGGGTATCGCAGCGAATATCATCGCCCAATATATTGAACGCTATAAATGGATTGCATGGCTGGGCATGGCCGTGATCGTCTATGTTGCGCTCAAGATGATTTACGAAGGTTGGACCGACCCCGATTTGGGCGTTGGCAGCTACGTCATCGCGCTGATCAGCCGCTAATTTTTGAGGGCTATCTGACGATCGTCAGATAGCCCTCAATTTAGATGCTCTGCAAAAAACGCTGCCGTGCGGGAATCGGCAAGTGCCGCGCCAGCTTCGTTCCGGCGGTTGCCCATCTCGGCGGCAAAGCCGTGGTCGAGCCCTTCATAATCGTGCAAAGTCACCTTTGGGTGATTGTCCAGCCCAGCATGGATTGCCGCCTGCGCCTCTGGACCCACAAAATGGTCGGCAGTGGGGATATGCAGCATGAGTGGATGGGCAATTGCATGGTTTTCGCCAAGCATTTGATCAATCATGACGCCATAATAGCCAACCGATGCACTGATATCGGTGCGTGTCGCCGCCATATAGGCCAGTCGTCCACCCAGGCAGTAGCCGACACAGCCCACATTTTGAACGGGGGCATGGCCTGAAATGCCGCCCCGTATCGCGTGAATAGCAGCCTCAATGTCTTTTACACCGTCATCGGCATCATATTGGCCAAAATAACCGAACGCTTCTTGAAGCTGTGCTTCCACATCGGGATTAAGTTCGACGCCGGGCGCGAAACGCCAGAAAATGTCGGGTGCAATCGCCAGATATCCGTCATTAGCCAAATGATCGCATTTTTGGCGAATGCCCGCATTTACGCCGAAAATTTCGGGTATGACGATGATAGCCGCTTTCGCTGCGCCAACCGGAGCGGCGAGATACGCCGGAAACAAGGCATCTTCGTTCAATGCCGGAATCTTTATCATGTCGCCCATATCTTGCTCCTGTGCGGACATTCTCCGCAATTGCGTGATTCGATGTTGTCTTTATAGTATGTCATACCATCAAGAGGAGAGTCCCGGCCATGAAGATGAACATAGAGATCGATTGTTCGCCAGAAGAGGCCCGTGCGCTTTTGGGTTTGCCCGATGTGACCAAGGCCAATGAGGCCTATGTTGAAAAGGTCACGAACCTGATGAACGGCGCCGGTGGCATCGACCAGCTTCAGGAACTTGGCAAGCAAATCGCGCCAATGGGGCAAATGGGATTGCAGCTGTTTCAACAACTGATCGAAACAGGTGCAAAAGCCGCCATGTCGGGCGTGAGCAGCAAAGACAAAAAATAGAGCTTTGATGTCCGCCACCGATACTATTTTTGCACTGTCCAGCGGTGCGCCGCCGGCTGCCATAGCGATTATCCGCATCAGCGGCCCTGCGGCGTTTGATGTGGTGCACGGGCTTGCGGGCCGGACACCAAAGCCGCGGCGTCCATCGCTGGCTATATTACGGGCGCCAGACAGTGGAGAGACACTCGACCAAGCGCTTGTCCTGCTCTTTCCAGGTCCCGATAGTGCCACGGGCGAGGATCTTGCTGAGCTTCATATTCATGGTGGACGCGCCGTCGTTCGCGCTGTCGAAAAAGCCATATCGCAGTTTCCCGATGTGCGCGCGGCAGAGGCAGGGGAATTTACGCGCAGAGCTTATGCCAATGGCCGGTTGGATCTAAACGAAGCCGAGGGTCTTGCTGATTTGTTATCGGCAGAGACCGAGTGGCAGCGCAAATCCGCGACATTGATGTTTGGCGGTAGTTTTAGCGCAGCGATCGAAGCATGGCGGCAAGAGGTTCTCCAACTGTCGG
>NZ_JBIICH010000078.1:0-10730 GCF_044239005.1 Sphingorhabdus sp. | reverse complement strand
ATATTGTTCAAAAAGGGTCATCTTCGTGCCTTGAAAAAAGCGCGTATCAACGCGTTACATTATACCGCAGCTGATCTTCGGTCAGCTGGAACCCGATAAGCATTTCAAAGCTTGATCGGACGACCGCAGCGCGCACTTCAGTGTCCGCCATGGGGTCAAGCGCCGCATCGGGATCACCCGGCTTGCGCTTCTTGGTAATTTTTTGCACGATTTCGGCCGGCAAGCTCGCCGATGCCTTGTCGATATAGCTTGCCGCTTGCGCGCTGGCGGATGCCCGTTGCTGGCCATCGGCAAATTGCACGGTCACTTGGCCAACGCGCTTGGCGATAACGGCGCTGTTGCCCTGCACCACGGTGGTGAAATAAGGCAAAGTCACTGTCCGGCTGCCTTGCGTATCGCTGCGCCGCGCCTGAACATCGAAACTTGCTTGTGAAAAAATCTTGTCGCCACTGTCGTTGCACGTCGGGCGGATGTTCGTAATCGATGCGACAATATCAATTGCGCTCGCATCCTGGCTGTCGGCCGGGTTGAACAAGGTTATGTCGCCCGTACCATCAGGAACGGCAACCGCAGGGCAGCCCGAACGTGTGACGTTCACGCCCACACCAGCACCGATATCAAGGTCGCCTTCGCGCGAACAACCGGCCAAGGTTGCTGCGACAATGCCGAAGGTCAGGACTTTGGCGGCAAATTTCATATAGGCTATCCTTGGCATAACAGTGCATGGGTTGCGGGTACGTCGCTGGCATTGGTCCTTATCCGCCCATCGCCTGACGTGCAACAGGGGAAAGGTCTTGGCGGATGCGGCCTGTTTAACTAAAGGACATTGCCGATGACTGAACAAACGATCTCCAAGAAACCCCTCACGCTGCTTCTCGCGGCACCACGCGGTTTTTGCGCTGGCGTGGACCGCGCTATCAAGATTGTCGAGCTCGCGCTCGAACAACATGGCGCGCCTGTATATGTGCGCCATGAAATTGTGCACAACCGCTTTGTCGTCGACAGTTTGAAGGCCAAGGGCGCGATATTTGTCGAGGAACTGGATGAAGTGCCCGATGGCGCGCATGTGGTATTTTCGGCGCATGGCGTTCCTAAATCGGTCCCCGCAAATGCACAGCAACGCGGCCTTGCCTATTTCGATGCCACCTGCCCGTTGGTGTCAAAGGTGCATAAGCAGGCCGAACGGCAGGTGGAAGCCGGCCGGCACATCATTTTTGTGGGGCATGCAGGCCATCCCGAAGTCATCGGCACATTCGGCCAAGTCCCCGCAGGCGCGATGACATTGGTGGAAACCGCAGAGGACGCCCGCAATCTTCAGCCGGCCGATGCCGACAATCTTGCATTTCTGACGCAGACGACCTTATCCGTCGACGATACGTCGGAAATCACATCCATTCTTGAAGCACGCTTCCCGAACATTGTTGGACCGAAGGGTGAGGATATTTGCTACGCGACATCGAACCGGCAAGAGGCGGTAAAGGCGATTGCGGACAAATGCGAACTCGTCATCGTCATCGGTGCGCCAAACAGTTCGAACTCGCTACGCTTGGTCGAAGTCGCCGCGCGTTCGGGTGCGAAAGCGCATCTTGTGCAGCGCGCCGACGATATCAGCATGAACTGGTTTGACGGTGTGGACACGCTTGGCCTGACGGCAGGCGCATCTGCCCCTGAAATATTGGTCCGCGAAATCATCGATGCGCTTGCCGCGCATTTTGACATCGACGAACAGCAGGTCACAACCGCCGAAGAGAGCATCACCTTTAAATTGCCACGCGAACTGGCCGGCGCGGCGGCCTGATTTGGCCGTTTATACGCAATTAGGGCCTGAACAGGTCGGTGCCTTTTTGGCGCTTTATGATGCAGGTGAACTGGTTTCGCTAAAAGGCATTGCCGAGGGCGTTGAGAACAGCAATTTCTTCGTCGAAACAACGCAAAGCCGCTTCATCCTGACCATTTACGAAAACCGCGTGGATCCCAAGGATCTGCCGTTTTTCTATGCGCTGCTGAAACATTTGCACGAAGCGGGGTGCAAGGTTCCGCGGTTTATGTCGGACCGCAACGGCAATTGGCTGCAGACCATCGCTGGAAAGCCGGCCTGCCTGATCGAATTTCTCAATGGCGTGTCGGTCACCGAACCATCGGCGGCACAGGCGCACTCCACCGGCGCGGCGCTTGGGCAAATGCACAAGGCGCTGGCGGACTTCACGCTGTCGCGGCCCAACAGCCTTGGCATTTCTGCATTCCGGCCGCTTGCCATGCGCTGCACCGCGCAAGGTCTGGACGACATTTCCGAAGGCCTAGCTGCGCGGATATTTGCGGAATGCGATTATCTTGAGGCGCATTGGCCGACCAATCTTCCCGTGGCGGCGATCCATGCGGACCTGTTTCCAGACAATGTCCTGATGCTGGGCGACAATGTCACTGGTCTGATCGATTTCTATTTCGCCTGCTCCGAAATCCGCGCCTATGACCTTGCGGTCACGCACAGCGCATGGTGCTTTTCGGGCGATGGCAAAGTCTTTGACGCAGATGTGAGCGCGGCCATGTTGGCGGGCTACACCAAAGCCGTGCCGATGGATGCCGCAACGCGCGACGCCTTACCGATATTGCTGCGTGGGGCATGTTTGCGGTTTACATTAACGCGGTGTTACGACTGGATTAACACGCCTGCCGATGCGCTGGTCACACGCAAGGACCCCTTGGCATTCCTGCGGCGGCTGGAATATTACAGCGACCCCCATCAGGTTGAAGCCCTTTTGGCCCAATTGCCATGAAACAGATTGAAATTTTCACCGACGGCGCGTGCAAGGGCAATCCCGGGCCGGGCGGCTGGGGTGCGATCATCCGTTATGGCAAGCATGAAAAAGAAATTGCGGGCGGCGATCCGGACACCACCAACAACCGCATGGAAATGAGCGCGGTCATTCAGGCGCTGAACGCCCTTGTCGAACCATGCAGCGTCAAACTGCACACCGACAGCAAATATGTTATCGACGGCATCACAAAATGGATCTTTGGCTGGCAACGCAATGGCTGGAAAAACGCATCGAAACAGCCGGTGCGCAATGCCGACCTATGGCGTGAGATGGTCGCAGCGATGGCGCGGCATCAGGTGGAATGGATTTGGGTCAAAGGGCATAATGGCCACCCCGAAAATGAACGCGCAGACCGGCTCGCCAGCGATGCGGCCGATGCTGCCGGCAACAAGGTTGCGATAGGCTAGTTAAAAACGCCTGGGCGCATAGAGCGCGGCATCGACGCGGTCGGGCGCTATTATGGCATCGTTCAACAACGATCCCGCCAGCTGCGCTGCGGCAGGTGCCGTCTGAATGCCAAAGCCGCCCTGCCCTGCAAACCAGAAAAACGCATCATGCGCCGCATCGCGGCCAATGACGGGCAGCCGGTCAGGCGCAAAGCTACGCAAGCCGGCCCATTTGCGTTCGACCCGGCGGATGTCCCAGTCGACAACCTGCTGCAGCCGATCAATGGCAAGCGCGATGTCCAGCTCTTCAGGTGCGGCATCGCATGCCGGTGTTGCAGTCTCGTCATGCGGGCTGAGCCACAAACGTCCGCCCGCATCTGGCTTGAAATAGAAACTGCCATCAAGGCCAATAACGAGTGGCAGGGCCGCAGGCACATCGGGTGCAACCGCCAATTGCGCAATCGTCCGCCGATAGGGTTGAATGCCCAAGGGAGCAACGCCCGCCATCTGCGCCACATGATCGGCCCATGCCCCTGCGGCGTTGACGATGATATCGGCGGTGCAAATCAGGCTGCCTGCTTGAATATGCCACATGCCGTCGCGCCACACGGCACGTTCCAGCCGGCTGTTGCAATGTGGCTGTACGCCCTGCTTGCGCGCTTGGCGCAGATAGGCGGCGTGGAGCGCGGCGACGTCAATATCGGCACAGGCCGCTTCCCATAGCCCCGTCGTCCATCCGCTGCGCAGACCGGGCACATGTCGTTCCAAATCCTTGCGATCGCTGCGTTCAAAATGCACGCCGCTTGAGGCGAACTCCGCCAGCATAGCATCCGCCAAAGGTTGCTGCTCTGCCGTGCCAATGTGCAGCCCGCCGCGCGGGGACATCAATGGACCATCGTGAAAATCCTTGGGCGGGTTCGCCAGAAATGGGCCCGACGCCGTGGTCAGCGGTTGAACGTCCGGGCCACCATAGCATTCCACCCAGAACGCGGCGGACCGGCCCGTGGAATGATATCCCGGGTGCGCCTCCGCCTCAATCAGGACAACCGACTGATATGCAGACAGCTGTGCGGCAAGGCTTGCCCCGGCGATGCCTGCACCGATTATGGCAATGCTAAAATCGCTCATGGCCGGGGTGCGTGCTGGTCCAAAAAGGCGTCGATGCGTTTCAGGCACTGGTCGCGCACGCCATCTGCCTCGCGCAGCAGCTCATGCGCGGCCTCTTTGCCGAAAATCAGCGTTTCAGCATGCGGCAGCCTTTTGCTGTCTGCGATCACCCGCTGTGTGCTGACCAATTGATCCGCCGTCGTCGCGAGCAACAGGATTGGCGTTTGCACCGCCTCCAGCGCGCCGGGTCGTTCCAGCAAGCGGATCGACGCCATGGCGCGTTCCACCCAGTGCCAGCTTGGCGGCCCAAGCTTTACCTCAGGACGCAGCGCCCACCACGCGACCTCATCTTCGTAACGGTCGTCGTCATGCGTCAGCATTTTGCCGCGCATGCTCATCGGCGATAATGGCTTTTCACTGACTTTCCATGCGGCTTGCTTGCCCTTGCCCAATGCCACAATCAATTTGGCAACGGCATGGTTGAGCGCAAGCGGCAGGCCGCCCGTTTGAATGCCCAGCATCGGCGCGCTCAGCGCCACCGCGTCGGGATCCATCGTCTTTTCCACCAAAGCGCGCATCGCCAGTTGCCCGCCCATGCTGTGCGCGAGCACAACATGCGGCGCTGGCGTGTCGCGTTTCCATGCGTCCCAAAATGTGCCCAGATCGGCGATCCAAGTCGCGAAATCGTCGATATGGCCGACTTGGGGATCATCCAGCAACCGGCCCGAAGCACCCTGCCCGCGCCAGTCGATGGCGGTAACATGCCATCCGGCATCGGCAAAATAAGCCAATGTTTCCAGATATTTTTCGTAATGATCGCCGCGCCCTGGCAAGAATAACAAGGAACCACGCGGCGGGGTCGACGCCTGCCAATCAATCCGCCGGATCGGCCAACCATCGGCGGCGTGCCACATCGTCTCTGCGGCATTGGCCGGAATTGCGCGGCGGTTCATCGGTGTTTTCGGTGCGTGCATGGTTACTTTTTGGTAATCTTTCATGGTTAATGCTGTGCAGATGACCAGTGAAACTCTCGCTTACGCAACCCTTGGCGGCTTGGCAATTGCGCTGTTGGTATCAATCTACACCGACATCAGATACCGTCTTATTTTCAACAAGATAACCATCGCGATCGCACTTGGCGCGCCATTATTCTGGCTGGCCAGCGGCGGGTTTAACCTCACCGACATCAGCGTGCACCTACTCACCGCAGCGATTACATTCAGTGTCTTTGCGGTCGCGTTCCATTTCGGCGCGATGGGTGGCGGCGATGTGAAGCTTTTTGCCGCGTTGGCATTGTGGTTCCACTGGGTCGAGGTCATCCGCCTCGTCTTATACGCATCGATCATCGGCGCGGTGGTCACCATCATTTTCCTCGCGATTCACAAATGGAAACGCGGCGAGGGCCGCGCGCGGATTCCCTATGGCGTGGCGATCGCGCTGTCCGGGCTTTGGATCATCGGTGAACGGATTTTTAACCATTTTACATGAAATAGCATGGTTCGATCAGGGGACCTTTCAGGGGACAATAGGTAATGGATAGGAAAAAAGTCATATTGCTGGTGGCTGCGCTTTTAATCGCGGCAGTGACCGCCCTTATGGCGCGCAGCATGTTCAACGGTGCATCTGCTCCCCAATCTACAGCGGCCGCCGCGCCGGCCCCCGTGCCAGCCGGACCCAAAGTCCTCGTCGCGACCAAGGCATTGCCCGTTGGCACGATCATCACCGCCGACAGCGTGCGCTATCAACCATGGCCGAAAGAACTGATCGAAGCCGCCTATTTCAAAGAAGGGGACGGTGGCGCCTCGATTGACAGCCTTGTCGGCACGGTCGTTCGCAACGCCGTGACCGCTGGCCAGCCACTGACCCAAGGTTCCATCGTTAAGCCCGGTGATCGCGGTTTCCTCGCCGCTGCGCTTGGACCTGGCATGCGCGCCGTGACGGTGCCGGTGTCGGCATTGACCGGTGTTGCTGGCTTTGTCTTCCCCGGCGACCGTGTTGACCTTGTGCTCACACAAAATGTCGAAGCAAGCGCTGGTCCGCCGTTGAAGGTTTCCGAAACCATCGTCCGCAACCTGCGTGTGCTGGCGACCGACCAACGCGCAACCCCTTCCGTCGATGAGAAGGGCAATACAGTCGTCTCTGAATATAAATTGGTGACGATTGAAGCGACCCCACGCATTGCGGAGAAGATTACGGTCGCGCAATCAATCGGCACCATCAGCCTTTCCCTGCGTTCGCTAGCCGACAACGCCGCCGAACTGGAACAAGCGCTAGCCTCTGGCGATATCAACATCCCCGAAGGTGCAACCGTAGATCAGGAGCGGGCGATCATGCGCCAGCTGGCACAGCGGCCATCCGCCACCAAAAGCAGCTATGCAACCGGCGGCGATGTCTCGCGCTTCCAACGCAGCAGCATGCCCGAACAAATGCCATTGGCGGTCGCAGCCGAACAGGCCCGCACGCAAAAGCAAGTCGAGAAAATTATGAAGGGTCCAGTGGTCCGTGTGTCGCGTGGCGGCAATGTGACCGAAATCGACATTAGCCGGAGATAATAACAACATGGCACGTTTCACCACATTCAAATCGGGCCTTGCCGCCGCGGCTATGACCGCAGCTATCGGCACCACCGCCTTAGTCGGCACGTTGGTCGGGATGCCAACAGCAGCGTCGGCGCAAGCCACAAAAGATGGCAAGGTGCTCATCTTGTCTATCGGACGTGGGCAACAGGTCAATCTGGGTTCAAACATCACCGACGTGGTGGTCGCGGACCCAACCATCGCCGATGTCGAGGTGAAGACCGGACGCCAGATCTACATTCTGGGCAAGGGCCCCGGCGAAACCACGGTTTACGCGACCGATGCCGCTGGCCGCACGGTGTATCAGGCAACGGTCCGCGTCGGCAACAATATGGACTCGATTTCGCAAATGCTGACGCTGGCGATGCCCGATTCAAAGATTGTTGTTACCACGATGAATGGCGTTATCCTGCTGACAGGAACCGTCAACCAACCCGAAGAGGCGGCTGAAGCCGAAGCTTTGGTAAAGGCGTTCACCGGCGGAAACACGCAAGTCGTAACCCGGCTGAAAAACGCGACGCCGCTGCAAATCAACCTGCAGGTCCGCATTGCTGAAGTCAGCCGGTCGCTGATGAAGGAAATTTCGGGCAACCTTAAGACCCGCGATCATGGCGGGACAGGCATTCTTGGCGGCGTGTATCAAGGACGTGACATCGCGGAGATCACGTCGGTCACGAACCCGGATAACCTGCCTGTTTTAGATGCGTCGGCGCTATTTGGCCTGCCCGCAAAATCAATATCGCTTCCGTTCAACCCGGCGACCGGACAATTTATAACAAGCCCATATACGCAGTATAAATTTAAGGTTCCTGCGGGCACAAATGTGCTGACGGCGGCGGGTCGCTTGTTTGGCTTGGATGTGGCCGCTGCCTTCGATCTATCGGAAAAGGCAGGCCTGAGTTCAACCTTGGCCAACCCCAATCTGACAACGGTATCCGGCGAAACGGCCGAATTTCTGGCGGGCGGCGCGTTCCCAGTGGTGACATCGTCGAACAATGGCACCAACGTCGAATATAAGAATTATGGCGTCAACCTGACCTACACGCCAACGGTGTTGTCGGATGGCCGCATTTCGCTGCGGGTGCGATCGGAAGTCTCGGACATTTCATCGCAAGGTGCCGTGCGCTTCGGCGGTCTTGAAGTGCCGGCAACTACAACGCGAATGGCCGAAACGACGGTGGAGCTTGGTTCGGGTCAAAGCATGATGATCGCTGGATTGTTAAGCAACACAATGGGCAGCTCGGTCGACAAGATGCCTGGAGCGGGTGACCTTCCCGTGCTTGGCGCGCTGTTCAAATCGAATGGTTGGCGGCGTAACGAAACCGAACTGATGATCGTCGTCACGCCCTATTTGGTGAAACCCGTATCCGATAGCGAGATTGTTTTGCCGACCGACGGAATGCATTCGCCAAATGACCTTGAACGCATTTTGCTGGGCAAAGTGACAAGCAACAAGGACGAAAAAACCCGCGCCATGCCAACTATTGCGCCAACCGTGTCCAATGGGCCAGCACTGGTATCCGTGACCGACGCACCCGCGCCATTGGCCAAGAAAGTCAAATCGCAAACCTCCGCGACCGTTCCAAGCGGCCCCGGTTTCAGCTTCGACAAATGACCGTCCGTTCAAGGAGACAAGATATGCAAAAGGTAACAATCCTGATCGCTGCAAGCCTTGGCTTGGCCGGTTGCGGCACATTGCCAACCAACACATCCATGTATTCGGTGCACCAGCCTGTTGTCGAGCGGACCAATTACGCCATCGACCTTGCCTCCGACGGCGATGGTATCGGCAGTGCCGACCAGAAGCGCTTGAACGAATGGTTTGACGTGCTGGACCTTCGTTATGGTGACCGCATTGCAATCGATAGCGGCGATGGCTTTGGCAACGAAGGTGCCGCCCGCGACGTCCGCGCAGCCGCGGCAGAACGCGGTATCATGGTCACACAGGGGGCACCGGTAACGCCCGGCATAATCGCACCGGGCAACATTCGCGTTGTTGTCACCCGATCCCAAGCATCGGTGCCGTCCTGCCCCGATCATCGCACGCAAGGCCAAAACTTCAATGCAGGTAACAACAGCAATTACGGCTGCGCCATAAATTCCAACCTTGCTGCCATGGTGGCAGACCCCGAAGATCTGGTGCGTGGACGCGATAACAAGCGGCTCGACAGCAACAGCGGTAACGCAGCGGTAAACGCTTACAAGACAAAGGCCGGAGGCAAATGATGAACGCTCCATGGAAATCCGGTAACTCCGGAACGCGCGACCCGATTAACGCTTATGTCTGCGACGACCTCACGCTGGATGTCATTCGCGCTGTGTGTGAGGAAATGGGCTGGAACCAGGACAAAGTCTATAAAGGCGGCCTGCGCAACGCCATTCAATCACTATCTGTTTCCGCAAGCCCGCAAATATTGCTGGTCGATTTGTCGGAATCGGGTGATCCGATCAGCGACATCAACAGTCTGGCCGAAGTGTGCGAGCCCGGAACAATCGTCATTGCGGTTGGTCAGGTGAATGACGTTCGCCTCTACCGCGATTTGTTGATGTCCGGTCTGCAGGATTATCTGTTGAAGCCACTGAGCCCTGACGCGCTACGCGATTCATTCGCCAATGCACAAGCCGCGTTGACCGCACCGAAAGCCGATGAGGGCAATGTGGACCGGCCACATGTGTCGACCGCCGTCATCGGAACCCGCGGTGGCGCGGGCGCGTCCACCGTCGCGGCATCACTGGCATGGGCATTTTCGCAAGTACATGGCCATCAGACAGGCTTGCTCGACCTTGATGTGCACTTTGGCACAGCTGCGCTTGCGATGGATTTGGAACCCGGCCGCGGCTTGACCGACGCCATTGATAACCCAAGCCGCATCGACGGATTGTTTATCGAACGCGCCATGATCAAAGCCAATGAACGTCTGTCGATCTTGTCCGCAGAAGCGCCGATGAGCAGCCCGGTATTGACCGATGGATCGGCCTTTTTCCAGCTGCAGGAAGAATTTCGCGCCGCGTTCGAAAACACCGTCATCGATATGCCACGCAGCATGCTGATTGCGTATCCGCATCTTATGAACGACGTGAATATTGCGGTTGTTACAACCGAACTGACGCTGGCTTCAGCGCGCGACAGCATCCGCGTTTTGGCATGGCTGAAACAAAATGCGCCGCAATGCAAAGTGCTGGTCGTCGCCAACAATGTTCAACCAGCGGTCGTCGAAATCAGCCGTAAGGATTTTGAAAGCACAATCGAACGCAAGATCGACCTGCTGTTGCCAGCGGACCCCAAGTCGGCGGCGCAAGCGGCGAAACTGGGCCAGCCAGTTGTTGAAGCCATTCGTGGAAGCAAGCTTTCCACTGGCATCATATCTTTGGCCGAAATCGTTGTTAGCAGCTTTGCAGACATGGCTGACGCGGCGCCTGCGGATGCCAAGATCCCACCGAAAAAGACTGTTTTTGCCAGTTTCAAATCGATGTTGAAAACGAAGTGAAGCGCGCATGGGACCAACCAGGACATAGGTAGCAGAGCGGATGACAATGCAGGCATTTATGATCGCGGCTGGAACAATCTTGTTCTTTGTTCTGGTGGCACTCGCCTTTGCAGGGCCCAATAGCGGCAAGGCGACGACACGCCGTCTTAGCGCTATCAAAATGCGGCATTCGGACAGTGCCGACGCACGCGTGGAACAGCAAATGCGCAAGGTGGTTGCTGCGCGCCGCCCGATCATTTTCGCCGACGGCCAGCAGATCAATTATGCCGATAAGCTGCGCTTGCGCCTGGCGCAAACCGGTAAAAAATGGACGTTGCAGCAATATATGTACGCTTCGGGCGGACTTGCTTTTGTCAT